>DAIUEL010000175.1:0-5924 GCA_036845145.1 Rhodanobacteraceae bacterium | reverse complement strand
AGCGCGCAGCAAAGCGGGATAGTCCTTCGCCTCCGTCAGCCGTCCAAGCGCGATCACATAAGGCACGCCGTCGAGGCTTGGCAGAACGGGACCGACACGCGCAAGATGGCGCAAGCGCCCCGGATCAACCGGGTTGTGTATGACATGGACGTGATCATCAGGAATACCCAGGCCGCGCAAATCTTCCGCAACTCCCCGTGAAACAGCGACGACCATGTCGGCTTGGCGGTATAGCCAGCGCATCGCCCTCCGCTTGAAAAAGCCACGTGCATTGATGAGGCTGGACGCTTCGCGCAACACAAGCCGTACGCGAGCATGTGATCGTTTGCAAGCCAAGACGGCCAGCAAGTTGGTGCCCGTCATGGTGCTGAGCACCGCATCCGGATGCACGGTTCGCATCAGCGAAACCAGCCTGGAAAACGCGTGCCACGCCAACGCGAAACCTTTCGCATGCCCGGCGGGGATCAACTCATGCACCACGGCTGCATCTGGAATCTCGCCGCGCAAGGGACCACCGCCAAGCAGGACGGCCAGATGGACTTCCCTGCCCGCTGCAATGAACGATCGCGCCAGTTGCAGCATGACGCGTTCACCACCACCCCGCTCGAGGCTCGGCAACACAAGCAATATTCGATCTGCGCGAGGCATGCAATCAACCGGCGACATCCGCGCGCCAGCGCAGATAGGAGTACGCAATCCAGAGAGGTTGCGAATGATCCAGGCTTCCCGCGCGATGTTCGCGCAGCAGCGCGCGCAAGCCATCGGAATCCACCACACCGGTATTTCCAGACGCAGCCATGGCCAGCAGGTCGTCACCCAGCCAGTCGCGTAGCCAGTGGCTGACGGGCGAGGCAAATCCCTGCTTGCGGCGATCCCAGATGAAATCGGGCACCCGACCGCGCATTGCTGCCCGCAGCAGGCGCTTGCCACGCAGCCGATTGAAGTGCCATTGCCAGGGAACGCGGATCACGAATTCGAAGAGCTCCTTGTCCAGGAAGGGGCTGCGGGCCTCGACCGAAAACATCATCCCCGCACGATCGACTTTCTGCAGGATGTCCTGGGGCAGATAGACCAGCGAATCCATCAGCAGCATGTGGCGTATTTCGTCGGGATCGTTCGGCCACGGAAGTTCGGGCATCGTGTTGCCCGCACCCAAATCGGGCACCAGTCGCGCAAGCGTCTCCTTGCGGATGGCCGGCGGGCCGATGTAGGCGTCGCGATCCTCACGTGCCAGGCGCACGAACAAGTGCGCGCGCTTCATGAGGCTTCCGCTGTGATGCGCGTAGGGCTCGGGCGTTGCCAGCACGGCGCGCTCGATCACGGAACGCAGCGCGGCGGGCACCCGGTGGTAGCGTTGGCGCAGCAAGCGGCCGGCATATCGGGCGTAGCCGCCGAAAATCTCGTCGCTGCCGTCGCCCGTCAGGACCACCTTGACGTGTTTGGCGGCGACCGAAGCCACCAGCGCACTCGGCACCAGCGAAGAGTCACCGAAGGGTTGACCGATGCGGCGCGGTAGTTCGACGGCAAGCGCTGCGGCCGTTTCCGGCTTGATTTCTTCCGCCGTGTGCAGGGTGCCTAGCTCGGCGGCGGCACGCGCCGCCGGCGCGCGCTCATCGTAAGTGGGCTCGGCAAATCCCGCGGTGAACGTCCTGAGTCGCCCGAATCCCGATTGCTGCGCCAGCGCGCACACGGTGGTCGAATCCACGCCGCCGGAAAGGAACGCGCCGACTTCCACGTCCGACGCCAACTGGCGCCGGCGCACGCTCGCCGCCAGCAATTCGCGCACGTGTTCCGCGGCTTCATTGAAGCCGCCTGTCCACGGCTCGGTGGAGGGCGACCAATAGCGCTTCTGCACGACCGAGCCATCCGGATGCCTCCACATCACATGTGCGGGCAGAACCTCCTTGACCCCGGCAACGCACGTCGCGCCCGGCAATGCGTAGCCGTAACGGAAGTAATCCGCGATGCCGGCATCATCTTCGGTCAATGTCGCGTGCGGCGTCAGGACCGCGAGCGCAGGCAGTTCGGACGCGCACGCAAACAGCGCGCCGTGGTGGCGGTAGTACAGCGGCTTCTTGCCAAAGCGATCCCGCGAAAGGAGTGACTCGCCGGACGCAATGTCGTGCAGGACGAACGCCCACATGCCGTCGAGTCGTTCGACGAATCCCGGCCCTTCAGTGACCAGTCCGGCCAGCAGCACTTCCGTATCACTGTCATCCCGGAATTGCCATCGGCCCTCCAATTGCGCGCGGAGATTCTTGTAGTTGTAGATCTCGCCGTTGAACACCAGCACCCAGCGTCCGGTCGGATCGCGCACCGGCTGGTGGCCACCGGCAAGGTCGATGATCGCCAGCCGGGTCTGCCCGGCCGCGAAATCGCGGTCCACGAAGCAGCCGGTTTCGTCCGGGCCGCGATGTTCCAGGCGTTGCAAGGCTGCGGTCATGCGCTCGCGGCGTTCCGCGGACGACACGTCCGGATTCAGGAGAAAGGCTATCCCGCACATGAGGGATGCCCCTTTTCATTCGACGCCAGGGCTGCGCGGAACAGCGCGTCATAGGCTTGCGCGGTTTCCGCCCACGTGCCGAGCTGCGTGTTTGCAATCTCGCGTGCACGTTCGCCCCGGCGACGAAGCTCCGCACGATCCGCGTTTGCCTGATCCAACGCCGCCGTCAATCGATCGGCATCACCTGCGGGGATCAGCCAGCCGGTATCGCCGTGTACCACCATGCCCCGCACGCCTTCGAGGTCCGTCGCGATGACTGGCAACCCCGACGCCAGGGCTTCCACGACAACATTCGGCCGACCTTCCGAGTAGCTGGAAAGCACGAACACGTCCGCGTCGGCAAACCGCCCCGGCATGTCGGCTACGGGCAGCCTGCCTGCGAACTCGAAGCATGCAGACACGCCGCGGGCTGCCGCGAGCGCACGGAGTGCCTCGCCTTCGATGCCATCGCCGGCAATGGACACCCGCACATGATCCCGGCAGCGCGCTCGCGCAACGGCTTCGATCAGCACATCGAAGCCCTTCAGGCGTATCAAATTGCCCACTGCAAGAACGCGCAAGGTCTGTCCGTCGGAGGGCGTCCGGACGACCCGGAAGAATGCCTCGTCGACACCATTGAGGCACGCATGGATGTCGGCGGCGCGATGGGGAAACTGCCGGCGCGCGCGCTCGGCCATCGCCTCGGAAACACAAATCACTGTGGCACTGGAACGCACCGCGAGACCCAGGATGACTCGGTCCAGCCATGAATGTTCCGCGCGCGCCACGTCACTGCCGCGCAAGGTGGTGATGACAGGCCTCCGTCGAAGGCGCCCGACGATGCCGGCCATGACACCGCATACGGTCCAGTTGGCGTGGATCAACTCCGCCTCGCCCGCGCGTATCAGGCAGCGCCAGAACAGCGCGCCCAGCAACGCCGGCAGCAGGAATGCACGCCACGGTGCGCGCTTCACACTCAATATGACTCCGCCGGCCTGCTGGGCCAATGTGCGCCATGCCCGCGGCAAATAGCGCACGGCGTGGACGCGAATATCGCCAGCGGTGAAATCATTGAACGACGTCTGCGTGACTTTCGTGTCAGCTGGACAGACGACATCGATCGCATATCGGTCTGACAATCGCCGATAAAGGGATTGCACGAAAACGCCAGCCGAACCGCCCGGATGCAGCGGATATGACGTGGTCAATGCGAGCAGCCGCACCTTCTTCATGTCCAAGCATCACCGCGACATTTACACATCGCGACGATAGGTGAGCGACGTGATCTGCTCGGAAATCAACCCGATCAGGAAGACGATCACCGAGGCGCTCCACAGCGCCACGCTGACCAGGCTCAGGCGATGGAATTCGAGGAAGGTCCAGGCCCAGTAGGTCCAGCCGAGCACGAAGAATGCGATCGCGGTGGGCGCGAACAGTTTCAGCGGCGCGTACAAGGTTGCGATCTTGAAGATGATCAGGAGGAAACGCACGCCGTCCCGCAACGGCCGGATGTGGCTTTTGCCGACGCGTTCGGCGGCGCGGATCGGCACGTACGCGACCGGGTAGGCACTGCGGAAGAACGCCATGGTGGAGGTGGTCGGGTAACTGAAACCATTGGGCAGCAAGTGGACGAACTCGCGAAACTTGTCGGCGCGCGCAGCGCGGAATCCGGAGGTCAAATCATCGACGCGATGCCCGGTCATCTTCGACGCCAGCCAGTTGTAGAACGTGTTGGCGACCCCGCGTCCGACACCGGCCTGGTCACCCCATCCGCGGGCGCCGACCACCATGTCGTAGCCTTCGTCCAGCTTGGCCAGCAGGCGCGGAATGTCGGCGGGGTCGTGCTGGCCGTCGGCATCCATGAACACCAGCACGTCGCCTTTCGCCGCGCGCGCGCCGCGCTTGATCGCGGCACCGTTGCCCATGGAATACGGCGTGCCCACGCGGGTGATGCCATGCCCGGCGCACAGTCCTGCGGTACCGTCGGTGGACCCGTCGTCCGAGACGATGATTTCGGCCTCGGGTTGGGCCGCGCGCAAGGCCGGCAGCAGGTCGGCGAGCGCAGCGGCTTCGTTCCTGGCGGGCAGGATGATGCTGATCAAAGAGGGCTCCTCCGGCTGCGGGCATCTTAGCGCAGGACGTGCCGGGCACCGATCTCGATGGGCCGACACCGATTGACTCGGGCCATCCTTGGCGCTCGCGCTACGCGCCGCCTTCGGTCCAGGTCGACCGCTCGCCAGCTTTGGTGGTCATTCCGGACCCGTGCAGCGCGATCCGGAACCGGTTGTCCGGGGCCGGGAAGATCGTTCCGCGAGGTGTTGGCATGAATCGAGCATCCAGCTTCTGCGAATTGGGACGCGGGTCTCGCCGCGGCCTGCCCAAGGCCGGGCTTTTCCGCTACATTCGTCTTGCGATTCGGGGGGTTGGACTCCTTTCATGGCAACACAGATGAACCCGGCACCCAGCATGCCCGGCCTGACGGGCATTCCGCGTCGACTGGCGCTGGAAGGCGTGCTCACGGAAGCCGATGCGCGGCAAGCGGTGGAAGACGCTGCCAGGCAGAAATTGCCGGTGGCAAGCTATCTCGTTGAAAACGGCATGGTCGATGGCCTGCGCATGACGCAGGCGCTGTCCGCCGAGTTCGGCGTGCCGATGCTGGACACGTCCGCGATCGACGTCACCCAGTTGCCGATCGGCGAGCTTTCCGAAGAGTTGATCGAGAAGCATACGGTGCTGCCGCTGCTGAGGCGCGGCAGCCGCCTGTTCGTGGGTTTGAAGGACCCGGCCAACCCACGCGTGCTGGAGGAGATCCGGTTCCATACCAATTGCGCGGTCGAACCGATCCTGATCGAAGCCGAACAGTTGAAGCGCGGCATCGAGCAGGCACAGAACGCGCAGAGCATCAGCATCGGTGGCGACAGCGATGCCGATGAAGGCCTGGAAGGCCTCACGATCGGCGAAGAAGACGGCGGCAGCGCGGACAGCGCGATGATGGATGCCTCCGGCACCGACGACACGCCGGTGGTCAAGTACGTCAACAAGATCCTGCTGGACGCGATCAAGCGCGGCGCCTCGGACATCCACTTCGAACCTTATGAAACCAAGTATCGCGTGCGCCTGCGCATGGACGGCGTGTTGCGCGCGGTGTCGTCGCCACCGCTGAAGCTGGCGCCGCGCATCGCGTCGCGCCTGAAGGTGATGTCGCGCCTCGACATCGCCGAGCGCCGCGTGCCGCAGGACGGGCGCATGAAGCTCAACCTGTCCAAGACCAAGTCGTTCGACTTCCGCGTCTCGACCCTGCCAACGCTCGGCGGCGAAAAGATAGTGCTGCGCATCCTGGATGCCGCGGCGGCCAAGCTGGGCGTCGAGAAGCTCGGCTACGAGGAGGACCAGAAGGCGCTGTTCCTCGAAGCCATCGAAAAACCGTATGGCATGGTGCTGG
>DAIUEL010000174.1:0-5970 GCA_036845145.1 Rhodanobacteraceae bacterium | reverse complement strand
CTGGCGCTGCGCAAGCGTTTCTGCCGCAGCTTCAACTTCGAACTGCAGGCCGCCGCAACCGAAGACGCGATCGTGCTTTCGCTTTCGACCAGCCACAGCTTTCCGCTGGACGAAGTCGCGCGTTATCTGCATTCCAATTCGGTGCGCGACGTGCTGACCCAGGCGCTGCTGGACGCGCCGATGTTCGCGCTGCGCTTTCGCTGGAACGCCGGCGCCGCTCTGGCGCTGCCGCGTTTCGCGGGCGGCGCCAAGGTGCCGCCGCAGATCCAGCGCATGAAATCGGAAGACCTGCTGGCCACCGTGTTTCCCGACCAGGTCGCTTGCCTCGAAAACATCGTGGGCGAGCGCAAGATCCCGGATCACCCGCTGGTCGCGCAGACGCTCCAGGATTGCCTTCACGACGCGATGGATCTGGAAGGGCTGATCGCGTTGCTGAAACGACTCGAAAACGGCGAGGCGCGCATCGTCGCGCGCGACTTGACCGCGCCTTCGCAACTCGCCGCCGAAATCCTCGGCGCGCGACCCTATGCCTTCCTCGATGGTGCGCCACTGGAGGAGCGGCGCACCCAGGCTGTGTCGTCGCGCGGTTTCGTCGATGCGCAAAGCGCCGAAGACCTGGGCAAGCTGGACGCGGATGCGATCGCGGCGGTGCGCGAAGAAGCGTGGCCCACGCCGCGCGATGCCGACGAGATGCACGAGGCTTTGCTGGCACTGGGTGCGGTTACGGATGGCGAAGCTGCACGCAACGCCGGATGGAGCGACCATCTTGAAGAATTGGTGCGAGCGCACCGTGCGACGCGTCTGCTTTTTCCCTCTCCCTTCGGGAAAACCGCCATCCATGGCAACGAAACTCCGTGGTGCCGTGCAGCGGCGGGTGAGGGTTCGGACCCGTATCAACCTTCCGCACAGACTCGGACCCTCACCCCTGCCCCTCTCCCGGGCGGAGAGGGCGTCAAGCTGTGGCTCGCCGCCGAATCGCTGCCGATGTGGCAGGCGATTCATCCGTACGCGGCATTGCAGCCGCCCATCGAGGCGCCCGCCGAATTCGTCGCGAAGGCATGGACGCGCGAGGACGCGCTGGTCGAAATCCTGCGCGCACGGCTTGGCTGCACGGGACCGATCCTCGCCAGTGACTTGGCGCGCACGTTCGGCATCGGTGGCGGCGATGTCGCGATCGCCCTGGCCGCGCTGGAACGCGAGGGTTGTGCGATGCGCGGCCGCTTCACGCCGGCCGCGAATGAAGAGGAATGGTGCGACCGGCATTTGCTGGCGCGCATCCATCGCCGCACCCTGCAACGCCTGCGCCGCGAGATCGAACCCGTCGCGCCGCGCGATTTCGTGCGTTTCCTGATGGATTGGCAACACGTCGCTGCCGACGCGAAACTGCGCGGCCCCGACGCATTGGCCGCGGTGCTGGCGCAACTCGAAGGTTTCGAGGCGCCCGCCGGCGCATGGGAATCGCAATTGCTGCCTGCGCGCGTGACCGGCTACGACATTGCCTGGCTGGATGCCTTGTGCGGGGCTGGGCGCATCGCGTGGACGCGACTGCGCGTATCCGCGGGCGGTGCACACGCCTCGCCGGTGCGCGCCTCGCCGATCGTGCTGCTGCCGCGCAGGCAGCTGGCGACATGGAACGCGATCGGCATGAAGGGGAACGCCGAACCGCCGGCGCTGTCTTCGCGCGCGCAGGCCGTCGCCGAATTCCTCGCGCAACACGGCGCGTCGTTCTTCGGCGAAATCGCGGATGGCACGCGTCTGTTGAAGGTGGAACTGGAAGGTGCACTGGGCGAACTGGTCGGCGCGGGCACGATCGGCGCGGACAGCTTCGCCGGCCTGCGCGCGTTGCTGCAACCTGCTTCGAAGCGCAAGCACCCGCGCCAGCGCCGACTCGCCCGCCACATGTTGAGCGGCATCGAGGATGCGGGGCGCTGGAGCCTGGTGCGGAACGCCGCAATGCTGTCGCACACTCCCCCTCAACCGCAAGCGGCAGAGGGAGAACATCTCGAACACATCGCCCGCACGCTGCTGCGCCGCTGGGGCGTGGTGTTCTGGAAACTGCTGCAACGGGAAGCTTCGTGGCTGCCGCCATGGCGCGAATTGCGAAAGATCTATCAACGGCTGGAAGCGCGCGGCGAAATCCGCGGCGGCCGTTTCGTCGAAGGCGTGGTGGGCGAGCAATTCGCGTTGCCGGAAGCCGTCGAGGCGCTGCGCCGCGTCCGCAAGCGCGAACTCGACGGCAATTGGGTCGCTGTCAGTGGCGCCGACCCGTTGAACCTTGTCGGCGACGTGTTGCCGGGGGCGAGGGTGCCGGCCGTGGCGAGCTCACGCATCGCCTACCGCGACGGCGTCCCCGTCGCGACGCTCGTCGCGGGCGAGGTCACGTTGCTGCAGTCGCTGACGCCGGAGGAAGAACGCATGGCGCGCGCATGTCTTCGTGCGATCGTCCCGGATCGCCGTCTCACCCAACCTGTCGTGTGAAAGCGGCGCCCCGACTGGGTGGCACCACAACGACCATCGAACCCGCCACCCCTGGCGGGCGTTCCGGGGTCCGGCCTGCTGCAACAGCTTCGAATGAAGCCTCCGGATCAATCCATGCGCGCTATTTCTTCGGCGCGTACAACTGCGACAGGTAATCCGGCGTGCCCTTGATGCGCTCGATGTCCGGATACTTCAGTCCATCGTGGTAGTCGATGTCGAGGGTCTTGTACTCGTTGAAGTTCTTGACCAGCAGCTTGATCGGTTGACTGCTGCCCTTGGCATCCTTGATGGCCTGCTTCATCCCGTCCGCACTGAACTCGGTGCCATTGACCGCCACGATCGTCATGCCTGGCGAAAGGCCCGCCTTGTAGGCCGGACTGTCCCAGCGCACGTCGCGCAACTCGCCCTTGCCGGAACCCGAGAAGCCCACCGAATAGGTGAAGTCGGCGCTGTCCGCGTATTTCGGAAAACGCTTGCGGAAGCTCGCCATCACGGCCTTGGCGGCCTTGGACTCCTCGTCCTTGTAGACCAGTTGCCAGCCTTCGAGCTTCAGCGCCTCGGCAAGATTGCCGTGGCCGTCGAGGCGTTCGCGCAGGAAGCTCGCCCAGTCGTACGGCACGATCTTGTTCAGGCCGGCGACCACGTCCTCGAAGGTGTAGGTGTTGACGTCCCACGCGCCGGGATGGATGCCGAAGAATGCGCGCGCGAAATCATCCAGCGAATGCTTGTTGTGGCTCAAGCTGCGCATCCTGCCGTCCACCGCCAGCCAGATCAGTTGCCCGGCAGAATAGTAATCCTCGCTGCCCTGGTAATTGCGCCATGGCAGCGGTGCTCGCTGCGCGATGGTCGGATCGTTGGTGGTGTCCTGGATGTTGCGCCAGGAACGGAAGCCGGGCCGGTCCATGTCGTATCTCGCGGCCACCTGCGCCAGCAGCGCGAGCCCGGTGTCCTTGTTCTCGAGCCCGGCGCGCACGGCCACCACGTTGCCCCAGAACTGCGTCTGACCCTCGTACACCCACAACAAACTATCGCCCATCGGCACGTTGAAGTTGGGCGTGGAAAGGTCCGCCGGGCGCCGGTACTTGCCATCCCACGAATGGTTGAATTCGTGGGTGAGCAGATCATGCGGCGTGGTCAGGTTCCAACCGGTGAAGAAATCCGGACCGACGCCGTCCTCGCTGGAACGGTGGTGCTCCAGCCCCTTGCCGCTCAGCTTGTCCGACAGCGAGAACAGGAAATCGTAGTGATCGAAATGGAATGCGCCGTACAGGCGATCCATCTGCACCACGATGTTCTTCAAAGCCTGCACCGCTTCATCGGAAGCTTCGAGATCCTTCGGCTCGTCGGCCACGATGTCCACGTGCACCGGCGGCGAGTTCTTGCTGGTGAGATCGAGCCGCTTGAAATGCTTGCCGGCATAGATCGGCGAGTCGACCAGGTTCATGTAGTCGATCGGCTTGAAGGTCGTGGTGTCGCCATCGGTGCTGGCCACCTCCAGCGCGCTGCCGAACTTCCAGCCGCCGGGCAGCGTCACGCTGGGAATGGTCTTGATGCGGTTGGCGTCGTAGCCCGCCGGGTACAGCGACACCTTGTTCCAGGAAAGGTCCAGCATTTCCGGGGTCATGATGATCGGCCCCTGCTCGCGATCCTGCGCCGACAGGAACTGGAATTGGACATCCAAGGTGTCCGCGCCCACGGGCACGTCCACGTGGAAGGCGAACACGTTGTACTTGTCGCGCTGCCAGGGAATCCTCTGGCCGTTGGCCTTGATCACGAGCCCCGCGACCTTGTCGATCGGGCCGGACGGCGAGTGGTTGCCGGGAATCCACGCCGGATACAGCAGATAGATGGACGAGCCGGGTTTGACCGGAATCGTTTCGTGCACGTTGAAGATGCGGCGGCCGATGTCGCTGGCATCGACGTGGATTTTCAATGTGCCGGGATAGTCGATATCCTGCGGCGGCGGCTGGTTGCTGCCGGTCAGGGGTAGTGGCGCCTGCTGGGCGGCAGCAAACGGTGCGACGCCGAACGCGGCGACGGCAAGGGCGATCAAGGGGACGGCGGCGAGGGCGGTCGGCTTCATGCGGCTTCTCCAGCGAGGGCGGCCCGCCTGCGTGGGCCGCTGGGTGCGAGGGTTTACTTGCGTGGAGCGATGATCTGCGACAGATAATCGGGCGCGCCCTTGATCCGCTCGAGATGCGGATACTGCAAGCCGCCGTGGTAGTCCACCGGCACGGTCGTGTAGTCGCCCTGGTACTTGATCAGCAACTCGATCGGCTGCTTCGAATCCTTGGCGGCGGTGATGGCCTGTTTAAGCACGCTGGCCTTGTAGTCCTGGCCATTCACCGCGACCACTTCGCCACCGGAGCCGATGCCCGCCTTGAACGCCGGACCGTTCCAGCGCACGTCATTGATGTCGCCGTCCCGGGTCAGCGTCAGACCGATCGAATACGTAAAGTTGTAGATGTGGCGCGGTGATTCGTCCTGGCTGTCGTACTGCTTTTCGTACGGGCTTTCCTTGTCGGTGTACACCAGTTTCCAGCCGGTCGACTCCAGGCCCTTGGTGAACGGCGGCTCCAGTTCGTCGACATAACGATCGAGGAACGCTTTCCAGTCGTACTTCGCGACGCCATTCAGCGCATTCACGACATCGTCGAACGTGTAGGTTTTCGTGACGAAGCTGCCGTTGTCGACGCCGAAGAAATCCTTGGCGAACGTATCGAGCGACTCCTCGTCGTGGGTGAGTGCGCGAATCTTCGCGTCCACGGCCAGCCACATCATCTGTCCGCCCGAGTAATACTCCTCGCTCATTTGCCAACTGCGATACGGCAGGCCGGCGCGACGCGCTGCGGTCGGATCGTTGGTGGTGTCGGTGAGCGTACGCCACTCGAACCCGGCGCGATTACGGTCGTAGTTGGCAGCGGTCATCGCCAGCGCGTCGCGGAATTGTTCCGGTGTCCACATGCCCGCGCGCGCGGTCAACACGAAACCCCAGTACTGCGTCTGGCCTTCGTACACCCACAGCAGCGAATCGCCCATCGGCACGTTGAAGTTCGGCGTCCACAGATCGGCGGGGCGGCGGAACTTGCCATTCCACGAGTGCGTGTATTCGTGCGCCAGCAAGTCACGGTTGGGCGCACCGTCGTCCCAGTTGGTGAAGTAATCGGGATCGGCGCCGTCCTCGCTGGACTGGTGGTGCTCCAGGCCGTTGCCGCTCAACTGGCCGGACAGCGAGAACAGGAAGTTGTAATGGTCGTAATGGTGGGAATCGAACAGCTTGACCGCCTGGGTGACGAGGTTCTTGTGCACCTGCACCTGCTCGGGCGTCATTTCGAGATCCTTCGGCGCATCGGCGAACACGTCGAGGTACACCGGCGCCTTCGCACCCGGATTGAGATCCACGCGCTTGAAATACTTGCCCGCGTAGATCGGCGAATCGACCAGCGTGTTGAACGTGGTGGTCTTGAAAGTGACGGTGTCGCCCGCCTGCGA
>DAIUEL010000173.1:0-5990 GCA_036845145.1 Rhodanobacteraceae bacterium | reverse complement strand
ATGATCGCTCGGCAACAGCGCAGCAGAAGTGCTGCCTTCGTCGCCCTCTTCCACGACACCGTGGCGTGCCCCGCGAGCGGACAACGCGGCGAAACCTGAATCGAAACCGCGTTTGAATGCTGGAAATGCTCCGTACGACGAGCGGTTGTGATCTACTCGCATCGGGCTCTCCTGCGCGCACGTAGCCAACAGGACTGCCGGTGAATGGAAGCGCAGTGGCATGGATGAGCACACCGATTTCATTTTGTTCAAGCCACATTGGCTCGATCCGCGGGTCCCGGTTGCGAGCATCGCCACCACCGCCATTGTCCAGTGGCACTGTCCGCGCTGTCTGACTCCAAGTCCATCGGGAACCCTTGGAAGTGCGGGATGGCCAGTGCGGATCGCTCGTCGATGACCCCCGAATTCGCCAAGCGCGCAGCCATCGTGGCTGTGATCGCGGTGCTGGTGGCGGGCGTGGCGGCGTTTGCTTGGGTGGTCAGCCAAGCATTGCTGGTGCTGTTCGTCGCGATCCTATTTGCGGTCCTGCTGGATGGCATGACCCGGCTGGCGAGGCGCTGGCTGCGCCTGCAGCGTCCGTTGGCATTGACGCTCGCCATCCTGGTCATCATTGCGTGCATCGGCGGCATTTTCGCCTTCGGCGGCCTTCGTGTCGCGAGCGAGGCACCTGCGTTGCGCAGCAGCCTGCAGAAGTCGGTCCAACGCATCCAGCAAGAGCTGCGCGGCATGGACGTCGAGCACAGGCTGCACGACATCGGTATCGGCTCGGGCAAGGCCGGTTCCGAACAACTGTCGAAAGGCGCGGGCCCTGTTTTTTCCGCCATCTTCAGCCGTGTCCAAGGCTATCTCTCGAATTCGGTCGAGATGATGGCCGATCTGTTCATCGTCATCGTTGCCGGCATCTACTTCGCGGCGACCCCGCGTTTCTACGTCGACACATTCCTCAAGCTGATGCCCCAGCGCCGACGCGAACGCCTCGCCGTGGTTGCACGGGAAGTGGGTCACGGACTGAGGCGCTGGCTCCTTGGTGTTTTCATTTCCATGCTCGCCGTGGGCATGGCGACGGGCATCGGCCTGACGTTGCTGCACGTTCCGCTGGCCGGATTGCTCGCGATCATCGCGGCCGTCATGACCTTCATTCCGTACATCGGCACGATCATCTCGATGATGCCCGCGTTGCTCGTTGCGCTGTTGGTCAGCCCGATCACCGTCGTGTACGTATTGTTGCTTTACCTGTTTGCGCACGCGCTGGAAGGCTACTTGATCACGCCGCTGGTCCAATCGCGGACGGTGCGGCTGGCACCCGGCTGGTTGATTCTGTCCGAGTTGGTCGGCGGCCTGGCTGCCGGTGTATTCGGGGTGCTAATTGCGGCGCCGCTGCTGGTGACGAGCACGATCGTCGTGCAGTTGCTCTACGTGGAAGACGTCCTGGGCGACAGCGCGCGGGTCTTGGGCGAATCCAGCGAGAAGTTCCGGGTGCGCCGGCTCGTTGCGGTGCTACGTGAGCGCGCTCGGCGGCGCCACGGTGGTGATTCGGGAAAGGAGGGCGAGCGCAATTGAGCAGCGCCGGTATCAGATACGAAAATCAGCCGTTGATCGTTGGCCGATACCGGCGAACGACACCGATAACCAAGAATCATTCATAGATCCCCATAGCTCGTGTTGATGCCTCGGCGTTGCCGGCACATGACATAACAGACGTACGCGTCCTTGCGGCAGTTGGGTTATCCCGTTGCTGATCCCAGCAGATGTCATGGGGCTCCGCCGCGGTGCATGTGCTGGTACTGGTCGCGCGCTGGCCTTCACGCCTCGGTCGTAGCCGCGGGCCCCGTCAGCGGGAAGTTGACGATGAACTGGCTGCCGCGATGCTTGCCGGCGCTGGTGGCGCTGACAGTACCCCCGTGCGCCTGCACCAGATCGCGCACCACCGCGAGACCGATGCCCAGGCCACCATTGGACAGCGCGTGGTCATGCGTATCCTGCACGAACATGTCGAAGACGGTCGGCAACACCTCGGGTGCGATGCCCACGCCGTTGTCGGCGACCGTGATAGTGACGGTCTGTTCCTGCACCGCCATGGTCAGGGAAATCGCCCCGCCATTGCCGGTGTATTTCGAGGCATTGTCCAGCAGGTTGTTGACGATCTGCCTCAGCCTCACTGGATCACCGCGCAAATTCACGGGGTCGGCCGGCAGCGCGAGGGTGAGCTGTTGCTGCTTGGACTCCATCAGCGGCCGGCAGGCTTCCACCGCCTGCGCGAGAACTTCCTTCAGGTCGACCTGGCCCAATTCCAGCCGCAGTTTGCCGGTGCTGACGCGCGAGCCCTCGAGCAGGTCGTCGATCAGCCGGGCCATGCGCTTGACCTCGGTTTCAACGACCGCGCCCAAGCGCGTCAGCGCCTCCCCTGCCGGCCGAGCGCTGCCGGTCAGCATGCCGGCGGCGAGCCGGATCGGCGCCAGCGGATTGCGTAGTTCATGCGCTACCAACCCCATGAAGCGAACCTGCTGGCTGTGCGCCGCGGTGGCTTTCGCGGCCGACGCCTGTGCACCCAAGGCGGAAATCACCAACTGCTCATTGACGCGGCGAAGGTCGGGATGCTCCGACGCTCCCGTGGCGTGGCTTGCCGGCACCGGCTGCAATGCATGGCTTTCCGGAAGCGTTATGAGTTCGCCTGCAACGCAATCGGCATAGAACGCGAAGCCGCCCCGCGAACGCCGCTTGGAGTAATACATGGCGACGTCGGCGCGCTTCGTGAGCACCGCGGCGTCGGTGCCATCTTGTGGATACACCGCAATGCCGAGACTCGCATTCAATTGCAACGCGTGGCTGCCGACCTGTGCTGGCTCCGCGACCGCTGCCAGCAACTTGGTGGCAATCAGCGCCGCGTCCGCGGCATGGGCGATCTGCGGCAGCAGGATCAGGAACTCGTCGCCGCCATGCCGGCTGACCGTATCCGAATCGCGAACGGTTGCGACCAGGCGTTTGGCCAACAACTGCAACATCACGTCGCCATGGCCATGGCCGAGGGCATCATTGATCGACTTGAAATCATCCAGGTCGAGAAACAGCAGCGCCAGTTGCCCGCCCCGTCGCCGGGCGGCGGCAATCGCGGTGTCCAGCCTGTCGCGCATCAGCGCGCGGTTTGGCGTACCGGTGAGCGGATCGTGCTGGGTCGCGCGGGTGAGTTCGCCGAGACTACTCACCGCCATCGCGGCGATGGCATCGGCTTTCAGGACCGCCAATACCAGCTTTTCATTGGCTTCCCGCAACTCGTTCGCGCGGGCCGCACCCAGGTCTCTTTGGGCATCCACCAAATCCTGTCGCAACTTGGCAAGATGCACGCGCAGGACATCCGCCTGGGCGTCGAGCATCGCGAGCATGTCCGTCGCGGCGACGAGCTTGCGATGCTGGCCGGAGTCGCTCACGCCGACACCTGCACCCGGCGGCATGTCCGTCCAATAACGAACAGCGCGCGCTCAGTCATCGCGGGGGCCATGGGTTCCATTCGCGACCTCCGCGACCTCCGGGCGACGGCTCGGGCGGCCACCCAACAGGCCTTCCTGATCCACCAGCATGTCGCCGATCTGGATGCCGTCGTCGTCGATGTGGTAAAGCCGCAGTTCGTTGGAGTGCATGCTTGCGCGCACCTTCACCACGGCCATCATTCGTTGCAGACGGCTGTCGAGTTCGATGTAGCGCTGCATGATGATCGCGTCGGTCATGAAGGCGTTGCCGTACGTGCTGAAGCGCAGCTCGTCGTAACGGTCTTCCAGTTCCGAGGTCATCAGCATGGTCACGCCGGTGGCAGCCAGTGCCGACACCATGCGCGACAACGCTTCGCGGAACGTGTCGCGGAAGGTCGGCGCAAGCAGCACCTCGAACCCTGAGAGTGAGTCGAGCACCACCCGGGTAGCCTTGCGGCGCTTGATTTCGGCAATCAGCATCATCGAGATTTCGTCCACCGACAGCGTGGCTGCCTGGGTATCGATGACGCCGATCTTCCCGCTTTCGATCAGGTCGGCCAGCAGTTTGCCGCGCGAGCGATTGGGGCGCTGCTCGAAGGCGGCGATGATCCCGATCTCGCCGTTGCGCGCGCCTTCGGCCAGAAACTCGCCCGCCAGGATGCTCTTGCCCGAACCGGTCGGCCCGGCGATCAATAGCGAATACCCGCTCGGCAGGCCGCCACCCAACATCTCATCCAGTCTGGGATTGCCCAAAGATACCCGATGCTTCAACGGTTCTTCCGGGCCGCTGGCGTCGGGCGCGCTGAGCCGCGGCGGCGCGAACACATTGATGCCGGCGTTGCTGATCCGGAACGAGTGCAGCCCCGGCGAGGTCGGCTGCCCGCGCATCTTCATGACCTCGATTTTCCGCACAATGGAATTGTCCTGCACGCTCTGCCGCATCCAGATCAGTCCATCGGCGACGGTGAAAATCGGGCTCGGGTCACGTTCGTGGAAGTATTCGCCGACCAGAAAAGTGGTGGCCTGCCAACTGGTCATCAACATTCCCAACTGCTGCACGAACTGCTGCAGGCTGACGAACGCGTTGCCGTTGCCTTGCGCGGCCAGAATCACCGAGCGAAACGAGTCCACGAACACCAGCGCCGGTGCATGCGCTTTCACCATGGCGACGATCCGCGCCAACACCTTGCCGAGGTCGCCGGTGGCAGTGTCGTCGGCCAGGTTGATGAAGCGGATGGAATGATTGATTTTTTCACTGTCGAAGAAGTCGAACTGCTGCTGGTAGCGCAGCATCTTCAACGGCGGCTCGCCCAACACTGTGAAATAGAGAGCGGGGCGCTCGGGTGTGGCCAGTGCGAACATCAACTGGTGCGCGAGCGTGGTCTTGCCGCTTCCTGGTGGCCCTGCGAGGATATTGAAAGAGAACTCAGGCAGGCCGCCGCCGAGCACCTCGTCCAGCCCGGGCACGCCGGTTTGCAGTCGGTTGATGGTTGCTTTGTTCATGACAAGGTGTCCTTGGTTTCGACACTTGATGGCTCGTTGTCCCAGACGGAACGCAGCAACCGCTCGGTGAGCGCGGGGCCGATGAGGCTTGTCAACAGGTCGATGAAAGTCTTGAGCAAGCCCGCCTGCGCGGCCGCCGCAACTTCCGCGCTCGATTGTTGCGCCAGGGTCTCGTGCAGCAAGGCGAAATTGCCCGGCGCGATCTCGGCCTCCACCAGCGCGGTCAGAGCGGGCTGATCCACCCGCGCCAGATACAAGCTGCGTTTGAAAAGCGCGGCCATGCCCGCATGGCCGATGATCGGCCACAGTGCGTCATCGATCTTGCGCCAGGTCGCGACCGCAAGATCCGCCGTCTGTGCGCAATCTATTGCTTCGCCTGGTTGTGCAGCCATGAATTCAGAGATGGATTCGGTGGCGGGGGCTGGTCATCGCGTTCCAGTTGCTGCTGCCGTGGCAAACATTCCCCATGTTAGCGGCCACTCTGGACTTATGCTGTATCGGCGTACCGCGCGAGCGAAGGTGCGCGATGATCCCGTGCTCCAGTGCGAGGTACTACCCCTGTCGCTGTGCCGGATGTAATACTTACCGAAAAATGTCTCGCAGTCTTCAGGGCTGCCAAGCTCAGCGATCATCTTCGAGCGCTTCGGCTCGGTGGTATTGTGGCAAAAGAAATCCTGCCAGCATCCAAGCAGGCCTCGATGGCGGCGTTAGGTCGGCGGTTTGTCGTGAGCGAGATCTTGCCAACGTGCGCCTGGTCGAGCGTCTTGCAGGCATCGAGCGCTGCACGTGAAGAACCTGAAAGCCCATCGACGGACCCGCAGCCGAAGCAGGCTCGGGATCTGCCAGTTGCGCGTGCTTCGGAGATTCCGACCGGAGCCGAACCAGCTCCGCGCGCCCTCACCCGAGCAGCAAGCCCATCCTATGTGGCGATCCGGCGCTCTCCGGCTGACGGCCCGGATACTCATAGACAGGCAACGACGCGGTCGGGTGCGCCGGAACCAGCATGGGTTCCGCCGACATACG
>DAIUEL010000172.1:0-6032 GCA_036845145.1 Rhodanobacteraceae bacterium | reverse complement strand
TGCCAGTCGAGCAGGTGCGGCAGGCGCGGATCGTTCAACCACGGCAGCGCGAGCAACGGTTCACGGATGCCGTCCACGTGGTGCACCCGCGCAAGCGCACCGCGGCGCAACACGCGGATGGCTGCCACGGCGACACCCGCCACCAACGCACCATCGATGGCCGCCACCGCATAAGGCAAGTCCCCGCCCTGCGGTGCCGGCGCGGCAATCCCGAACAGCAGTGTCGTGGTGAACGCGAGCGACGCCACCAGTGCAGCGGTAGCCGACAGCAACAGCGTGGAAGCAGCGGCGGGGCGCGCGATCGGCAACGCGCCACACCAACCGAAGCGCCATCGCTCCAGCGCGTCCAGCAGCCGCTGGTGCGCGATACCGCAAGCGCCGCCCAGCGCGAGCAATGCGGCGGCCGCCAGGCACCAAGCGTACCCGGCGTACAGGTCACCGCACGCAAGGGCTATGCAACCGATCAACAGCAATACCGGCGGGCCAAGCATCCTCACCCACGCCATCGGGCCCGTGCGTCGCAGCACAAGCCAGTCGGCGCGTATCGCGGGATGCCACGGGGCCGTCATCGACGCGGATTGTGGCACGCGATCGGCGCACAGCAAAAAACCCGCCTTGCGGCGGGTTTTTCATTTTCCGGCAACCACGGTTCGGCGTGAAGCACTACGCCTGCGCGCGCGCCACCGAGTAGCGCTTCAACCGCGCGGCGAATTCGATCAGCTTGCGGTTGCCGCTGGCTTCGGCTTCGCGGCACCACTGCTGCAACGCGGCCAGCGCGGATTCGGGCCTGCGCTGTTCCATCAGTGCGGCGAGACGTGCACGGTACTCGTTGATCTGCTGCAGGCGCGGGCGATTTTCCACGATGGCAGCCAGGCGCGCCTTGCCGGTCTGGTCCAGCCAGCGACCGCCGTTGGCGAGCGCGCGACGCAACCGGCGGCGCGGCATCGCCCCGAAGTGACGCGTGCCTTCGGCATCCGATTGCTCACGCACGGTGGGCTTGATGACCGTCTTGTAGTAATCGGTCATGGCCTCGAAGCGATGCGTCAGCAGCGCCTTCAGCGTTTCCATGTCGGGCAGCGACACGTTCGGACGCTCGTCGAGCGAAGGCGCCACGCGCAGCACTTTGGCCAGGCGCACCTTTTCCAGGCCGCGGATGATCAGCCACCCGATGTCGACCTCGAACTTGCGCAACGCGAACTTGGCCGAGCTCGGGAATGCGTGATGATTGTTGTGCAGCTCCTCGCCGCCCACCCACACGCCCCACGGCGTGAGGTTGGTGGCCTTGTCCGCGGTTTCGAAATTGCGATAACCCCACCAGTGGCCGAGGCCATTGACGACGCCCGCGGCCCAGAACGGAATCCACACCATCTGCAATGCCCAGATCGCGCCGCCTAGCACGCCGAACAGCGCGAGATCGATCACCGCCAGCAGCGAAACGCCGAGGATCGGGTGCGGGGTATAGACGTGGCGCTCCATCCAGTCGTCGGGCGTGCCGCGACCATATTTTTCCAGATCGGCCTCGTTGGCCGCAGCCACGCGATACAGCTCCGCGCCTTCGAAGAACACCTTGCCAATGCCGGCAACCTGCGGGCTGTGCGGATCCTGCTCGGTTTCGCAGTGTGCGTGATGCTTGCGATGCACCGCGACCCATTCCTTGGTGACCATGCCGGTGGCGAGCCAGTTCCAGAAACGCAGGAAGTGCGAGACGACGGGGTGGAAATCCACGCCGCGATGCGCCTGGCTGCGGTGCAGGTAAAGGGTGACGGCAAAAATGGTGAGCTGGGTCGTCACCAGCACGTACAAAAGAATCGCAAGCCAGCCGGCGTTGGCGAGGCCATGCGCGGCAAAATCGAGGAAAGCGTCTAACATCACGGGATGGGCGGCAGCGGAGGAAGGGGCAACTCTGTATCGACGAGTCTAAGGGAGACACCCCCGACATCGCTACAGGCTTGCCTAAACAATGTGATGACCGCAACAATTATTTCAATGCCTTTCGCGTGCAAATAAATGGCGAAGCCGCCGGCGCTGCTGCAACTCGACCATGTGAGCCGCCGGCTGTCCGGACGCGAGGTGCTCCGCGACGTCTCGTTCAGCTTGCAGCGCGAAGACGTGCTCGGCCTGCTCGGCGTGAACGGCGCCGGCAAATCGACGACGTTGGCGATCGTTGCGGGCGTGTTGCAACCCGACGCGGGAACCGTGCGCATCGACGACCGTGTCTCGAACGAAGGTCTTTGCACCATACGCGCGCGCATCGGCTGGGTGCCGGAGAGCGTGCCGCTGTGGCCGGAACTGACGGTTTCGGAATCGCTGGATGCCTGCGGTCGACTGCGCGGCTTGTCGAAACCGTCGCGCAGGATGGCCTGCGAACGCGAACTCGCGCGATTGGAATTGCAAGCCGTCGCGCATCGCCTGTGCGGACAGTTGTCACTGGGCCAGAAACGCCGCGTCGGTCTGGCGCAGGCACTGCTGCACGAACCGGATCTGCTGGTGCTGGATGAACCCGGCAACGGACTCGATCCCGTGCAAACCGCGCAGTTGCGCGAGCTGATCGGCAAGCTCTCACCCAGGCGCGGCATCATCCTGTCCAGCCACGAGTTGGCCGAAGTCGAAGCGATGTGCAATCGCGTGGTGATCCTGCACGAAGGCCGCGTGCGCCACGACGCAAAACTCGACGGCGAGCACGGCAAACTCGATGCACAATTCCGCGCGATCGCCGCGCAACCTGCGAGCGCGGCCGCATGAGCACGTTCACGATTGCGCGCATCGACTTGAAGCGGCTTGCGGTGCGGCCGTTCGCGTGGACGCTGGCCGGCATCGTGCTGGCAATGATGGCATGGCAGTTCCTGCTGGGCGTGTCGGCGTTCATGCACGCGCAGCCGACGGTGCCGGGGCCGGCGAGCGGTCCGGGTTTCACCGATGCGGTGGTCGCGCCTTATCTCCTCAACTACATCCAGTTGTGCCTGGTGATCGCGCCGCTGGTCACGATGCAGGCGCTGGCGGGTGACCGGAGCGCGCAGCGCCTTGCGTTGTTGTCGGCGTCGGGCGCATCCGGTGCCCACATCGTGTTCGGCAAGTTCATCGCGCGGCTGGCATTCCTGTGGCTGCTGCTGGTCGTGGTCGCGACGGTGCCGCTGGTGCTGGGTGGCGCGACGCATCCTGACTGGGGCCAGTTCGGCGCTGCGTTGATCGCGACCGCGCTGTGTGTGGCAGCGCTCACCGCGATCGGCATCGCGTGTTCGGCCTTCACGCCGGAACCGGCCCTGGCGGCCACCGCGGCGCTACTGATCGGCGAAGCGCTGTCGCTGATCGACGCGGGCCTGCGCATCACCGGCGGCGAAGGCGGCTGGCTCGGCTATCTCGCGCTGCACACGCACCTTGCGCCGGCCATGCGCGGGCTGGTGCGCAGTGAAGACATCGTCTATTTCTTGTTGATCGTCGCGCTGGCGCTGGCGCTCGCGATCCGCCGCGCCGCGGCCGAACGGGAGCGCGGCTGATGCGCCGCGCATGGCAAGGCTGGTTGTACGCGCTGCTATGCGTGGTGATCGCAGTATGCCTCGCCGCGCTGTCGGCGCGCTTCGGTTTCACCGCCGACTGGAGCGCTGGCGCGCGCGCCAGCATCTCGCCGCAAAGCCAGTCGCTGCTGAAACAGTTGCACGGCCCGCTGGACGTCACGAGTTACGCGCGGCCCGGCACGCTGCGCACCAAGACCCGCCTGCTGATCGATCGTTACGCGCGTTTCAAGCACGACATCGCATTGAAATTCGTCGACCCGGATCTCGATCCCGTCGCGACGCAGGATGCCGGCATCACCGCCGACGGCGAGTTGATCCTGACGTGGGACGGCCGCTCGCAACACGTGGCCCAACTCGACGAATCCAGTTTTTCCGATGCACTGGTGCGCCTCGCGCGCGGCGGTGACAAGCTGGTGGCGTTCGTCACCGGCGATGGCGAGCGCGACGCGAACGGCAAGAACCCCGCCGACATGGGCCTCTTCGTGCAACGGCTTTCCACGCGTGGCGTGCGCGCGCTGCCGCTGAACCTTGCGGAAGCCGCCGAAGTGCCGCGCAACACCAACCTGGTCGTGCTGGCCAGCCCGCAAGCCGCGCTGCTGCCGAGCGCGGTGCAGAAATTGCAGGATTACGTTGCCAACGGCGGCAATCTGCTGTGGCTCGCGGAACCGGGCAGCGACGATCTGGGCCTCGCACCGCTGGCGCAGGCGCTCGGCATCAAACGTCTGCCGGGCATGCTGCTGGATGCGCAAAGCACCAGCGGCGCCGGCGATCCGCGCGTACTGGTGGCGACGCGTTATCCAGCGCAGGCGCTCACGGATGGCTTCAACACCAACACGCTGTTCCCGCGCGTCGCCGCCTTGGCGGCCTTGTCGGGTGCCGCGTGGAACGTGCAGCCGATCCTGCAATCGAGTGCGCGAAGCTGGAACCAGACCACGCCGGTTAATCCTGCGCGCGCGGCGTTCGACCCGGGCTCGGGCGACCTGAAAGGTCCGCTCAGCTTCGGTTATGCACTCGGTCGTTTGTCGCCAAGCCCGGACAAGAACCAGCAACGCGTGGTGGTGATCGGCGACGGCGATTTTCTTTCCAATGCCTACCTCGCCGACGCCGGCAACCTTGCGTTCGGCGAGCGCGTCGTCGATTGGCTGCTGGGCGACGATGCGCTGGCCAGTGCACCGCAGGCCGCGCCCGACACGGCGATGAAACCGACGCGCGCGCAACTTGCCACGCTGACGTTCGGATATCTGATCGCGTTGCCGATCATTCTGATCCTGATCGGACTCGCGATCAGTTGGCGCCGGCGTCGAAGGTGAGGCGCGCGAATCGCAATCTCGCGGTACTCGCGATCATAGCGATCGTGCTGGTCGCGGCGGTGCTTTGGGTCGGGCGGCGCGAATACCTGCGACACCCGCCGATGCTCACCGCGCTCGATCCCGACGCGGTGACCCGGATCGAACTCGACATTCCCGCCATCGCGTCACAAGCGTTCGAGCGCCGCGCCGACGGTTGGTGGCGCACCGAGCCTTCCGACGCGCGCGCCGATGATGCGCGCGTGCAACGCCTCGTGAGGTTGGCCGCCACGCCGGTCGCGCGCTGGATTCCGGTTTCCGATATCACTTTGTCCAACGTCGGACTGGATCATCCGTCGGCGACATTATTGTTGAACGGCACGCGTCTCGAATACGGCGGCCTCACCGCGATCGACGACCTGCGTTACGTACGGGTCGGCGATCACATTGCGCTGGTGCCAAGGCAATATTCGCCGGAAGTGATGCTAACCAAGAACGGCGCTGGATGATTTGCTTCGATCCTTCTCCCCTCGGGAGAAGGGCGCAACGCTGCTTTTGCTTTTGCGCGCAGCGCCGGATGAGGGTCCGGGGCATGCACGGACCGCCCCGCACTATCGGACCCTCACCCCGGCCCTCTCCCGGTGGGAGAGGGGTTCAAACCAGAACTCGCTGCACCCATGCCCGAACTTCCTGAAGTCGAAACCACCAAGCGCGGCATCGCGCCGTTCGTCACCGGACGCGTGGTGGAACGCGTGCTGCTGCGCCGGAAGGATCTGCGCTGGCCGATTCCGCGCGCGATCACGACCAGGCTGCCGGGCCAGCGCATAGAGGCGGTGGCGCGACGCGCGAAATACCTGCTGCTGCATACGCAAGCGGGCGCGGCACTGTTGCATCTCGGGATGTCGGGTTCGCTGCGCATCACCGATCCTGCCGCGCCGGTACGCACCCACGATCATTACGATCTGGTCTTCGATTCGGGCCAAGCGTTGCGCTTCAACGATCCGCGCCGGTTCGGTTGTCTCTTGTGGCAAGCGCCCGGCGAAACACACCCGTTGCTGCAGAACCTCGGTCCGGAACCGCTGGGCGAAGCGTTCGATGGCGACTGGCTGTGGAACGCCTCGCGCGGACGCAGCGCGGCGGTGAAAACTTTCCTGATGGACCAGTCGATCGTGGTCGGCGTCGGCAACATCTATGCCAGCGAAGCGTTGTTCGCAGCCGGCGTGCACCCGAAGCG
>DAIUEL010000171.1:0-6035 GCA_036845145.1 Rhodanobacteraceae bacterium | reverse complement strand
CCCGCGATGATCACCTCGATGCCGCGCTGGGCGGCGCCTTCGGCGTAGGCGAACAGCTTGTCCGGCGTGCGGTGCGCCGAGACCACCTCGACTTCGTGCTCGACGCCCAGCGACGCCAGCATCTCGGCGGCGTGCCGCATCGTCTCCCAGTCCGAACGCGAACCCATCACCACCCCGACCCGGGGCGCGACTGACGTTTTCCGCATGGTCTCACCGGCGCAAAACGGGTATTGTACGGGCATGGACAAGCGATTGCTGGACATCCTCTGCGACCCGGTCACCAAGACCCCGGTGCGCCCCCTGCGCCGCGACGAACTGGACGCGTTGAACCGCGCCATCGCGGCCGGCAATCTCGACACCGTGGCCGGCCAGAAGGTGGCGGCCCCGCTTTCTTCCGGACTGATCACTACCGACCGGAAAGTCGTGTACCGGATCGAAGACGACATTCCCGTGATGCTGGCCGAGGAGGGCATCGGCACGTTGCAACTGGCCGATTTTCCGGCCTGACCGAAGCCGCCGGCCGACGTCACGCGGCGCCTTTTCGGGGCCCGCTCCACAAAAGCCGAGGGCCGCACCCGTGCCGGCGGTAGCGCTGTGAACGGCTTCACGTTCCCGTCTCGTTGAAACGGCATACTAGCCTGCCCCTGTTCCTGCACTGGAATCCAGGTTTTCCGTCATGATGCCGAACCCGTCCGAGCCGCACGCCGACGCCGACAAGAAGGTCGTGGACATCGCCTCGCGGGTGCCTGACACGAGCCACGATCACGTCGGCGGCCTGCTGGTCGCGGTGCGCGAAATGACCTTGAAGGCCACCGCCAATCTGGTGGCCGAGCTGCTGGACAACGTCGACGATACCCTGTTCGACCTCGCCGAAAAGGCCGAGAGCAACGCCAGCCAGACCGAATACTTCGACGGCATGCGCGAGACCCGCAAGATGCGTCCGCGGATCGAGCGTCTGTTCGGCGAGCGCGTCACGCGCGGCTTCGCCGATTTCGCCGCGGGCCGGCAGCCCAAGGGCAGCGAGGCGCAGCGCGCGTTCTCCGCCAGCGGTGAATTGAGTCTCGTCGACGATCGCGAACTGGAAGAATCGCTGGCGGTGTCCAGCATGGTCGCCAAAGCCGACGGCCGGCTGTCATCCGCACTGGTGGCACTGAACCAGCGCCTGTCGGTGCTGAGCGGCGGCCGTTCCACCACCAACACCAACAATCCGCTGGGACCCGGTGCACTCACCGAAGCCTTCCGCGAAGCGCTCGGCGAACTCTCCGAAGTCAACATCCGCGTGCGCCTGATCATCCTGAAGATGTTCGAGCGCTACGTGCTGAAGGCGCTCGATACGCTCTATCACGATGTGAATGTTCGGCTGGTGCAAGCCGGCGTACTGCCGCAATTGCGGCATCCGAACGTGGTGCGGCGACATGCTTCCGCAGGGCTTGCCCCGCGCGTCGCGGGCGGTGCCGCCGAAGCCGCTGCCATGGGCGGCGCGACCGACTATCTGGCCGATCCCGCCGACGAACTGCACAGCGAATTGATGCAACGCCTCACTTCGCTGCTCGCCTCGCGCCGCCAGCATGTGTATGGCGACGGCGGTTTGCCCGCGCAGGGCGGCAGCGGCCTTGCTTCGCTGACTCCGGCCGAACTGCTGGGCGCGTTGACCCTGCTGCAGGGCGAATCCCGCCCGCTGCCCATGCTGCCCGCGGCCACCGACACCACGGCCGCAATCGACATGGTGCAGCGCCTCAAGGACGAGCTGATGCTGCAGATCCAGCGGCTGTCCGGGCAGGCCAAGGCGCACGTGTCCGGCAGCGACGAGGACACCATCGACCTCGTCGGCATGCTGTTCGAATACATCCTGCAGGACCACACCATCCCGGCGCCGATGCAGGTGCTGTTGGCGCGCCTGCAGATTCCGTACCTGAAAGTCGCGATCCTCGATCGGCGGATGTTCGCGCACGCGACCCACCCCGCGCGCAAGCTGCTCGACCAGTTGGCCGACGCCGCCAAGGGCTGGTCGGAAGAATCCGACCGCGACCATCGCCTGTTCGCCAAGGTCAAGAGCGTGGTCGAAACCCTGCTGCAGGATTTCGACGACGACATCGGCGTGTTCGAGCGCCAGCTTGCCGAATTCACCCAGTTCGTCGAGCAGAACCGCAAACGCGCCGAACTGGCCGAAAGCCGCGCTACCGAAGCCGCGCGCGGGCGCGAACGCTTGCAGGATGCGCGCCGCCGTGCCGCGCAGGAAATCCTCTCCCGCATCAGCGGACGCAACCTCCCCACCCTGCTGCGCGGCGTGCTGACGCGGCCATGGGCGAACTATCTGGTGCTGATCGTGCTGCGCCAGGGCGTCGAGTCGCCGGAGTTCCGCGCGGCCGTGCACTTCGTGGACGACTTCGTCGCCACCATCGATCCGCCGCGCGGCGACGCCGAGCGCACCCAATACAAGAACGCATTGGTGTCCATCGAAAAACACCTGCGCGGAGGACTCACCACCGTCGCGTTCCAGGAACCCGACATCGATCGCCTGCTCGCGGAACTGTGGAAGTTCTGGCGCCAGCAACTCGGCGAACCCGCGCCTGCCGCACCGGCCGAAGAACCCGCGCTGGATCCCGCGGCCGTGCTCGGCGTCAACGCCGACGCGCAACCGGCGATCACCGACGCGGCGCCCGACGCCGATGACGATCTCGATTCCGACGAGATGTCGGTGGATGTCGATGCCGATACCTTGCAAGCCGTGCGCGACCTCAAGGTCGGCAGTTGGGTGGAATTCGTCGACGACACCGGCACCCGCGAGCGCGCCAAGCTGTCGTGGATCAGCCCGATCAGCGGCAAGTACCTGTTCGTGAACCGCCGCGGCCTGAAAGTCGCCGACCGCACCGCGGTGCAACTCGCCTCGGAACTCCTGAGCGGACGCGCGATGATCCTGGAAGAAGTGCCGCTGTTCGACCGGGCGCTCGACGCCATCGTCGACCGCCTGCGCAACGCGCAGCCGGCGCCACAAGCCGGCGCATGAGCGCCGCCGACGCGCGGCCTGCACCGCCGCCGCTTGAAAACATCCGCGAAGATGTTGCGCGCGCGCTTGCCGAAGACATCGGCACGGGCGATGTCACCGCTGCGTTGATCGATCCCGGGGCGCAGGCCCGTGCACGCATCATTTGTCGCGAGGATGCGGTGCTTGCCGGCGCGCCGTGGGCGGAAGAATGTTTTCGTCAACTCGATCCCGCGGTGCAAATCCGTTGGCACCACCACGACGGCGATCGCGTCGCGGCCGATGCCGTGTTGTGCGAAATCAAGGGCAACGCGCGCGCGCTGGTCGCGGGCGAACGCAACGCGCTCAACTTCCTGCAAACCATCTCCGGCACCGCCACCGTGACGCGTACCTACGTCGACGCCGTGGTCGGCACCCGCGCCAGGATCCTCGACACCCGCAAGACCATTCCGGGTTTGCGCCTCGCCCAGAAATACGGCGTGCGCTGCGGCGGCGGCCACAACCACCGCATCGGCCTTTACGATGCGATCCTGATCAAGGAAAACCACGTCGCCGCGGCGGGTGGCGTCGCCAATGCGATCCGCGCCGCGCGCGCCGCGAGCCCCGGCGTGTTCCTCGATTGCGAAGTCGAATCGCTCGACGAACTGCGCGACGCGATCGAAGCCGGCGCCGACCGCGTGCTGCTGGACGAATTCTCGGACGTGATGCTGCGCGCAGCCGTCGCCCTCGCCGCCGGCCGCGTGCCGCTGGAAGTCTCGGGCAGCGTCAACCTCGAACGCGTCCGCACCATCGCTGAAACCGGCGTCGACTGCATCTCCATCGGCGCGCTCACCAAACACGTTCGCGCCGTCGACCTGTCGATGCGCTTCGACGTGCGCTGACATCAAATCGCGTCGGTGGAATACCTGCTGTCGCCTTTGCAGGTTGGGCTCAGCACAGCGAAGCCCAACGACGGCGGCCATCATCGTCTCTTCTGTAGGGCGGGTGACAACTCGCCGTCTTGCAACGGCGGGATTCACTTCGTTCCTCCCGCCCTACGGGATGCGCAAGCGCATGGATTGGGCTGACGCCGGCTTCATCGGCGGAAGCCCAACATGGGCGAGCAATAGGATCAGGTTGGGCTTCACCCGGAGCACGCTCCGGGTTCAGCCCAACCTACAGCAGCGTTCGGGGAAGCGGCATCAATGCTGTTTGATCGCGCTCAGCGCCTGCGCCATTCGTTTTCCGGACACCGGTTCGGCGGTCTTTAGTTCCTGGGCGAACACGGACACGCGCCATTCCTCGACCAGCCAGCGCAAGGTGTCCAGCGCTTCGGAATCGTCGTCTGACGCGCGCGCGTCCAGTACCGCACGCCAATACGGCTGCACCTGCTGCATGCGGGAGTGGTCGCGGGCAGGGTCGCTGCGCAGCTTTTCGGCACGCAGGCGCATGGCTTTGAGGTAACGCGGCAGGTGCGCGAGCCGATCACCGGGCAGTTCGCGCAGCAAGCCCGGCGCGAGCAGTGCATCGAGTTGTCCGCGCAGGTCGGCATAGCTCGCCTGCGCCTGCCCCTTGATCGCGGGCTTGAGCAATGGCTGCAGATCCGCCAGTGCGGCGAGAATCGGTTCGGCCAGTTTCAGGCGCTCCATCGCAGCGCCGAACAGCGTGCGCGAAACGGCGTCGCGCAATGAATCCCACGCCGCCCGATCGCGCACGTCGAGGTCCTGCTCGCGCAGCACGTCGACGAACGCACCTTCCACGATGTCCTCGCGCAGTGCGTCGGCGCGGCCGTGCGGTGCAAACGCCACCGCGAGCTTCGGCTTCAGCGGCAACTGCTTGCGCGCGCGCTTGAACTCGGCCGCCAGTGCGATGCGCAACAGTCGTTCGATGCCGGCGTGGTGTGCTGCCATGGCCTCCACGGCGTTCTCGAACACCCGCAGCGCCACCACCTCGCCCAAATCGACCAACGCCGGGTAGGCGGTCATGCCATCGCGCGCCCGCGTGGCTTCGGGAATCGCATCGAAATCCCAGTCGCGCACATCTTCCCGCGTGACCGCCGCATCCGCGCGGTGCGAAAACGCTTCGCGGGCGCGCGAGCCGAATCGTGCACGCAGCGCTTCGAGGTCGCGGCCTTGCACCAACGAGTGACCGCGTTCGTCGCGCAAATCGAAACGCATCTTCAGGTGCGGCGGCAACGCATCCACGTCGAACGCCGCGGCTGCGATATCGACCCCGGTCACGCGCTTGAGAAAACTCGCAAGTGTATCCACCAGCGTTTCATCACGCGGCGCTTCCGCTTCGACGAATGCGCGCGCGAACTCAGGCGCAGGCACGAAATTGCGCCGCTGCACCTTGGGCAGGCTGCGGATCAGGGCCGCGACCTTGTCCTGCAGCAGGCCCGGCACCAGCCATTCGCAGCGCGTCGCGGGAATCGCATTCAACAACGACAGCGGCACGCGCAGCGTAACGCCATCGGCTTCATCGCCGGGGACGAACCGATAGTCGAATGCAAGCCGCTGGTTGCCGACCTCCATTGCGTCGGGAAACGCGCCAGCATCGCCATGGGCGCCGGGCTCCAGCACGTCGCGCAGCGACCAGCGCAATGCGGCGCATTCGGTGGGGGACGCGCGCTTGTACCAGGCGTCCAGCGCCGCGGACGAGGCTATGTCCCGCGGCAACTTGCTGGCGAAAAACGCGGCCAGATCCTCGTCGGATTTCAGCAAGCCTTCGCGGCGTTGCTGCGCCTCGATTTCCCGGGCCTCGTCCAGCACGCGTGCGTTGGCGCGTACGAAATCAGCGCGGCTGTCGATGTCGCAGCGCGCAAGCGCTTCGCGCAAGAAAATCGCGTGCGCGAGCGCCGGGTCCTGCTTCGCGAAAGTCACCGCGCGGCGCTCGACCAGGATCAATCCGTACAGCGATACCTGTTCGAACGCCTGCACCGCGCCACGCGCACGCGACCAGTGGGGATCGCTGCACGTGTGTTTCAGCAAATGCGCCGCCTGCCGTTCGATCCACGCGGGCTCGATGCGCGCGCATTGCATGCCCCACACCTTGCCGCCGAGGTCGAGTATCT
>DAIUEL010000170.1:0-6051 GCA_036845145.1 Rhodanobacteraceae bacterium | reverse complement strand
GGTGGTGGTGAACGCCGGACTGAAATCGGAAGGCATCGTGCCGATCGAACAGTTCAAGGCCGAAAACGGTGACCTGGAAGTGTCCGTGGGCGACGAAGTCAAGGTCGCGTTGGACGCCATCGAAAACGGTTTCGGCGAAACCATGCTGTCGCGCGAGAAGGCCAAGCGCTCGATGGTGTGGGACGAGCTGGAAAGCGCGTTCGAGCAGGAAGAGGCCGTCACCGGCCGCATCAACGGCAAGGTCAAGGGCGGCTTCACGGTCGACATTCGCGACGTGCGCGCGTTCCTGCCGGGTTCGCTGGTGGACGTGCGCCCGGTGCGCGATCCGGCCTACCTCGAAGGCAAGGATCTCGAATTCAAGATCATCAAGCTCGACCGCAAGCGCAACAACGTGGTGGTGAGCCGCCGCGCGGTGGTCGAAAGCGAGCACTCCGAGGAGCGCGAGCAGCTTCTGGAGAAGCTGCAGGAAGGCGCGATCCTGCACGGCGTGGTCAAGAACCTTACCGATTACGGTGCGTTCGTGGACCTCGGCGGCATCGACGGCTTGCTGCACATCACCGACATGGCGTGGAAGCGCGTGCGGCATCCGTCCGAAGTCGTCAACGTCGGCGATGAGTTGGACGTGCGCGTGCTGAAGTTCGACCGCGAGCGCAACCGTGTCTCGCTGGGCCTGAAGCAATTGGGCGATGATCCGTGGGTCAGCATCACCCGCCGCTATCCGTCGGGCACCCGCCTGTTCGGCAAGGTTTCCAACGTCACCGACTACGGCTGTTTCGTGGAGCTGGAGCCGGGCGTCGAAGGCCTGGTGCACGTGTCCGAAATGGACTGGACCAACAAGAACGTCAACCCGGCCAAGGTGGTGCAGGTCGGCGACGAAGTGGAAGTGATGGTGCTGGACGTCGACGAAGAGCGCCGCCGCATTTCGCTGGGCATGAAGCAAACCCAGTCGAACCCGTGGGAAGCCTTCGCGGCGACCTTCAAGAAGGGCGACAAGGTCCACGGCGCGATCAAGTCGATCACCGACTTCGGCATCTTCGTCGGCTTGGACGGCGGCATCGACGGCCTGGTGCATCTGTCGGACATTTCCTGGCAGGGCAACGGCGAGGAACTGGTGCGCGACTTCAAGAAAGGCGAGGAAGTCGATGCGGTGGTGCTGGCGGTCGATCCGGAGCGCGAGCGCATCAGCCTCGGCATCAAGCAGCTCGAGCAGGATCCGTTCGGCCAGTTCATGGCCGCGCATCCGCGCGGCGCGATCCTCACCGGCACCGTTCGCGAAGTCGACGCCAAGGGCGCGGTGGTCGATCTGGCCGATGGCATCGAGGGCTATCTCTCGGCGCGCGATTTCTCGAAGGACCGCATCGATGACCTCAGCCAGCACCTGAAAGCAGGCGAGCAGGTCGAGGCCAAGTTCATCGGCATGGACCGCAAGGGCCGGATGCTGCAGCTCTCGATCCGCGCCAAGGACGAGGACGAGATGGCCGAAACGCTGTCCGAGTACCAGAACCAGCACGCCGACCGCAGCACCACCAAGCTGGGAGCCCTGCTGAAAGAGCAGTTGAACAAGTCGGAGTAAGTCTATACAAGGGCTTGTGTTTTGCGACACGATGGTACCGCCCGCCGATGCGGGCGGTACCGTGGAATGGGAGCGCGCGTGCGCGGCCCGTCCCCATCAGTCCTCAAGGTCTTCGCACGTTGCCATCCATGACGAAATCCGAATTGATCGCCGCGCTCGCGGAACGCCAGAAACACCTGGCTTTCGCCGACGTCGAGTTGGCGGTGCGCAATGTGATCGAGCAGATGAGCCTGGCGCTGGCAAGCGGCGATCGCATCGAGATCCGCGGTTTTGGCAGTTTCTCGCTGCACTACCGGCCGCCGCGCACCGGCCGCAACCCCAAGACCGGCACGGCCGTGGCGTTGCCGGGCAAGCATGTTCCACACTTCAAGCCGGGCAAGGAACTGCGGCAGCGGGTCAACGAAGGCCGCGACGACACACCGTGAATCAGGCGTGGGTCGCGGCGCTGTTTTTGCAATCGTTCTTGATCGCAGCTTCGTTCGGTCTCCCTCCGCGTCGATGGCTACTCGGTTGACACACACCAGAACGGCCGTCCTTGGCCTGACTTTTCACAACAGCCGCTTCGAACGGGGTTTCGAAGGGCGCCGGACGCGGCGCCGGAGAGATCGGTGAACTTCCTTTCCACAGACCCGTTGCTGTTGTTGCTCCTGCTGCTGCCGCTTGTCGGCTGGCTGGGCTGGATCATCGGCCGCCACGCCACCGCGCGCCGCTCGGGCGCACGGGTGACCGAACTTTCCTCGCATTACTTTCGCGGCCTCAATTACCTGCTCAACGAGCAGCCGGACAAGGCCATCGAAGTCTTCATGAAGCTGGCCGAGTTCAACCGCGACACGGTGGAAACCCACCTCGCGCTCGGCAATCTTTTCCGTCGGCGTGGCGAAGTGGACCGCGCGATCCGCGTGCACCAACACCTAGTCAGCCGTTCCAACCTTTCCGAGGCCGAGCGCACCGTCGCGCTGCTGGAACTGGGCGAGGACTACATGCGCGCAGGATTGCTCGATCGCGCCGAGGCGCTGTTCGACGATCTGGTCGCGATGGACGCGCACGCTCCTTCGGCATTGCGGCACCTGATCGCGATCTACCAGCACGAGCGCGACTGGCACAAGGCGATCGGCCATGCGCGGCGCCTGGAGAAGATGACCGGCGAATCGCAGGCCGCAACGATCGCCCAGTTCCAGTGCGAACTCGCCGAGCAATCGCGACAGCATGGTGCGCGCGCCGAGGCGCGCGCCTACCTTGACGAAGCCTTCGCCAGCCAGCCCGGCTGCGTGCGCGGTTACATGATCAGCGGGCATCTGTTCGCGGAAGAGGGCCGCTGGAACGAAGCCGTGCTGGCATTCGAGCAGGCGGTCGACGCGGATGTCGATTTCGTGCCGGAAATCCTGCCGCCGCTGCTGGATGCCTACGCGCACGCGGGCGAGATGGATCGCGCCGAAAAATTCCTCGGACATGTCGTGGATCGCTACCACGGCATCACGCCGGTGCTGGCCCTGACGGATCTTTACCACAGGCGTGAGGGCGAGCGCGCCGCGATCGATTTCCTGACCGGCCAGTTGCGCCAGCGGCCGTCGGTCCGCGGGATGATGGCCTTGATCGACGCCACCATGAGCCGGACCGAAGGCGAGGCGCGCGAGAATTTCCTGATCCTGCATGACCTCACGCACAAGTTGCTGGAAGGCCGCGCGATGTATCGGTGCAATCATTGCGGCTTCGGTGCCAAGGCGCATCATTGGCAGTGCCCGAGTTGCAAGAGCTGGGGCACGGTGCGTCCCATTCACAGCGTCGTGAGCGAATGATGCGATCGATCGCCGGTCGCCGCGTTGCCGTACGCACCGGCGAACAGGTCCATTCGGAACCATCGAGTCCCGAAATGGCCTTCCATGGCCTACCTTTTCACAACAGCCGCTTCGAGCGGGGCAGTTCGAACGAATGCACGCTGCCGTCGCGCTACTGCTGAGCACACTTGGCGGGCTGATCCTGTCGCTGGTCGTGACATCGCTTGCGCTGGTTTACGCCCGTCGCCGCGGGCTGCTCGACCTGCCCGGCAAACGCCGGTCGCACACGCAGGCGACGCCACGCGGCGGCGGCATCGGCATCGTCGCGGCGGCGGTGCTGGCTGGATTGCCTTCGTGGTACGCACTGGACCCTGCGGCAAGTCCGGTGCGGGTCGGCGCGATTGCATTGGCGGTCGTGGCGGTCGCCCTGATCGGCTGGCGCGATGATCACGCGCCGCTGTCGGTGCTGCCGCGATTGACCGTGCATGTGATCGCGGCGTTGCTGGTCATCGCCGCCGTGCTCGCGCCGAGCTCGTGGCCCGGCGTCTTCGGATGGATGGCGCTGCTTCCGCTTACCGTCGTGCTGGTTGGCTTCATCAACGCGCACAACTTCATGGACGGTATCGACGGCATCCTCGGGCAACAGGGTTTGTTCGTGATGCTGGGCTACGGGCTGCTGGCGATCGAGGCCGACCAGGCGGGTCTCGCCGCGTTTGCGTTCGCTTCTGCGGCAGGATGCCTCGGCTTCCTGTTTTTCAATTTTCCGCCGGCGCGGATTTTCATGGGCGATGTGGGATCGGGAGCGCTGGGACTCGCGCTGGGTGCGGTCGCCGCGCTGCTCGTTCAGCGAAATCCTGCCATGCTTTGGGGATGTTTGATCCTGCCTTCGGCGTTCCTGGTCGACAGCGGACTGACCCTTGCGCGCCGCATGTTCGGTGGCCAACGCTGGTACGCGCCGCATCGCCAGCATCTGTATCAGTGGCTGGTACGGGTAAACTGGAGCCATGCGCGCACGGACGTCGCTTACATGACCTGGAATCTTGCGGTGGTCGCGCCACTGGCGTGGCTGGCGGTGCGCTGGCCGGCCCGCGGGGTCTGGTGCGCGGTTGCGGCGTACGCGCTCGCGGCGGCCGTCTGGTATGTCGGCAAGCGTGCCTGTCTCGCCGCCGCCACGGGAGGCAAGCTGCATGAAGCCGCCTAGTCTCGCCGGCAGGATCCACCCCCGCTCGGCGGTCGTAATCCACGACCTTGCGGTGACGCTGCTGGCGTGGTGGCTGGCCAACACGCTGCGCTACGCGATGCTGCCCTACGGCCAGCGACTCGACCTGTTGAGCTGGCAGACCCTCATCGTGCTGGGCGTGCAGGCCGCGATGTTCTACTGGACCGGTTTGTACAAGGGCTTGTGGCGCTTCGCGAGCGTGCCCGACTTGTGGAACATCCTGCGCGCCGTCGTCGCGGGCGCCGTAGTGATCTACCTCGCGCTGTTCCTGTACAACCGCATGAACGGCATTTCGCGCTCGGTGCTGCTGATCTATCCGGTGCTGCTGGCGATTTTCCTGGGCACGCCGCGACTCGCGTATCGTTACTGGAAGGACAGCCAGCTCGATCTGTTCCATGCCAAGCACAGCCATCGCGTGCTGGTGATCGGCGCCGGACGTGCCGGCGAGGCGCTGGTGCGCGACTTGCGCCGTGATTCGCGTTATGTTCCGGCGGGTTTCATCGATGACGACACTTCGCTGCGCGGTTCGCGCCTGCACGGCGTGCCGGTATTGGGCGGCACCGACAGGTTGGCGGAACTCGCGCGGCGGGTCGGCGCGGAAATGCTGCTGATCGCGATGCCTTCGGCCGACAAGGACGAAATGCGCCACGTTGTAAGCCTGTGCGAAGCCACGGGCCTGCCGTTCCGGACCGTGCCGCGACTCGACGATGTGGTTTCCGGTCGCGCGCAATTCAACGAACTGAAGGAGGTCGCGATCGAGGATCTGCTCGGCCGAGATCCGGTGAAGCTGGAATGGAACGCGATCCGCCGTAGCCTCACCGGACAGCGTGTGCTGGTCACCGGTGGCGGCGGTTCGATCGGCTCGGAACTGTGCCGGCAGATCGCGCGGCTTGGCGCGTCCGAACTCACGATCCTCGAACTTTCGGAGTACAACCTCTACCGCATCGAACGGGAGCTGCGCGCGCAATATCCGGAGTTGCTGTTGCGCTGCCTGATCGGCGATTGCGGTGACGCGGCCGCGTGCGCCAATGCCTTCGCACTCGCGAAACCGCAGCGCGTGTTCCATGCAGCCGCGTACAAGCACGTGCCGCTGTTGCAGAATCAGTTGCGCGAGGCGTTCCGAAACAACGCGCTGACCACACGCACGGTGGCCGAACACGCGGTGCGGTACGCTGTGGAAAGCTTCGTGCTGATCTCCACCGACAAGGCCGTGAACCCGACCAGCGTGATGGGTGCCTGCAAGCGCGTCGCTGAAATCGTCTGCCAGATCACCGCCGAAGGCGCCGCGACGAAATTCGTCACCGTGCGATTCGGCAACGTGCTGGATTCGGCGGGGTCGGTGGTGCCGCTGTTCCGCAGCCAGATCGCAGCGGGCGGTCCGGTGACCGTGACGCATCCGGAAATTTCGCGCTACTTCATGACCATTCCGGAAGCCTGCCAGTTGATCCTGCAGGCGATGGCGATGGGCAAGGGCGGCGAAACCT
>DAIUEL010000169.1:3617-6098 GCA_036845145.1 Rhodanobacteraceae bacterium | reverse complement strand
CACACCGCCAGCCACCGGAATCTCCAGTGCCCGGCGCAGCACGCCGACCCACGCGCAGAACTGCCAGATCACCAGCGCCGCGATCGCGAACATCACCGGCGCCTGGTGGCCGGTAACCTCCGGCAAGTGCGCCGGATCGGCCATCATCTGCTGCTGCCATGCTTTCACCGGAAGCAGCAGTGTCAGCAGGTTCTTGGCCAGGCCGAACAGCAGATACACCGCTGCCAAGGCGCTGGTCGTCTGCACGAAACGTTCCGACTTGTTCGCGCCGCGCAACAACAGGAACACCAGCCAGACCATTGCCAGCCCGCCGACGACCGCCCCGGCGATCAGCGCCGGTTTGACGCCGTCGTGCACGTTGAACGCCACCTGCAACGCGCCGCAAGCCACCAGCAGCGCGACCAGCAGCCTCGGCGAATACGGCATGTCCTCCGGCCCGCGCCGGAACAGGCTGATGTCGCGCAGGCTGGCGAGGAATTCGTGCAAGATCACGCGCTGGCGGGTGCGCGCGCACGCAACGCGGCGAGCACGCGATCGCCAATGGCCTCGATCGCGCCGACGCCGTCGATTTCGGTCAGCAGCCCGCGCTGCGCATAGAAATCCGCCACCGGTGCGGTCTGTTCCGCATACACGGCGAGGCGCTTGCGCACCGTTTCCGGATTGTCGTCGGCGCGGTGTTCCTGCTCGAAGCGGATCTCGCAACGCTTGACGATGTCCCCATCGGGCACGTTCAACTTCACCACTGCATGCAGCGGCTGGCCTACCCGCGCCAGCAACGCATCCAGCGCGTTCGCCTGCGCGACATTGCGGGGGTAACCATCCAGAATGAACCCGGGTCGGGTGTCGGGCTGCGCGAGGCGTTCTTCCAGCAGGCCCAGCACGATGTCGTCGGAAACCAGTTGCCCTGCTTCCATCACGGCTTTCGCCTGCAATCCCAAAGGCGTGCCGGCCTTGACGGCCGCGCGCAGCAGATCGCCGGTGGAGATGTGCGCGATGCCGAGTTCCACCTTCAGCCGTTTGGCCTGGGTGCCCTTGCCCGAACCGGGCGCGCCGAGCAATACGATGCGCATGCCTTTCCTTCGTCGGCCCGCAGCAGTTGCGGCGCCTTCATTACAAAATTGCCGATTGGCGGGTTACGCTAACGGCTGCGCAACCACCCCGTCAACGCCGCGCCAGGAAGGGAACCCCGCATGCACGCGACCCCGAAAACGACAAGCCCGGCGTCACCGGGCAAGCTATTGTACGCGCAGTCCGGCGGCGTCACGGCCGTGATCAACGCGACGGCGGCGGCGGTGCTCGAAACCTGCCGCAAGCACAAGGTCGCGGCCTATGCCGCGCGCAACGGCATCCTCGGCGCGTTGCGCGAGGACCTGATCGACACCACCAAAGAAACGCCAGCCGCGATCCGTGCGCTCGCGCATACGCCCGGCGGCGCGTTCGGTTCGTGCCGCGTGAAGCTGAAGTCGCTGGACGACGATCGCACGCGTTACGAACGCCTGATCGAAGTGTTCCGCGCGCACGACATCCGCTGGTTCCTCTACAACGGCGGCAACGATTCGGCCGACACCGCGCTGAAGCTGTCGAAGCTCGGCAAGGCTATGGGCTACGACATCCGCTGCATCGGCGTGCCGAAAACGGTCGACAACGATCTCGCCGTCACCGACTGCTGTCCCGGCTTCGGCTCGGTCGCGAAATACACGGCGGTGTCCTTGCGCGAATGCGCGCTGGACGTGATGTCGATGATGGATACCTCCACCAAGGTATTCGTGATGGAGGTGATGGGTCGCCACGCCGGCTGGATCGCGGCATCCGCGGGCCTTGCGGGCGACGGCCCCGGTGACGCGCCGCACATGATCCTTTTCCCCGAACGGGAATTCGATCCGGAGAAATTCCTCGCGCGCGTGCGCGAAACCGTCGATCGCGCCGGCTGCTGCGTGATCGCGGCCAGCGAAGGCATCAAGTATGCCGATGGCAAGTTCGTCGCCGACGCACACGCCGGCACCGATGCGTTCGGGCACACGCAATTGGGCGGCGTCGCGCCCGCGCTGGCCGGCATGGTGCGCGACAAGCTGAAGCTGAAAACCCACTGGGCGATGCCTGATTATCTGCAACGCTCGGCACGGCACATCGCGTCCAAGACCGACCTCGACCAGGCGCTTGCGGTGGGCACGGCGGCGGTGGAACTTGCGCTGGCCGGCGAGAATGCGGTGATGCCGGTGATTGCGCGCACCTCCGATGCGCCATATCGCTGGAAGATCGAAACCGCCAAGCTCGACGAGATCGCCAACCGCGAAAAGAAGTTGCCGCGCGGATTCATTTCGAAGGATGGCTTCCACATCACGGCCGCCGCGCGCCGGTACCTCTCGCCCTTGATCCGCGGCGAAGCGCCGCCGCCCTATGGCAAGGACGGTTTGCCGCATTACGTCACGCTGAAGAACGCCGCGGTGAAAAAGAAGCTATCGGCGTTCGACGTGTAGGTTG
>DAIUEL010000169.1:0-3517 GCA_036845145.1 Rhodanobacteraceae bacterium | reverse complement strand
CAGGTTGGCGCTGAGCCGGCTTCACCGGCGAAGCCCAACGAGTGCCAAACATGCCGTGTTGGGCTTCACCCGCAAAGAGCGCGGATTCAGCCCAACCTACGATGCAAACAATCCGTTCAATTCACCATGGCTGGCATTGTCGGCGAAACCGTCGAAACGTCCTTCCGCCAGACCGCGCGCGGCGCGCAGGAACCCGCCCCACGCCGAACCGGCCAGCGCGCCGCCCACGCTGACGCGACGCACACCGAGCTTGGCGAAGTCATCCAATGTGGATGGCGCTGCGCGCCCGACCAACACGTTCACCGGTTTCGGCGCAACGGCGTCGACGATCGCGCGGATGTCTTCCGGCTTGCCCGCGCCCGGCGCGTACAGGCAATCGGCGCCGGCTTCGGCGTAGGCACGCAGGCGCCTGATCGATTCGTTCAACGGATCGGCATGCCCGACCAGGAAGCATTCGGCGCGACCGATCAGCATCACGTCCTCGCCCGAGGCGTCGATGGCTGCGCGCGCCGCGCGCATGCGCGCAATCGCTTCGTCGAAATCGTACAAGGGCTGCGACGCATCACCCGTGGCATCCTCGATCGACAACCCCGCGACACCCGTCTCGATGCAGCGGCGCACGTTCTCCCGCAAGCCGTCGATGTCGCCCGCATGGCCATCCTCGAAATCGGCGTTGACCGGCAACCCGGTCGCTTCGACGATTTCGCGGCAATGCACCAGCACCGCCTCGATATCCATGGTGTTGTCCGCGTGCGCGCGCGACCACGCGAAACCGGAACTGGTGGTCGCCAGCGCCCGGAAGCCCAGCCGTTCGAGCGCGCGGGCGGATCCGATGTCCCACGGATTCGGGATCAGGAAGCAGCCGGATTCGTGCAGCTTGCGGAAGGCCGCGCGGCGCGCGGCATAACGGCGGTCAGTCATTTCTTGCTGGTCCCATCGGATCGTGGCATGCGCCCGGAACCCCGCATTTTAGGCTCATCGAACCGCCGCGTTGGAACGGCCCAACGCCTACTGGTCAGCCGCGGGACCCGCGTTATACTTGCGGGAATGCCCGTTGCGGGTTTGCGCTGAAGGGGTTGTCCCAATGCTGGAACAGTACGGATTATGGATCGCGCTGGGTTGCGCGATCGTCGCGATTCTCTACGGCGTCGTGTCGACCGGCTGGATCATGAAGCAGCCCGCCGGCAACGATCGCATGCGCGAGATTGCGCAGGCGGTACAGGAAGGCGCCAAGGCCTATCTGAACCGCCAGTACCGCACCATTGCACTCGCGGGCATCGCGCTGTTCCTGCTCATCGGCTTCCTGATCAGTTGGCCCGCGGCGGTGGGCTTCGCGATCGGCGCGATCCTGTCCGGCGCGGCCGGTTACATCGGCATGAACGTGTCGGTGCGCAGCAACGTGCGTACCGCCGAAGCCGCGCGCGGCGGTCTTTCCAAGGCGCTGGGCGTGGCGTTCCGTGGCGGCGCGATCACCGGCATGCTGGTGGTCGGGTTGGCGTTGCTGGGCGTCACCGCGTACTACATCGTCCTGACGCTGGGCTTCGGCTTCGCGCAGGAAACTGCGCTGCATGCCCTGGTGGGCCTCGCGTTCGGTTCCTCGCTGATCTCCATCTTCGCGCGCCTCGGCGGCGGCATCTTCACCAAGGGCGCGGACGTCGGCGCGGACCTCGTGGGCAAGGTCGAAGCCGGCATCCCGGAAGACGATCCGCGCAATCCGGCGGTGATCGCCGACAACGTCGGCGACAACGTGGGCGACTGCGCGGGCATGGCGGCCGACCTGTTCGAAACGTACGTGGTGACGCTGGTCGCGACGATGCTGATGGGCGGCGTGCTGGCCGCCGGCAATCTCACCGCCACGCTGTACCCGCTGGTGCTGGGCGGCGCATCGATCATCGCTTCGGTGATTGGCACCTACTTCGTGCGCACCTCGGGCCACGGCAAGATCATGAACGCGCTGTACAAGGGCGTGTTCGTGTCGGCGGTGCTGGCTGCGCTGGCGTTCTGGTTCATCACCGGCGCGATGTTCCCGAACGGCTTCTCGATCGAGAACGGCGCCACGGTCATTACCGGTGCGAACCTGTTCGGCGCGGCATTGACCGGCCTGATCCTGACCGCCTTGATGGTGGTGATCACCGAGTACTACACCGCCACCGAATACAAGCCGGTCAAGCACGTGGCGCAAGCCTCGACTACCGGCCACGCCACCAACATCATCGCCGGCCTCGGGGTGTCGATGAAGGCGACGGCACTGCCGGTGCTCGCGGTGTGCGCGGCGATCTACGCTTCGTACTGGATGGCCGGTTTGTACGGCATTGCCATCGCGGCCACCGCGATGCTGTCGATGACCGGCATGATCGTGGCGCTCGACGCCTATGGCCCGATCACCGACAACGCCGGCGGCATCGCGGAAATGGCCGGCCTGCCCGACGACGTGCGTGGCGTCACCGACCCGCTGGACGCGGTCGGCAACACCACCAAGGCGGTGACCAAGGGTTACGCGATCGGTTCGGCCGGCCTCGCCGCGCTGGTGCTGTTCGCCGACTACACCCACAACCTGTCGCTGCAGAACCCCGGCTTCACGTTCGACTTCTCGCTGTCGAACCACATGGTGATCATCGGCCTCCTGATCGGCGGCCTGGTGCCGTTCCTGTTCGGCGCGATGGCGATGGAAGCGGTCGGCCGCGCCGCGGGCTCGGTGGTGGAAGAAGTCCGCCGCCAGTTCCGCGAGATCAAGGGCATCATGGAAGGCACCGGCAAGCCGGATTATTCGCGGGCGGTGGACCTGCTGACGAAATCCGCGATCAAGGAAATGATCGTTCCCTCGCTGTTGCCCGTGGTGGTGCCGATCCTGGTCGGCTTCATCCTCGGCCCCGAAGCGCTGGGCGGCGTGCTGATCGGCACGATCGTCACCGGCCTGTTCGTCGCGATCTCGATGACCACCGGCGGCGGCGCCTGGGACAACGCCAAGAAGTACATCGAGGACGGCAACTTCGGCGGCAAGGGTTCCGAGGCCCACAAGGCCGCGGTCACCGGCGACACCGTGGGCGATCCGTACAAGGACACCGCAGGTCCGGCGGTGAACCCGCTGATCAAGATCATCAACATCGTGGCGCTCCTGATCATCCCGCTGCTGATGGTGCATTGATCGACGCTGCGGCATTGACCGAAAAGCCCCGCACCTGCGGGGCTTTTTGTTTGGCCGCATGACTTTTGTCACACGCGGCGGGGTCCGACGCCGCGCAACACTCCCGAGAGGGAAACCACGGGGGGACGCAACCATGAAGACCTTCTGCGCGATTATGGCCTTGGGCGTCACGATCTCAGGCATGGCACTGGCACAACCACCGGCGACATCGAGCGCAGCGGCTGCATCCTCGAACGATCCCTACCTGTGGCTCGAGCCGAGCCACGACGCGCGCGCCTTGGACTGGGTGCACGTGCAAAACGCGGTGACGAAAAAAACCTTCATGGAATCGCCGGAGTTCGACAAGACCCGCGGCGAAATCCTCGAGGTACT
>DAIUEL010000168.1:0-6104 GCA_036845145.1 Rhodanobacteraceae bacterium | reverse complement strand
TCGGTGAGATTCACCGCGTTGGAAAAACCGACGATCCACAGATACGCGACCACCACGAAGCCGCCACCCAGCGGAATCGCCACGTGCTTGAACAGCGGCACGTACAACGCGGTCGCCGCGGGCACGTCGGCGGTGTGGAACAGGAACAGCGCGGCGGCGAGCCCCACCACAGACTGCGCGAGATATTTCCAGCGCGCCGGCAAGCCGTGCGGATCCTTCAGCACCAGCTTGCGGTAATCGTCGTAGAAACCGATCACGCCGCAGGCCAGCGTCACCAGCAGCACCACCCACAGGTAGCGACTGGTCAGGTCGCCCCATACGAGCGTCGCCACCACGATCGCGGCCAGGATCAACGTGCCGCCCATGGTCGGCGTGCCGGCCTTGGAGAGGTGCGTCTGCGGTCCGTCGCTGCGCACCACCTGCCCCGCCTTCAACGCGGTCAGGCGGCGGATCATCGCCGGACCGCAAAACAAGGCGACGAACAGTGCGGTCAGCGCCGCCATGATCGTGCGGAACGTGATGTAGTCGAACAGCCGCAGCGGCCCGAAGTAATGTTCCAGCCAGTGCGAGAGCTCAAGCAGCATGCCGGTCGTCCCCCTTGCCATCGCCCACCAATGCCGCGACCACCTTTTCCATGTGCGAAGCGTGCGAGCCCTTCACCAGCACGCTGACGCCGGCATGCAGGTCGTGGCGCAGTGCCTCGATCAACGCGGCCTGGTCGGGAAACACCTGCGCGTCGCTGCCGAATGCTTCCGCGGCATGCGCGGCCAGTTCGCCGACCACGTACACGCGCGCGATGCCCTGGTCGCGCGCGGCCCGGCCGATGCGCGCATGCAGCGCCGCCGCATCCGGACCCAGTTCACCCATGTTGCCCAGCACCAGCCAGCGTTCACCCGGCTGCAGCGCCAGCGTCGCCACCGCGGCCAGCGCGGAGCCGGGGTTGGCGTTGTAGCTGTCGTCGAACAAAAACCAGCCTCGGGGCGATGCATGTCGCAGCAACCGGCCGCCCACCGCTTCGGCGGATTGCAGGCCCGCGACGATCACGTCCAGCCCCGCGCCTGCGGCGTGCGCGAGCGCCGCGGCGGCCAGGGCGTTCGCGACGTTGTGACGGCCGGGCAGCGGCAGGTGCACGTGCGCGCTGCCGGCCGGCGTCCGCAATTCGAAATCGCTGCCGTCGGCTTGCAGGCGGATATCACCGGCGCTCACATCGGCGGGCGCATCGATGCCGAAACGCAGGATCCGCCGCGAACCCGCCAGTCCCGCGAAATAGATCGCGAAAGCGTCGTCGGCGTTGATCACAGCGACGCCATCCGGGGGCAGCGCCTGGTACATCGCGCCCTTGGTTTCGGCAATGCCTTCCAGCGTGCGCATCCGCTCCAGATGCGCTGGCGCGATGTTGTTGACCAGCCCGATGCGCGGGCGAGCGATCGCGGCGAGATAGGCGATGTCGCCCGGCTTGCCCGCGCCCATTTCGAGTACCGCGTAGCGCGTGTCGCGCGGCATTCCCAGCAGCGTCAGCGGCAGGCCGATTTCGTTGTTGAAGCTGCCGGCATTGCTGTGGGTGGCGCCGTGGCGCGCGAGGATGCGCGCGGCCAGCGCCTTGACGCTGGTCTTGCCGTTGGAGCCGGTGATGCCGAGCACGGTCACGTCGCGCTGCGCGCGGACCGCGCTGGCGAGATCGCCCAGCGCGTGCAGCGTGTCGGCCACCACCACCTGCGGAATGTCGACGTCCACGCGGCGCGACACGATCGCTCCGGCGGCGCCGCGGTCGGCCGCGGCCGCGACATGGTCGTGGCCGTCGTGGGTTTCGCCGATCAACGCCACGAATAGTTCGCCCGCCTTGATCGTCCGCGAATCGGTGGACACGCCGCACACGTCCGCGTCGACGCCCTGCAGCACGCCGCGCGTCCATACCGCGGCTTCCTTGAGGCGCAAATTCAGCATGGCCGCGCCTCCAAGGCGACGCGCGCCACCCGAAGATCGTCAAACGGACGCTTCGCGCCCGCGACTTCCTGATAGGTTTCGTGGCCCTTGCCGGCGATCAGCACCACGTCGCCTGCACGCGCTTGCGTAATTGCCACATCGATCGCGCGCGCGCGGTCGCGCTCCACCGTTGCGCGCTCCGGCATGCGCATGCCGGCGACGATTTGCGAGACAATCGCGTCGCCGTCTTCGCCGCGCGGGTTGTCGTCGGTAACGATCACGACGTCCGCGAACCGCTCGGCGATCGCACCCATGACGGGACGCTTGCCCGCGTCGCGCTCGCCGCCGCAACCGAACACGCAGATCAGCCGTCCTTCGCAATGCGCGCGCAAGGTGGCGAGCACCTGCTCCAGCGGATCGGGCTTGTGCGAGTAATCGACCACCACCAGCGGCAGGCTGCCGCCGCCCAGGCGGTTCATGCGACCGGTGACGGGCTCCAGCGACTGCAGCGCGTCGACAATGCGATCGAACGGCACGTCCAGCGCGCCCAGCACGCCAACCACGGCCAGAAGATTCGCGACATTGAAGCGTCCGAGCAAACGACTTTGCACCGCGGCCATGCCCCACGGCGTCGCGAGTTCGAAATCGATGCCGTCGGAATGGGTGTGCACGTCACCGGCGCGGATGTCGGCATCGTTCGACGCGATGCCGCAGCGAATGACCCGCACGCCCACCGGCACCCGCGTCGCCAGGTCCCGACCGAATGCATCATCGACATTGATGACAGCGGCGCCGAGGTCCGGCCACGCGAACAGCTTGGCCTTGGCCGCGCCGTAGGCTTCCATTGTGCCGTGGTAATCGAGGTGGTCGCGCGTCAGGTTGGTGAACACCGCGACGTCGAAGTGCAAACCGTCTACGCGATGCTGGTCCAGCGCGTGCGAAGACACTTCCATCGCCACGTCCGTGGCGCCGGCCTCGCGGAATTCGGCCAGCAAGCCGTGCACGCGGATCACGTCCGGGGTGGTGCGCTCGCCGGCATGCAGGGCGCCGTGCAGGCCCGCGCCCAGCGTGCCGATGGTCGCGGTGCGTTTGCCGAGGTGCGCGAGCGCCTGCGCGAGCATCTGCACCGTGGATGTCTTGCCGCTGGTACCGGTGACGCCGATGACGGTCATCGAGGCGGACGGATCGCCGTAGAAACGCGCGGCGATGGCGCCGAGACGCAAACGCAAATCGTCGACCCAGACCACTGGACCGGAAACCGCCGACCGGGGATCGGGAACCTCTTCAGCGAGCACCGCCACCGCGCCCTGCTCGATCGCATCCGCCGCAAACTCGATCCCGTGATGCTTCGCGCCCGCCAGCGCGACAAAGGCATCGCCCGCGTGCACCGCGTGCGAATCCTGGGTCAGCCCGGACACCATGATGTCGCCGGACACCGGCGTCACGATGTCGCGCAGCAGATCGTCGAGCCGCATCGCGCTCATGGCGTACCGCCTTGCGCGGGGCGCGGAACGACCGCCGTCGTCGCCACCGGGGTGGTGGGCGGAGGCGGAGGAACCGGTGCGGGCGTGACGGGACCGCCCGCATACCACTGCTGCACGTTGTCCGGCGGGATGTCGAGCAGGCGCAGTGCGCCGCCCATCACTTCGCGGAACACGGGCGCGGAAACCAGCCCGCCGAAATACTCGCCGCCATGGCCGCCGGCATCGCGGATGACCACCACGCCAACCAGACGCGGATCGCTGGCCGGGACGATGCCGCAAAACAGCGCGGCGTAACGATTGTGCGAATAACCGCCGGCGACAGCGAGATGCGCGGTGCCGGTCTTGCCGGCGACGGTGTAATCGGGGATTGCCGCCTGCGGCGCGGTGCCCTTCGGACTGACTACCGTGCGCAGCATCGCCATCACTTCGCCGGAGACGTTCTCGGGTTCGACCCGCACGCCGGGGTTGTCGTCGCCCTTGATGAAGGTCGGCGTGTGCTTGACACCTCCGTCGGCGATCGCCGCATACGCCTGCGCGAGTTGCAGCGCGGTCACGTTGAGACCGTAGCCAAATGAAATCGTGGCCTTGACGAAATCGCCCCAGGTCCGCGGCGGCGGAATGTAACCACCCACTTCACCGGGAAAACCGCTGCCGCTGCTGGCACCGAATCCGAACTGATGCAGCACGCCGCTCATCTCCTGCGGCGTCAGCGTCAGCGAGATCTTGGAAGCGCCAATGTTGCTGGAATAGGTGATGACCTGGCTGACATCGATGCGACCGTTGTTGCTGTCGTCGCGGACGGTGTGCCCGTCGAGCATGAACCACCCGGGGTTGGTATCCAGCATCGTGGTCGGCGTCCACTTGCCCGATTCCAGCGCGGTGGTGATGGTGAACGGCTTCATGGTCGAGCCGGGCTCGGTCACGTCGGTGACCGCGCGGTTGCGGCGCTGGCCCGGGTTGCTGTTGTCGAGATCGTTGGGGTTGTACGACGGCACGTTGACCATCGCCAGGATTTCGCCGTTGCGCGGATCGAGGATCACCATCGAACCCGACGCGGCATGCCGTTTGACCACCGCCTCGGTCAACGCCTGGTATGCGAGGTACTGGATGCGGCTGTCGATGCTGAGCGTGAGATCGTGGCCCGGCACCGGCGCGCGGATCTGCTCGACGTTCTCGACCACCCGGCCGAGTCGATCGCGGATCACGCGCTTCTCGCCCGGCTTGCCGGCCAGCCAGCCGTCGTATGCCAACTCCAGGCCTTCCTGACCGCGATCGTCGATGTTGGTGAAACCCAGTACGTGCGCCATCGCGGCGCCTTCGGGGTAGTAGCGCTTGTATTCGCGCTGGGCGTTGACACCGGGAACATCCAGCGCCAACACCGCCTTGGCGGCCTCCGGCGGCATCAGCCGGCGCAGGTACACGAATTCGCGGCCATTGCGCGACTGCAGCTTGCGGGCAAGGTCGACGGCATCGACGCCCAGCGCCTTGGCCAGATCGGGAATGCGATCGGCGTGTTGCAGCAATTCGTCGGGATTCGCCCACAGCGAAAGCATCGGCGTCGACACCGCCAGCGGCACGCCATTACGGTCGTAGATCGTGCCGCGCGACACCGGGATTTCGACTTCGCGCAGGAAACGCGCATCACCCTGCTGTTGCAGAAACGCCTGATGCACCACCTGCAAATCCACGGCCCGCGCAACCAGGCCGATCGCGGCGGCGCCCAGCACGCCGACCACCAGCACAAGACGCATGCGCGGATTCGGCCGGCGCCGGCGCGGCGGGTGCGAAGTGGATTCGGGCGGACGGCGCGGTTTCATTCGTGGATCATCTCCACGCTGGCCGCGGGCGGGCTGATCATGCCGAGCTGCCCGCGCGCGATCTGCTCGATGCGCGACGGGCTGGCCCAGGTAGCCTGCTCCAATTCGAGCCGACCGAATTCGACGTTCAAGGCGTCGCGCTGGTTCTGCAGGTTCGACAATTGCACGAACGCCGCGCGGTCCTGGTGGCGCGCCCACACCACCGCGATGCCGCTGGCGACCACCGCCAGCAGCAACACGCCCGTCGCGAGCGCACCGAGCGTCTTCATGGCGAGCCCCCTGGTGGGCTGGTTTCTGAAGGGGCTTTCTCCGCGATGCGCAACACCGCGGAACGCGCGCGCGGATTGCGTTCGACCTCAGCGGCGTCGGGCATCTGCGCGCGGCCGACGGCGCGCAACGGCGCCGGCTGCGACGGCGGCGCCGGGAGCCCGCGGCGTACGGCAACCGGCCGCGGGCCGCGGATGAATTGCTTGACGATGCGATCTTCCAGCGAATGGAAGCTGATCACCGCCAACCGCCCGCCGGGCTTCAGGACTTCCCCCACGGCCGGCAATGCGCGTTCGAGCGAACCCAGTTCGTCGTTCACGTGCAGGCGCAGCGCCTGGAACGTGCGGGTCGCCGGGTGCTTGTTGCGCTCGCGGCGGCCCAGCGTGCGCTCGACCAATTCCGCGAGTTCGCGGGTGGTGGTGATCGGCGATTCGACGCGACGCGCGACGATGACGCGCGCGATGCGCCGGCTCATGCGCTCCTCGCCGTAACGGAACAGCACGTCGGCGATTTCACGTTCGTCCGCATTCGCCAGGAAATCCGCGGCGCTCATTCCGGTGGTCGGATCCATGCGCATGTCCAGCGGCGCATCCGACTGGAACGAAAAACCGCG
>DAIUEL010000167.1:0-6170 GCA_036845145.1 Rhodanobacteraceae bacterium | reverse complement strand
TCGATTTCTGCAAGGCGCTGCTGGAAGACAAGTTCGTCGCGACGGTGCCGGGTTCGGCATTCGGCGAACCGCGTTCCTTGCGGATTTCCTACACCTGCGCGCCCGAGCAGTTGCAGAAGGGGCTCGCGCGCATCCAGTCGTTCTTCGCCGAATTGAGCGACGCGCAGGTCGAGCGCGCCCGCGCCGCCGGCGCCTGAGCGATCGTTGACGTTGCCGTGCATCGCGTCGCCGCGCGATGGACGTTCCTGTCCGTTGTTCCATTGATGGAGTCGTACGCATGAAAACCCCCGTTCGCGTTGCCGTCACCGGCGCCGCCGGCCAGATCGGTTACGCCCTGCTATTCCGCATCGCCGCCGGCGACATGCTGGGTCCCGACCAGCCCGTGATCCTGCACCTGCTGGAAATCACGCCCGCACTGCCGGCGTTGAACGGCGTGGTGATGGAACTCGACGACTGCGCGTTTCCGCTGCTGGCGGGCGTGGTCGCGACCGACGACGCCAACGTCGCCTTCAAGGACGTCGATTACGCGTTGCTGGTCGGCGCGCGTCCGCGCGGCCCCGGCATGGAGCGCAAGGATCTGTTATCCGCGAACGGTGCGATCTTCGGCCCGCAGGGCAAGGCGCTGAATGCGCACGCCAAGCGCGACGTGAAGGTGCTTGTGGTCGGCAATCCGGCCAACACCAACGCGCTGATCGCGCAGGCCAACGCGCCCGATCTCGATCCGAAATGCTTCACCGCGATGGTGCGTCTCGACCACAACCGCGCCAAGGGCCAGCTCGCCGCCAAGGCCGGCGCGCACAATACCGACGTCCGGAAGATGATCATCTGGGGCAATCATTCGTCCACGCAATATCCCGACATCCACCATGCGACGGTGAAGGGCGAGCCGGCGTTGTCGCTGGTCGATCAGGCGTGGTACGAAAAGGAATTCATCCCGACCGTGCAACAGCGCGGCGCCGCGATCATCAAGGCGCGCGGCGCGTCGTCGGCCGCCTCCGCCGCATCCGCCGCGATCGACCACTTGCATTCGTGGGCACTCGGCACCGCCGAAGGCGACTGGGTGTCGATGGGCATTCCGTCCGATGGTTCCTACGGCATCAAACCCGGGGTGATCTACGGCTACCCGGTGACCTGCAGGAACGGCAAGTACGAAATCGTGCAGGGGCTCGAGATCAACGACTTTTCGCGCGCGCGCATGGATGCCACCGACAAGGAACTGCGCGAGGAGCGCACCGCCGTCGCGCATCTGCTTGGCTGAGCGGAAGCTTCATGATTGAAGAAAAGGGCGGCCATCGTGCCGCCCTTTTTCTTGTGCCGGGCGGACTCAGTTATCTCGGCAATATCAGCGAGGAATTGCTGAATGCCCTGTCGCGCATGCCGCTGCACGCGATCCCGTTTCGAAGTCTTGGTCGCGCACATCGCGGGCCAGCAGCCGGCCCCATCACGCTCGGACGCCTCCCCGGCGCCGGATTCTGGTTCGTTCCGATCGCCGCAGCGATCCGCGGCGTTCATGCCTCGTGCACCCGTTGCGCGTGCGCCTTCGGCTGGATCTCCTTGCCGAATCGGCAGGCGTACACCTGCGTTGCCTGAGCGCCGAGGAACAGGATCAATGCGCTGTAATACACCCACACCACGATCAGGATCAGCGAACCCGCCGCGCCCGCGGAGCTGTAGCGCAGGTGCGCGAGGTAAACCCCCAGCGCGTACTTGCCGATGGTGAACAGCGCGCCGGTGATCAGGGCGCCGACCAGCACTTCGCGCCATTGGATTTCCGCATCGGGCACATACTTGTACAGAAGTGCGATCACCCCCACCACGATCGCGAACGAAATCAGCGCGTAGATCACCCGCAGCGCGATTCCGGCGCCTGGAAACAGTTGCGATACGTAGTGCTCGGCGCCGGCGAGCGCGATGCTGATGGCCATTGAGACCAGCAGCACGAATGCCATGCCCAGCACGATCGCCAGGGCCAGCAGGCGCGAACCGAGCAGCCGCCAGATCACGTTGCGATCGGGCGCGGTCTTCACGTCCCAGATCTGGTTGAGTGCGGTCTGCAAGTGTGCGAACACGGTGGTGGCGCCGACCACCAGCACAACGGTACCGATGATGGTGGAAACCATGCCGGCATGGGGGTTCCCGGCCTGGGTCATCAGCACCCGCACGACATCGGATTCCTGGGAACCCACCATCGAGCCGACGTATTGCAAGACCTGTTCGCGCGCCGCGTCCGTGCCGAATACCAGCCCGGCAAGCCCGGTCAGCAACAGCAGCAGTGGCGCCATCGATAGCAGCGTGTAGTAGCTCAACGCCGCGGCAAGCTGGAACGGCTTGTTCGCGAAAAAACCGGTGACGACGGCCTTCGATATATTCCAGATCGTCCTGAACAACATGGCTTCCTGCCGTTTTTTTCACTTGGCCCGCATGAGGACAGCATGCCACGCCAGGCGCCGGCAATTGTCATTGCCGCGTGGAGGGTCAGGACGCCGGCGTGCCGCGACGGGTTTCGCTGCGCTTCAACTGGTCATCGACCACGGTCGCGATCACGATGTCCGCGCCCACGTTGACGGTGGTGCGTGCCATGTCCAGGATCCGGTCGACGCCGATGATGATGCCGATGCCTTCCGGCGGTACGCCGAACGTCGCGAGCAGCGCCGCGACCAGCGGCAGCGAACCCCCGGGAATGCCGGCCACCGCGACCGCACTCAGCACCGCGAGCAGCATCAGGATCAGTTGTTGCGCCAGCGACAGGTCGATGCCGAATATCTGCGCGATGAACAGCACCACGCAGCCTTCGAACAGCGCAGTGCCGCTCATGTTCATGGTCGCGCCGAGCGACAGCACGAAACTCGCGGTGCTGTTGCGCAGCTTCAGGTCTTCGCTGGCCACCGCCAGCGAGGTCGGCAACGTGGCATTGCTGGAACTGGTCGAGAACCCGGTCACGAGGATCGGCCGGATCTGGCGGAAGAACTGGCCCGGCGAGCGCTTCCCCAGCAGCCGGATCCACACCGACATGGTGCCGAACAGATGCAGCGCCAGCGCCACCACGCAGCCCGCGACGAATACCGACAACGACAGCAGCACGTTCACGCCGACCTTCACGATCACGCTGTAGATCATCGCCGGCACCGCATAGGGCGCCAGCTCCAGCGCGAAATCCACGATCCTGGTCATCACCTCGGTGACGGTGTCGAGGCCCCGCTGCAGCGATTTCCGTCGGTCTTCGGCGAGCCCGGTCGCCGCGGCGCCGACCAGGATCGCGAACAGGATCAACGGCAGCACCTCGCCCAATGCGCCGCGGCTGGAACCCGCGATCGCGCCCAAGAGGTTGCGCGGCATGAACATGTCGACCAGCAGCGCCAGGCTCATGGTGGGCCGCGCGGCCTCGGTGGCGAGGGTCTGCTGCGCGCGGCTGCCGTATTCCGCCATCAGTTGCGTGGTCGCGTCGCTGCCCATGTGGTGGCCGGGTTGCAGCACGTTCATCATGGCCAATCCGATCGCGACCCCAATCAGCATGTTGGCAACGAACAGCACGAACGTGCGTCCGGCCAGGGGCCCGAGCCGGTCCAGCCGGCCAAGCTGGGTTACGCCGGACGCGAGCGAGGAGAACACCAGCGGCATCACGACGAAAAAGAGCAGCCGCAGGAAGACCTGCCCGAACGGATCGAATATCGCACCGGACACGCGCTGCATGAACGCGAGGAATGGCGGATAAAGCTGGCCGACACCGAGGGTCGCCAGCGCGGCAACCACGCCGATTACCAGACCCCACAGGATGCGCGTGGCGAGTGGCATGCGCCGTTTCATTGCCCCGAATGTACGTGAGCGCGGCCCTGGCGTCACCTGTTTGGGCGCGATCCGTCAGGCGCAGGTTGCCGGCGCCTGTGCGATGGGCCGCTGCGTTAGAATTGCGGCTTTGCCGGAGGCTGCATGAGCGAATCCCATTCCGCGGGCGCCCGCTTCCGCGCCGCGCTCGCCGCCGAAGCGCCGTTGCAGGTCGTCGGCGCGATCACCGCCTATGCCGGCCTGATGGCCAAGCGTACCGGCTACAAGGCGTTGTATCTCTCCGGCGGCGGCGTCGCGGCCAATTCGCTCGGGGTGCCCGACCTTGGCATCTCGACGATGGAAGACGTGCTGACCGATGCGCGCCGCATCATCGACGCCACGCAGTTGCCGCTGCTGGTCGATATCGACACCGGTTGGGGCGGCGCCTTCAACATTGCGCGCACGATCCGTTCGTTCGAGCGCATCGGCGTCGCTGCCGTGCACCTGGAAGACCAGGTCGGCCAGAAACGCTGCGGTCATCGCCCCGGCAAGGAAGTGGTGCCGAAAGAGGAAATGGTCGATCGCGTGAAAGCGGCCGTGGACGCGAAGACCGATCACGACTTCGTGTTGATGGCGCGCACCGATGCGGCCGCGATCGAAGGCATCGACAGCGCGATCGAGCGCGCCGTGGCTTATGTCGAAGCCGGCGCGGACATGATCTTCCCCGAGGCGATGAAGACGCTCGAGGATTACCGCAAGTTCAAGGCGGCCGTGAAGGTGCCGATCCTCGCCAATCTCACGGAGTTCGGGTCCACGCCGTTTTTCACCGTCGACGAACTGCGCTTCGCCAACGTCGACATCGCGCTCTACTGCTGCGGCGCGTATCGCGCGATGAACAAGGCCGCACTGGGCTTTTACGAAACCGTGCGCCGGGACGGTACGCAAAAAACCTACGTGCCGCAGATGCAGACACGCGAGGAGCTGTACGACTTCCTGGGCTACCACGCCTACGAAGACAAGCTCGACGAATTGTTTGCGGCGAAGAAATAGGCGTCATGGCGGAGCCACAACGCGACGAAAACATACCGACGCCCATCGGCAAACGGGTGGGGCGCGAAATCCGTTACGACGCCGTCGCTGCGGTAATTGCGGCGCTGGTGGGCATGCTTGCATTGATGGTCGCGGGTTACACCGCCTACATCCAGCGCCAGCAGGTGAGCGCGCAGGTGTGGCCGTACCTCATGTGGGCGAACAGCGACAATGGCATGGATTACTTGTGGATCAACAAGGGAGTCGGACCCGCCATCGTGAAAAGCACAGTGGTACTGGTGGATGGCAAGCCGCAACGTGACTGGAAGACGGTGATGCGGTCCATGCAGGTCGATCCGCAGGGTTACGGACAAAGCACGTTCAACCACAACGTGATTTCGGCCGGCGAAACTTTGGAGTGGCTCAAGTTCAAGAACCATGATCAATTCCAGACGTTTCGTGATGCGGCCAGGACGCGCATGGCCCTGAAGGTGTGCTACTGCTCGACCCTGGGCGACTGCTGGGTGAATGACAGCACCCGCAACGACGGCAACACTCGCTTCGCGGTCGGGAAATGCCCGGCCGTGCCCGAAGCGCAACAATTCGATGATTGAACCGGAATGACCGACGTAACCGACAGACAAGGCCATGCAGCGCGACGCCGCGAGATCAGATGGGACGCGATGGCAGCGATCATTGCGTCGCTGGTCGGGTTCCTCGCCCTGCTCGTCGCTGGTTACACCGCGTACATCGAGCGCTATATCGCCGAAATCCAGACGAAGCAGGTGCAGGCGCAGGTGTGGCCGTGGCTGGTGGCCGGCAACAACGACAACGAGCGTTCCATCGAAGTCCTCAACAAGGGTGTCGGTCCGGCGATCGTGCGCAGTGCGCAGGTTTTCGTGGACGGCAAACCGCAACCGGATTGGCAACACGTGTTGAAGGCTCTGGGCACGGTCCCGCATCAGTATTCGCAGTCGACACTCAACCCCAACGTACTGACCCCCGGCGAGAAAGTCCCGGCGATCCAGTTCGCGGACGAGGAGGACTACAGGCGATTCAGGGCGGTCGCGGTCACGCATCTGACATTGGTCAACATCTGCTACTGCTCAACCCTCGACGAGTGCTGGATGTACAGCGACAAGCACGCGGTCGGCTACAAGTCCCTGGCACAGCTGGTGAAACCGGTCGACCGGTGTCCGAAGCTGCCCAACAATGTCATTTTCAACAACTGACGGCGCGGCCCGATCGGTGCTGCAATGATTCGAAGATGGAGAAAATCATGAGCGACAACGCACAAGTTCTGCCCAAAGCCAAGAAATCCGTCGCGCTTTCCGGCGTCGCCGCGGGCAATACCGCGCTGTGCACGGTCGGCCGCAGCG
>DAIUEL010000166.1:0-6181 GCA_036845145.1 Rhodanobacteraceae bacterium | reverse complement strand
GCGCCGTCGAATTGCGCGCGTTCGCGGAAGCGCGCGATGAACGGATGGTTCTGGCCTTCCTGCATGTGGATGTGCAATTCGGGGGTCGACACACCTTTCGGCAGTGTCGCGAAGATTTCCTCCGGGCTCCTGCCGTCGGGATCGTCGGCCAGAATCTCCAGCAGGCGCGCCGCGGCGTACACGCCGTCGTCGAAGCCGTACCAGCGCTCGCGGAAAAAGAAATGCCCGCTCATTTCGCCGGCGAGTTGCGCGCCGGTTTCCTTCATCTTGGCCTTGATCAGTGAATGTCCAGTCTTCCACATCAGCGGACTGCCGCCGGCTTTCAGGATCAGCGGTTGCAGGTGACCGGTGCATTTCACGTCGTACAGGATCGTCGCGCCGGGGTTGCGCGTCAGCACGTCCTGCGCGAACAGCATCAGCACACGGTCCGGGTAGATGATTTCGCCGTCCTTGGTGACCACGCCCAGGCGATCGCCGTCGCCGTCGAAGGCAAGCCCGACGTCGGCGCCGGTCTTCTGGACCATCAGGATCAGGTCGGCGAGGTTCTTCGGCTCCGACGGATCGGGATGGTGGTTCGGGAAGGTGCCGTCGACATCGCAATACAGCGGTATCGGCTCGCAGCCGATCGCCTGCACCACGGCCGGCGCGGTGTCGCCGGCGATGCCGTTGCCGCAATCGACCACCACTTTCAACGCGCGTCCGGTCTGGATATCCGATGCGATGCGCTCGATGTATTCGGGCAGCACTTCGTACTGGCGCAGGGAACCATGGCCTTCGGCGAGGCGGCCATCGACGATGCGCTGGTACAGATCCTGGATCGCATCCTCCGCCAGCGTTTCGCCGCCGATCACGATCTTGAACCCGTTGTAATCGGGCGGGTTGTGGCTGCCAGTCACCGATACGCACGAACCGGTGTTGAGCTGGTAGGCGGCGAAATAACTCACTGGCGTCGGCACCGCGCCGATGTCGATCACGTCCACGCCGGCCGCGCGCAAGCCGTCGATCAGCGCGCCGGAAAGTTCCGGGCCGGACAAACGTCCGTCGCGGCCGACCACGATTTCGGAAAGTTCCTTGTCGCGCACGGCGCTGCCGATCGCGCGTCCGAGCTGGTGCGCGACGCCTTCGGTCAGGGTCTGGCCCACCACGCCGCGAATATCATAGGCGCGGAAAATGCCGCGATCGGGAATGGTGTGTTCGTGCGGGGCGGCGGGTGGCGCGACAGCGGCAGTTGCAGCAATCTTCACGGGTGTCTCGGTTTTGGGTGTGGGCGGGGCGGCGGCGATCACGTCGGACAGCACCGGCTCGTCATGAAGCTGCCCGCCGCCCAGCCGCGCACGCAGACGCGGCCGCGACCACAGCACGATGACGCCGGCGAGGAACGTGACCACCGCGAGAACCAGCGCGCCAATGAACGACTCCGTCACCGGCAACCAATACACGGGCGGCGTCGACGTGATGCGATAGAGGCTGTGGGCGACCGGCACGCCGGGGCCATCGCCGACCGGCGCGCCACTTTCGCCAATCTTGTCCAGCATGATGTCGCCGGACTTGTTGCTCTGCCGCAGCTCCAGCCGCCCCGCGGTGATCCGCGCGGAGTGCAGTGCGATGCGCACGGGCGTGTCGCGGAAATCGACCGTCGCGTACGCCAGCACCGCACCGTCCGCGCCAGTGATGGGGCCTGCGAAACTCAACGTCTTCGATTGCGGCGATTGCGCGGGGCCGATGTCCGCGTCACTGAGCACCGACATCAGTTGCGCGGCACGCGCGTAGCCCAGTTGCTGCAGGTTGCCGCGCAGCACCTCGTTCAATTGCGGGGTGTACAGCGTCACGGCTTCGGCGCCTTTCACCTCGGCCTTGATGCGTTGCGCGACGGCCGCACGCGTCTGCGCATCGTCCTGGGCGGCAAGCTGCGCAACCAATGCGGGTTGCGTCAGTGCCTTCACCACCTGCGCGCGCTTGTCGGCGACGATCAAGCCGATCTTCTGTGCGACGTCCTGCCTTGCCTGTACCAACGTCTGCGCGGCATCGGTCTGACGCTTGGCCAGCCACGCCTGCCAGCCCATGAACAACCCGAACAGCACCAGCAGTGTGCCAAGCGCCAAGGCGAGATCGGCGACCAATGCGGCAAAGCCGCGGCGCAGGCTCAGACGGGCGCGCACCGCCCGCGCCGCAGAATGCGCTTTCGGTGTCGCCTTCTTGTCGATCGTCGATTCGTCGTCCATCAGGACCTGTTACGCCACCCCGGTGGAACCGAAGCCCCCGGTGCCGCGTTGACTCGGTGCGAATTCCTCGACCACCCTCCAGACCACGCGCGCCACCGGCGTCACCAGCAATTGCGCGATGCGGTCTCCCGGCTGGATGGTAAACGCCACGTTGCCGCGGTTCCAGCAGGAAATCATCAGCGGTCCCTGGTAATCGGCATCGATTAGCCCGGTGAGGTTGCCCAGCACCAGTCCGTGTTTATGGCCCAGGCCCGAGCGCGGCAGGATCAGCGCGCACCAGCCGGGGTCGGCAACGTGGATCGCCAAGCCGGTCGGAATCAACGCGCTGTCGCCGGGATCCAGCGTGATGGCGCCTTCGGGTGCAGCGCGCAGATCCATCGCGGCGCTGCCGTCGGTGGCATACGTCGGCAACGGAATGGCGCCGCCGAGACGCGGATCGAGGCGCTTCAGTTCCACCGGTATCGCGGCGCGCTTTTGCGAATTCATGTCGGCTTCCGCGCGTGGTAATGCGTCGCGACGCGCGCGACCAGCGTTTTCGCGAGCTCGGCCTTGGGCGCGCGTGGCAGGCTTTCGCTGCCGCCCGGCCAGATGAGTTCCAATGCGTTGTCGTCAGCGCCGATCCCGATATTTTCGCCGACGTGATTCGCGGCCAGCATGTCGAGTTTCTTGCGTTCGAGCTTTTCCCGCGCGTGTTCCGCGACGTGGTCGGTTTCGGCGGCGAACCCGACCACGAACGGACGCGGATCGCGCGCGGCGACTTCGGCCAGGATGTCGGGATTCTCCACCAGCTCCAGCACGGGCGTACCGGCCGTGTTTTTCTTGATCTTGCGCGACGAATAGCCGGCGACACGCCAATCGGCGACGGCGGCGGTCGCGATGAAAATATCGGCCTTGTCGATCGCCTTCATCACCGCATCGCGCATCTGCAGGGCGCTGCGGACGTCGACCCGGCGCGCGACGCCGGCGGGCGTCGCCAGTGCGACTGGCCCGGCAATCAGGGTAACGTCCGCGCCTTCCGCGGCGCAGGCTTCGGCGATCGCGAAACCCATCTTGCCGGAACTGCGGTTGCCGAGGAAACGCACCGGGTCGATGTCTTCGTAGGTCGGCCCGGCATCGATCACGACCCTGACGCCGGCCAACGCTTTTTCATGCGACATGCGTGCCGCCCGGCGTCAACAGCGCCTGCACCAGTTGTTGCGGTTCCAGCATCCGGCCGGGCCCGGATTCACCTTCCGCGAGCGGTCCGTTGGCGGGCCCGAGGATCGCGACGCCGCGCGCACGCAACGTGGCGACATTGGCCTGCGTCGCCGGGTGCAGCCACATCCGGTGGTTCATGGCCGGCGCAACCGCCAGCGGCGCGGTGGTGGCGAGACACAACGTGCAAAGTAGATCGTCGGCGAAACCGTGGGCCAGTTTCGCCAGCGTGTCGGCGGATGCCGGCGCGATCAGCACCGCGTCGGCCCAACGCGCGAGTTCCAGGTGACTCATGCCCATTTCGGCTTCGGCATCCCACAACCCGTGACGTACCGGCTGGCCGGACAACGCCTGGAACGTCAACGCGGTGACGAACCGTTCGGCGTTTTCCGTGAGCACCACGCGCACTTCCGCGCCGGTGTCGCGCAGGCGCCGCACCACTTCGCAGGCCTTGTACGCGGCGATGCCGCCCGACACCCCGAGCAGAACATGTCGATATTCGCCGGGACGACGTTCCCTGACACCCATGTCGGAATCCGCTGACGGACAAACCGGGATTAGCTTACCGGATTCGCGTGCGCGCGCCGCTCGGCGAAAACGCCGTCGCCACGGATGATCGTCACGTCCACCATGGAACCCGCACGATGAGCATTCGCGACTGGCCCGAAGACGAACGTCCGCGCGAAAAACTGCTGGCGCGCGGCGCCCATGCGCTCACGGCCGCGGAACTGGTGGCGATATTGCTGGGCAGCGGCGTGCGCGGACGCAGCGCGCTGGACATGGGTCGCGACCTGTTGACCAGCGCCGGCAGCTTGAACGCGTTGTTGTCCAAGGACATCGAGGACGTGCCAGGACTCGGTCCGGCCAAACGCGCGCGGCTGGTCGCGGGTTTGGAATTGGCGCGCCGGTGCCTCGGCGAAGAGTTGTCCGCGCGCACCGCGTTGTCGAGCCCGCGCGACAGCGCCGCGTTCCTGAAAGCCCAGCTCGCGCACAAACCCTACGAAGTGTTCGCTTGTCTGTTCCTCGACAACCGCCATCGGGTCTTGGCCTTCGAAGAGCTTTTCCGCGGCACGCTGGATGGCGCGTCGGTGCATCCGCGCGAAGTAGTGCGCGCATCGCTGAAGCACAACGCGGCGGCGGTGATCCTCGCGCACAACCACCCGTCAGGTGTCGCCGAACCCTCGGCCGCCGATCGCAACATCACCCGGCAGTTGCGCGATGCGCTGCAACTCGTCGGCGTCCGCGTGCTCGATCATCTGGTGGTCGGCGCGGGCGAGCCGACCTCGATGGCGGCGCGCGGGTTGATCTGAGGGAGCGGGCGATCCGGATGGCACAACCGTTCTGATTCGCTGCACCTCCAACAAGCCGCTTCGCGATGTAGGCGCCGATGCGGGTCAGAACGAGCCTTCATGGCCGGCTTTTTGCCAAGAGCGGCTTCGCACAACGTGCCCGTGCCGCCTCCGCCTGCAATCAGTTATGCACAGCGCGGGATCACAAGCATTTGGGGCACCCTTTTCGTGCGATTTCGGCAAACCTTCCACATGCCATTGAACTACATGGAAAATTTTGTCTGACTCGTCCCCGAACGCGCGGAACGAGCCGTTTCGAAAATCGCGGCTCACGTCGGCATCCACCGGGTTATCCACAGACTGCAGGTTGGGTTGCAGCGGCTGCCTGCGTTAGCATGAAAGACTGCCCATCGAGTCGCCCCCTCCCGTGAAAAACGCCCTCCGCGATCTGTTGCTGCACGCACTGGACAGCCTGCGTCGCATCGGCACGCTGGATGTTCCGACACCCGATTTCGTGATCGAACGTACCCGCTCGCGCGAGCACGGCGATTTCGCCTGCAACGTGGCGCTGCTGCTGGCCAAGACGCTGGGACGCAAACCTCGTGAGGTGGCGGAAACGATCGTGGCAGCGCTGCCGGACAACCCGCTGGTCGAACGGGTCGAGGTCGCGGGGCCGGGATTCATCAACTTCTTCCTGACCGGCGCCGCATGGCAGGATGAAATTCGGCGCGTGCTGCGCGAAGGCGCGCAATACGGCCACGGCAAGTCTGGCGCGCACCGGGCGGTGGGCGTGGAATTCGTCTCGGCGAATCCGACCGGACCGCTGCACGTTGGCCACGCGCGAGCCGCCGCAATCGGCGACACCCTGGCGCGTCTGTTCTCCGCGACCGGCTGGAAGGTGTATCGCGAGTTTTATTACAACGATGCCGGCGCGCAGATCCAGAACCTCGCGCTGTCGGTACAGGCGCGCCTCAAAGGGGTCGAACCGGATGATCCGCGCTGGCCCGCGGACGGCTACCGCGGCGATTACATCCGCGACGTGGCGAACGATTACACCCGCGGTGCGACGATCACCGGCGGCGGCTACGCCGGCGACAAGGTTCGTGAGTACCTGCGTGAATTCGACAAGCAGGGCATCGACGGGGCGGCTCCCGAAACAACGGGCTACAAGATCACCGCAAAGCAGGACCCGGACGATCTGGATGCGATCCGCGAATTCGCGGTGGCGTGGCTGCGCCGCGAGCAGGACGAGGACTTGCGCGCCTTCGGCGTGGAGTTCGACGTGTACTTCCTGGAATCGTCGCTCTACACCGAAGGCGAAGTGCAGCGTGTGGTCGACCGCATCGCGCAACAAGGCCATTCCTACGAAGCCGATGGCGCACTGTGGCTGCGCGCGACCGGCTTCGGCGACGACAAGGACCGCGTGATGCGGAAATCCGACGGCACGTACACCTACTTCGTGCCGGACGTCGCCTA
>DAIUEL010000165.1:0-6213 GCA_036845145.1 Rhodanobacteraceae bacterium | reverse complement strand
GACACGGCGCGCTGAAAAACCTGCTCGCGGGCACGACCTGCGTGGCGCACCACGACCCGTGGCATCCGGCCCTCGACACGGCGGATTTTCCGGTCGCGCTGCTACGCGATTACGGCTGGAGCTATGCGCTGGGCTGGCCCGCGTATGGACCGCCGGTGTGCCGGAGCTTCGATGCCACGCCGACCGATCGGCCGTGGATGATCCATCTCGCCGAAGGCACCGATACCACCGCGCAAGCGGAACTGGCGCAACTGGATGCGATGGGATGTCTCGCGTCAAATAGCGTGCTGGTGCACGGCGTCGGATTGCGCGAACGCGACATCGATCGCGTGATCGAAAGCGGCGCCGCGGTGGTCTGGTGCCCGACGAGCAACCGCAACCTGCTCGGACACACGCTCGATCCGCGCCGCCTGCAGGCGGCCGGGCGGCTGGCGCTGGGCAGCGATTCGCGGCTCAGCGGTGCGCGCGACCTGCTCGAGGAAGTGCGAAGCGTTGTCGACGGGGGCATCCTCGGTGTGCGCGAGACGCTCACGCTGGCAACGACCGACGCGGCGCGCATCCTGCGCCTGCCGAGCCGCGGCCATCTTGGTGCGGGTGCCCGTGCGGACCTGCTGATCGTCGCCGATCGTGGGGGCGACGCTGCGCGCAGCGTGGCCGGGATCGGACGCAGCGGAATCCGTGCCGTGGTGCGTGATGGCATGCCGCGCATCGCCGATCCGGATTTTGCCGGATGGTTCGAGGCGGCCGGCGTGGAAACGGTACCGGTAATGCTGGATGGCCGGCCGAAACTGCTCGCGAAGGCGCTTGCCGACCCTGCGTTGCTGGCGCTGGAACCCGGGCTCGAACTTGCTTCGCGCATGGATCGGCCGGCGCGCGAACCCGCTCTCGCGGAAGGATGTCGCTGATGTCGCGCGTCGAGCTGCTCGAGCCGCGTGCCGCCTATGCGTTGTGGGCCGCCAGCTATCCACCGCGCGCGCACAACCCGGTGATGCGGGTCGAAGAGCGCGCGATGCTGGGCTTGATGCCGACGGATCTGCACGGACAATCGGTGCTCGACGCGGGTTGCGGCAGCGGACGCTACATGCTGCATGCGCTGGACCGCGGGGCGGGGCCTGTAACGGGCGTCGATCTTTCCGTCGAGATGCTGGAGCGCGCGGGCAGGGAACTGGATGCCCGCCGCCGTGGTAGCGAGGTTGAACTGGTCCAGGGCGACATGGAGAGCTTGCCAGTACCCGACGCGTTCGCGGACCTGACGATCTGCGGTCTCGCGATCGGACATCTGGATCGCCTGCAACCCGCGCTGGCGGAACTGCGTCGCGCGACGCGGCCCGGCGGCACCATCCTGTGCAGCGACGTGCACCCGATCGGCCATGTGCTCGGCTGGCTGCGTGACTTCAAATCCGACGGCCGGCACTGCGCCGTCCGGAATACCCCGCATTTCTACAGCCACTGGCACGCGGCCTGCGCGGCGGTGCGCCTGGAAATCGTGCGGGTGCTGGAACCGATGCTCGACCCTGCCGACATCCCCACCGACGCGCACTTCGACAGGCGCGCGCTTGAAGTACCCGTCGCGCTGGTGTTCCAGTTGCGGCGTCCATTCTGATCGTGCGCATTTCTTCGCCGCCATGACACGTTCGCCCAACACCCTGCTGATCAACCCGCCCGTCACCTCGCGCCACAGTGCGCGGTTCCCGCTGTCGCTGTTGAACCTGTCCGCGGCGCTGGATGAAACCGGAAGCAGCCGGATCATCGACGGCAATCTCGATCGCGACGTCGTCGGTGAAACGCTGCGCGTGCTGGAGCACGAGCACTTCGATGCAGTGGGCGTCAGCGTGATGGGCGGTCCGCACGTTGCACCCGCCGTCGCCGTCTCCAGGGCCATTCGCGAACGCTTCCCACGCCTGCCGATCATCTGGGGCGGCTACTTCCCGACGCTCAATACGGACGCGGTGCTGGCTGCGCCTTACGTCGATTACGCAATCCGTGGCCAGGGCGAACAGACCTTGTCGGAACTGATCGCGTCGCTCGGCGGCGATGGGCCGAAGTTGCACGAGATCGCGGGGCTGTCGTGGAAGGGCATACGTGGCGTGACGCACAACCCGGGCCGGCCGTTCTCGCGCAGCCGGCCCGCGGCGCTGCTGCCCTACGACAAACTCGGCGATCCGCGTCGCTACCTCGCGCGCACGTATCTCGGCTCGCGCACCGTCGCGCACCAGGCCGCGCTCGGTTGCCGCTTCCGCTGCACCTTCTGCGGCGTGGCCGCGATGTTCGGAGGCGCGACCGCGCTGCCTCCGCTGGAACGGTTCGAGCGGGAACTGGGATATCTGAAACACACGGTCGGTGCCGATTCGGTCCAGTACTTCGACCACAACTTCTTCGACCGCGAGGACGACATGATCCCGTTGCTGGAGATCATGGCCCGTTTCGAACTGCCGTGGTGGTGTTTCGCGCGCACCGACGCGTTGCTGAACCTGTCCGAGCACGCATGGAAACTGGTGAGGAAAAGCCGGTTGCGCATGGCGTTCATGGGCGCTGAATCCCCAGACCGCCAGATGTTGAAGGCCATCCGCAAGGGCACGCGGCCCGACCAGGCGCTGGCGGTCGCCGAGTTGTGCAAGCGCATGGGCGTGATCCCGGAACTGTCGTTCATGGTCGCGCCGCCGGAAAACACCGAAGAGGAAACCGAACATACCTTCGAGTTCATCCGCGAGCTGAAACGGATCAACCCCGACTGCGAAATCATCGTCTACATCTACACGCCGCTTCCCGAAAGCAGCCTGCATCAGAAGGATCGCGGCAAGGGACGCGCGCCGGCGTTGTTCGACATCCATGGCGAGCCCGTGGTGTTCCCGACCACTGTGGAGGAATGGACGCAGCCGCAGTGGGTGGCGTATGCGTGTCACGCCGACGCACCGTGGTTGAGCGACAAGCTGCGCAGGCGCATCCGCGACTTCGTGACGGTGCTGCGCTGCCGGTTTCCCACCGTGCAGGACTTGCGCGCCCCACCCTGGGCCAAGCGTGGCATGAGCGCGATGGCCACGTGGCGCTATCGCTTTCGCAGGTACGACCGGCCCTGGGAACTGGACTTCGCCAACCGGATGGTACGGCTGCGCATGCCGCAGGTTTCGGGTTTGTAGGCGAACGCACATGCACGTGGCGCAGCTCAATTTCGTGCCCGCGCCCGATGATCTCGGCATCGAGGCGTTGCTGGAACGCTGGCCGTCGCTCGCGGACATCGCCGAACTGGTCGCGGGCGCCGGCATCCGGGTCTCGGTGCTGCAGGCGGCATCGCATGCAGAGCGCCTGGCGCGCAACGGTGTCGATTACCACTTCGTCGATGTCGGTGGAACGCGGACCGTGGCGAGCCGTGGCCGTCGCTTTGCGGATGTGCTGGACGGCATCCATCCCGACGTCCTGCATTCACACGGGCTCGGGTTCGTCGAAGAAACCGCCGCGATCGCCGGGCATTTGCCACCGGCATTGCCGGTCGTGTTCCAGGATCACGCAGACCGACCGCCGCGCTGGTGGCGGCGTGCGCGCCATCGCCGCTGCTTCGCCAAGGCATCCGGCATCGCCTTCACGTCGATCGATCAGGCGCAGCCGTTCATGGCTGCGCACTTGTTCAGCCCTGCCACGCGACTTTTTGCGATCCCCGAATCCAGCAGCCGTTTCACGCCCGGCGATCGAACCCGTGCACGCGCCGAAACGGGCTTGCACGGCGACCCGTGCGTGTTGTGGGTCGGACGCCTGGCCCGCGGCAAGGATCCCTTGACGGTGCTCGAAGGCGTCGCCCTCGCCGCGTCGCGCCTGCCGCGTCTGCAACTGTGGTGCGCCTTCGGGGCGGCACCGATGCTGGCCGACGTGCGGGCGAAGATTGCCGACGATGCGCGGCTGGCCGGGCGCGTGCGGCTGGTGGGGGAGGTGCCGCATGCGCGCATCGAAACCTTGCTGCGTGCGGCCGACCTGTTCGTCTCGGGCAGCCGCGCCGAGGGCAGCGGTTATGCCGCGCTGGAGGCGCTCGCTTGCGGGGTGACGCCGGTGCTGACGGACATCCCCGCGTTCCGCGCGTTGACGGGCAACGGGCGCGTTGGTCATTTGTGGCCGCGCGGAGACGCGGTGCGCCTGGCGGACGAGCTGTTTCTCGCGGCCACCGAACGGGCATCGCCGCAGCAGGTGCGCGCGCATTTCGATGCCACGCTTTCGTTCGAAGCCGTCGGGCGATTGTGGGCCGACGCTTATGCGCGGGTGTGCGACGACTCGCGGCGGAGGGCGGCATGAAAGTCGCGCTCATCGTGCCGGGTGGCGTGGATCGCAGCGGCGAAGTCCGCGTGATACCGGCGCTGCTGGCCCTGATCGAACGGTTGTCGCGGACCCATGAAGTACACGTTTTCGCGTTGCGACAGGAGGCGGCCGCGGGTTGCTGGCAACTCGCTGGCGCTGCCATCCACAACATCGGCGACGGTTGGACCCACCTGCGCGGCATCGCCGCGATCCGCGCCGAGCATCGCCGCGCGCCGTTCGCCGTGGCGCACGCCATCTTCTCGGGTCCGGGCGGATTGATCGCCGTCGCGGCAGCGAAGTTGCTGCGGGTTCCGTGCATGGTGCACGTCACCGGCGGCGAACTCGTTGCGATGCGCGACATCGGTTACGGCGGACGTTTGACGTGGAAGGGTCGGTTGCGCGAATGCCTCGCATTGCGCGGCGCCGACGTGGTCACCGCAACCAGCGCGCCGATCGTCGACCTGTTGCAGGCTCTCGGAATCCGGGCCCGGCGCGTGCCGCTCGGTGTCGACTTGCGCAAATGGCCGCCGCTTGCCCCGCGCCCAGGTCGCGCGGGACCGGCGCGCCTGATCCATGTCGCCAGCCTCAATCGCGTCAAGGACCAGGCGACCCTGCTGCACGCGCTCGCGAGATTGGCGAAAACGGGCGTGGAATTCGAGATGGACATCGTCGGCACCGACACGTTGCAGGGCGCCATGGCCGAACTCGTCCGCAAGCTCGGACTGGATGGGCGCGTGCAGTTCCTCGGTTTCAAGACCCAACGCGAGCTGCGTCCGATCGTGGAATCCGCCGACCTGCTGGTGATGTCGTCGCGGCACGAAGCCGGACCGTTCGTTTTGATCGAAGCGGCGGTGGCCGGCGTGCCGACGGTCGGCACGGCGGTGGGACACATCGTCGAATGGGCGCCGTCGGCGGCGATGGTCGCGCCGGTCGGCAATCCGGAGCGGCTGGCGGACGCCATCCACACCATGCTTGCCGACGAGGACTTGAGGCTCCGCATCGCGCGCGCGGCGCAATGCAGGGCGCTGTCGGAAGACGCCGATTACACGGCGCGCATGTTCGAAGCGCTTTATCAGCGCTTGGCAAGCAGCCAGTACGGATGAGACGCGTCGCGCCAGCACGCATGCAGGAATCCGGATTGCTGGGCGATACCCCGCAGCGCGATTACGCGGCGAAACTGAAGTTGTTCAACGCCTTCGCGCAACCGGAGCTCCGCGAAGCGATCGATGCGCTGTCGGTGCCCGCAGGTTCACGTGTGCTCGACGCCGGTTGCGGTACCGGCGAGGCGCTGGGCTGGTGGCATGCATCGATGCGCGACCGCGGGGTGGTGGTCGGAATGGATTTGTCTGTCGCACATGCGCGAGCCGCTCGCGTGCTTGCGTCCCGATACGCGCCGATCGTGCAGGGCGACATGCTGAACCCGCCGTTCGCGGAGGGTGCGTTCGATCTCGTGTGGGCCATCAATGTCGTCAACCATTTGCACGAACCGGTTGCCGGCGTGCGGATGCTGACGAAACTGCTGCGCCCGGACGGGCGCATGGCGCTGGGGCAAAGCTCGCTGGTGCCGGACATGTATTTCGCGTGGGACGCCCGCCTCGAAGCACGCGTGAACGAGGCGGTGCGCGCGTATTACCGGGAGCGTTACGGCCGCAGCGAACGCGAATTTGCCGCGGTCCGCTCGCTCGTCGGGTGGTTGCAGCAGGCCGGGTTGCGGAACGTGCGCGTGCGGACCCGGATGATCGAACGGACACATCCGCTTTCGGATGCGGACGAGCGTTACTTGCTGGAGTGCATCTTCCGCGGCACCTGGGGTGGGCGCCTGCGCAAATACCTGGCACCGGAGGATTTCGCGATGCTCACACGGTTGTGCGACCCCGACGATGAACGCTACGCGCTTCGCCGCCCGGATTTCCATTTCCTGCAAAGCCTCAC
>DAIUEL010000164.1:0-6218 GCA_036845145.1 Rhodanobacteraceae bacterium | reverse complement strand
GAGCAGTTCTACGACCAGATTTCGGCGCTGCACAAGTCGGTGCGCTCGTCCGATCCGGACGCCGCGCTGTACTGGCTGGTGCGGATGCTCGATGGCGGCTGCGAGCCGCTGTATCTCGCGCGGCGGATGGTCCGCATGGCGGTCGAGGACATCGGGCTGGCCGATCCGCGCGCGTGGCAACTCGCGCTGCACGCGTGGGATACCTACGAACGCCTGGGTTCACCCGAGGGCGAACTGGCACTGGCCGAAGCGGCGCTGTATCTCGCGATGGCGCCCAAGAGCAACGCGGCGTACGTGGCGTATGGCGCTGCGCGTGCCAACGTGCGCGAGACCGGCACGCTGGACGTGCCGTTACACCTGCGCAATGCGCCGACGAAGCTGATGAAGGGACTCGGTTACGGTAAGGGCTACCAATACGATCCCGACATCGAAGGTGGCATCGCGCTGGACCAGCAGTGCCTGCCGAACGCGCTGGTCGGTACCGAGTTCTACGCGCCGACTGCGAACGGCATCGAGGCGAAGATCAGGGAGAAGCTGGACGCCCTGCGCGCGGCGCGGGCGCAAACCCGCCAGCGCTGAACCGCGCCTGCGACTCATTCGACCGGCTCATTCGATCTTGGCGTGCTGCGAATACAGCGCATGCCAGCGGCCGTCCTGGTAGATGAAGGTGTCGGATGACAGGATGCGTGCGGTTTCGGGATCCGAGAACGACAGGATCGCGACGTCGCCGTGCAGCACCACGGACAGTCGGGTCGGATGGGCCTTTTGCCACGCGTTGACCTGCTTGCGCATCTTGTCGGATCCGCGGTTTTTCGTCGCCGACCGGAGTATTGCCGCTTTGTCGCCGACCTTGCCGTCGGCGCCTACCGTGCGGTAGTCGGGCATCAACATTGCGGCCAGCCATGCAGGGTCGCCCCCCACTTCCGCTTCCAGCCAGTGCTGGTCCACGGTCATGACGGCGGCCGCGGTTTTCGCGGTTTCGTCAGCCTTCGCCGCGGTGGCATTGGCGGCGATGGACGCGCCGGGGGCCATGACGAAAACCGCGCACAGCGAAAGGAGGGCATTCGGGAAACGCATCGGGTGTGGCATGTCGGTTTTTTCGGCGGGCGGTATCGCCATGGGCGCACCTTGCGTCCCATTTCGGTGGGCTTCCATGATTTTGTGACGAGCGGCATCGTGGCGCGGACCAACGATGGCGAATCCGTGAGGAGAGGTCGAACGCTTCGGTGCTGGATTCCGTGCACGGCGGCGGGGCTTTCCCTCGGCAGGCGGTGCGTGCACACTGCGCCCCGTCATGTCCGATTTCACCAACTCTTCGCGTACCAGGTCGTGGGCCTTGGCCTTCGGTTTCTGGACGCTGCTGGGATTGTCGTACGCGTTGAGCGCCGGCTTGTCCGACCTCAGTGAAGGCTCGGCGGCAAACTGGGGCCGGCTTGCGACGTGGTACCTGGGCAGCTTCTGGTTGTGGATGCTGCTGGTGCCATGGATAGCCCACCTGGGGCGGCAAACCGCAGGCAAGGACTGGCGCCGCTTCTGCCTCGTGCACGTGCCTGCCAGCATCCTGATGGGGTTGGCGCAGGTGCTGATCCGGGTCGGCGTGTTCTGGATGATCTGGGGCGCGAGCCTCACGACCGTCCACGGCTTTGGCGAATACCTGCGCCGCGAATTCGTGTTCAATTTCTACTTCGCGCAGCTCACCTACTGGGTGATCCTGGTGGTGCTGCGCGGCATGGACTCCAGGCGCCACCTGCGCGACGAGCGCCTGCGCAGCGCGCGCCTTGAAACGCAACTGGTGCAATCGCAACTGCACGCGATGCGCATGCAGTTGCAGCCGCATTTCCTGTTCAACACCTTGAACGCGATTTCGGCGCTGGCGCTGGCCGAGCCGATTCGCGCGCGCCGGATGATTGCGCGCCTGAGCGACCTGTTGCGGTTGACGCTGGAGGAGCGCCATTCGCCACTGGTGCCGTTGTCGCACGAACTGGAGATCGTGCGTTGCTACCTGGAGATCCAGCACGAGCGTTTCCGGGATCGCCTGCAGACGCGGTTCCAGGTGGCCGACGATGTGCTGCAGGCCGTGGTGCCGGGCATGATCCTGCAGCCGCTGGTGGAAAACGCACTGCGGCATGGACTGCTGGACAAGGCCTCGCCGGGCAATCTCCTGATCCGAGCGCACCGCGAAGGCGTATACCTGCACGTGTCCGTCGAGGACGACGGGCTCGGCATGCCCGATGACGTGGTCGACGGCGTCGGCCTTGGCACCACGCGCGAGCGCCTGCGGATGCAGTTCGAGGACCATGCATCGCTCCAATTGCAGGCGCGCGACGGCGGCGGAACGCGCGTGGTGTTGCGCATGCCGTTCCAGGCGACCACTACGGCGCGTGCGGCGTGAACGCACCGCCGATCCGCGCGCTGCTGGTGGACGACGAAGTACTGGCGCGGCTGGCACTGCGGCAGGCGCTTGCATCGCATCCCGATGTCACGGTGGTCGGCGAATGCGGCAACGCCGCCGAGGCCATGCAGGCGGCCGAAGCGCTCAAGCCCGACCTGATGTTCCTGGACATCCGCATGCCGGGCCTCGACGGCTTCAAACTGCTGCACGAACTGCAGCCGGGCGTGCTGCCGATGGTGGTGTTCGCGACCGCTTACGGCCAGCACGCGTTGCGCGCGTTCGACGCCAATGCGCTGGATTATTTGTTGAAGCCGATCGACCAGGATCGTTTCGACCGCACGATCGCGCGGGTCAAGCGGCATTGGCGCGGAATGCACGTCGACGCCGGCGACCCGTCTGCGCCCGGCGGAAGCGAACGGTGGCTGCAGCGCCTGAGTGTGCACGTGGGCGAACACATCCGCGTGATTGCCGTCGAAGAGGTCGACTGGATCGGCGCCGAAGGCAATTACGTGCGCATCCACACCAGGGGCGCGTCCCACCTGCATCGCGAGACACTGCGGCACCTGCAGGAAGTACTCGATCCCGCGAAGTTCCTGCGCATCCATCGCGGCATCGTCGTGAACGTCGACCGCGTCCATGAAATCCATCCGCTGTTCAACGGCAACGCCGAAGTGGTGTTGCGCGATGGCACCCGGCTCAACCTGAGCCGCCGTTTCCGCACCCAGGCGGGCAAGCTGCTCGGTCTGTCCTGACCGCTCGTCCTCGCAGAGCGGCCGCTCGTCACGCCCGCTGCGTCTGTCATCACAAATCGAAAGCGATTCGGCCTCGCGCCCGCGTAGCTTCACGCCGCGGTTGCTGCATGTGGCCGCATTCCATCGCAACCGGAGAATCTGCGTGGCGCGACATTCGGTCTTGCTGTCGGCTTGTGGCATGGCATCGCTGTTCATGGCATGCGGCGCGGCAATCGCCGCACCTCCCCAACCGCATGTGTTCGCGCCGGGCGTGGTTTCCTCGGCTGCCGGCGTGGACTGCGCGACCTTCACGCCCGACGGCAAGACCGTTTTTTTCCACCAGCAGCCATGGTCGATCGGGATGATCATGGTGTCGCACGAGGTCGACGGACATTGGTCGACGCCCGCGATCGCGTCGTTCTCCGGTATCTGGAATGACCATGATCCGGCGCTGTCGCCGGACGGCTCGTTCATGGTGTTTCCGTCCAATCGTCCCGATGCGCCAGGCGGCGCGCCGTTGCACGGCGGCCACTTGTGGCGCGTGAACCGTACATCCGACGGCTGGAGCGCGCCGGTCCGGCTTCCGGACACCATCAACTTCGGGACGTACATCTTCGCCCCCAGCATCGCCGCCAATGGCGACCTGTATTTCCAGAGTCGCGACAATCCGTCGCATCAGTTCCATCTCTACCGTTCGACATGGCGCGGCGGGCACTATCAAAAATCTGTGCGACTGCAATTGATGCCGGACGGCATGCACGAGCTCGACCCCGCGGTCGCGCCGGACCACTCCTTCATCGTCTTCGACGCCGGCAGGGACGGCAGCGACGAGCCCGATCATCTCTACATCGCATTTCGCGAAGGCGATGGCTGGGGCAGGGCGATCGACCTTGGTGATGCCATCGATGCCTGTCAACCCTGGGGTGCGCATCTGGGCCCCGATGGCGTCACGCTGTACTTCACCGGCAGCCGCACGACCCAGGCAAGCTGGCCGCGCAGCCGCGCAGACGCCGAACGCGACCTCGCCCGCGCACGCACGTGGGACAACGGCGTCGACCACATCTACGGCGTCTCGCTGAAACCGTGGCTGCAGGCGCACCGCAGCGCCGCAGTCGTCACGACGACATATCCGTCCGCCGGAGCCTTGCCATGAAAAGCCGTTGCCTTTTTGCCATCCTCATCGCGATGTCGGGTGTGACGACAGCCGCGGACGGGACCGGGCACCTCGTCGGCCCGGGCGTGATTTCGACGGGCCTTCAGGAAACATCGGTGGCGCTGACACGTGACGGCAACACGCTTTACTTCATGCGCTCGGATTTCGCCGAGAAGAACGACACCATCCTGGTGGCGCACCGCGAAGCCGGACGTTGGTCCGCGCCGCAGGTCGCGTCGTTCTCGGGGCAGTGGCACGACTCCGAACCGACCCTGTCGCCGGACGGCAAACGGCTGTACTTCGTTTCCAACCGGCCGGCGCATCCGGGCGATGCACCGCTGACGGCCGGGATGTCCGGGCAACATTTCACGGGCACCAACCTGTGGTACGTCGAGCGGCAGCCGGAGGGCCGGTGGGGGCAGCCCGTGCACGTGAAAGGCGCACTCAACGATGGCAACATGATCTACAACCCGTCGGTGGCGGCCAATGGCGACATCTTTTTTTCCGCGCATCGTCCCGATTCCGGCGCGGCGTACCAGATCTATGTGGCGTGCCGCACGGCGCGGGGTTACGCGGCCCCGCAGCGGGTGGAACTCGGCGACATCAAGCACAACCGCATGGATCCCGCGATCGATCCCCGGGAACGTTTCGTGATCTTCGCGGGCGACGAGGGTGACTCGCTGGGCCGCGCGGATCTCTACATCGCCTTCCGCAAGCCGGGCGGCGGCTGGAGCAAGCCGCAGCACCTGCCGGCACCGATCAACAGCGCATCGCTGGAAAACGCCCCGTCACTGGGCCCGGTATTTGGCGAATTGTTCGTCTCGAGCAACCGCCGCGACGAGGTGCATTTTCCCAAGCCGCGGGACGACACCCGCTCGCTGCAGCGGCGGCTGAAGGAGCCGTTGAACGGCTCGCGCAATCTTTGGCGGTTCGACATTTCCGATGTGCTGCGCGCGCATGGCATTACGCACTGACGCGAAAACGATCAGGGGCAGGCGATGAAGGCGAAAGTTTCGATGGCGACGCGATGGTTCCTGCTTGCGGCGATGCTGTTCACCGGCGGTACCGTGTTGCCCCTGATTGCGGCGACGCCGGCCGCAACGCCCATTCCCGTCACCCTCGGCGGCATCATCCATCCCGACAGCGACGACACGCTGGCGTTCACGCCCGACGGCAACACGGTCTTCTTCGATCGCAGCGAAGGCAAGCACAAGACCATCATGGTTTCGCACAAGGCAAACGGCCGCTGGTCGCAGCCCGAGGTCGCCAATTTTTCCGGCCACTGGTACGACCAGGATCCGGCCCTGGCGCCGGGTGGTTCATATCTGATATTCAGTTCGGATCGGCCGGTTCTGCCGGGCGGCAAACGGCTGGCCCGAAACGTCGACGGAAAGGCGTATCACGGCGGCAACTTGTGGAAGGTGGCATGGAAGGGAAGCCGGTGGGGCGCGCCGACGTGGCTCGGCTCAACCGTCAACCAGAGTTCGTTCCTGGTTTCGCCCAGCATTGCCGCTGACGGCACGCTGTATTTCATCCAGCGTGGCGGCGATCGCGCGATGCATATCTATCGTTCGCTTTACCACGACGCGCGGTATTTGCCGCCCGCGCGCGTGAGCCTTGGCGATCCGTCCGTTTCGACCCACGATCCCGCGATCGCGCCGGATGGCTCGTTCATCGTGTTCGGCTATGGCAAGACGGCGGTCGGATTGGGCCGTCTGTGCATTGCCTTCCGCGAAGGCGGCCACTGGGGCAAGCCGATCGACCTGGGCGATGCCGTCAATGCCGTCGGCCCGTGGGGTTCGCACGCCATGCCCAATGGCCGGGCGATCACCTTCACGGGAAATTCGGCCATCTATCGGCTTGCGTTGGAACCGTGGCAGCGGGGGCGTGCGGCCGTGCGGTGACGCCGGTTCCATGCGACTGCCGTGCTGCGATGCAGCTT
>DAIUEL010000163.1:0-6220 GCA_036845145.1 Rhodanobacteraceae bacterium | reverse complement strand
CCCGACAGCGCCGCGTCGCCGTGGATCAGTACCGGCAGCACGTGTTCCCGCACGCCGTCGTGCGCGCGGATCTGGCGCGCGCGCACCGAACCCGAAACCACCGGATTGACGATTTCCAGATGCGACGGATTGAACGCCAGCGCGACGTGGATGTTGTCGGCGGGCGCGGCGATGTCGGCCGAGAAGCCCATGTGGTATTTCACGTCGCCCGAATGCGCTGGATCGTCGGGGCCATCGTGCTTGCCCTCGAATTCCGCGAACAACTGTTGCGGCGGCTTGCCAAGGATGTTGACCAGCACGTTTAGGCGCCCGCGATGCGCCATGCCGATCACCAGTTCGTGTACATCGTCGCCGGCGGCGCGGCGGATCAGGTCGTCCAGCAGCGGGATCAGCGAATCGCCGCCTTCCAGCGAAAAGCGCTTCTGGCCGACGTACTTGGTGTGCAGGTAGCGTTCCAGTCCGTCGGCTGCGGTCAGCTTCGCCAGCACGCGCTTGCGGGTCTCATCGTCGAGTCCCGCGTCACCGCTGGCCTGTTCCAGCCGGTCGTAAATCCAGCGACGCTGGTTGTGGTCGCTGATGTGCATGAACTCGGCGCCGATCGTTGCGACGTAGGTGCGGCGCAGGCGTTCGCGCAAATTGCGCAAGCTCATGCGATGGCCGCCGCCGGCGAACGTGCCGCAGTCGAATTCGGTGTCGAGGTCGGCGTCGGACAAGCCATGGAAGGGCAGGTCGAGGTCGGGCGCGGGACGCTTGGGCGCGATTGCCAGCGGATCGAGGTCGGCCGCAAGATGGCCGCGCGAACGGTATGCAGTCAGGAAACGCAACACCCCCGCCTGCTTGCGGGCGTGGGCATCATCCATCGGAACGCTGGCGCGACGGCCTTGCTGCTGCGCGGCGACGATGCGTGCGATCGCGTCGGCGTGGGAAACGTCGCCGGTGCCGCGCAGTCCCTGGAACCATGTGCGCCATTCCGGCGCAACCGACTGCGGATCGCGCAGCCAGTCCTCGTACAATTGATCGAGATAAGCGGCGTTGCCGCCGCCGAATTGCGAAGTTTCCGCCAACTGCTGCAACAAACTGCCGCCGTCACTCACGATGGTCACCACGGATTAGTTGATCGTTGTCGAAAGGTGCTGTCCCGCACTCTTCGACGTACCTGGTTCGGCGCAGGTCCGGGACAGGCATTGCGGGACCGAGCATGCAGCCGCTCGACCCGCGCCAACGGGCTTTCAACCCCGCCTGTCGACGGACACCGCGCGCGGTCACCAGCCGCCTCGCCGCGACCCAAAATTATAACGGTTTAATGCTGCAATGCGGGATTCGCGGCCGATCCGGGTTAGCTGCCGGTAAGGCCGCGATGCTTCAGATGCCCAGCGTGCGCAACTCGGGCCACGGTTCCGAACGGGCCCACACTTCCTCGAACATGCGCATCAGCTCCGCGTGCCGGCCCGGAGACCAGGTCGAGCCTTCCGATGCCATTTCGCTTTCCAGCGGCCGGAACAGATAGCCGCAGGTGTCCACGCACATGAAAGCCGAGCGATACGCGAGATCGGCAGGCTCCACCGGCCGGCGCATTTCGACGATGCTGGAGAGCCGTTGCGCCAGGTCCAGCAGGCGGGTGCCTTCCTGCAGGGCGCGGGACAGGTCCTGCACCAGGATGCGAATCGACGCGCCCCGTCCCGAAATCGCCAATCGCCGCAGTTCGACCAGGCACGCGGTGTCGTTGAGGAGCTGCGGGTGCAGTTCGCGCACCCACACGCACATGCTGTGCCGCGCCCCCGACAGCAATTGCAGCGTGACGTCGATCAGTTCTTCGCGCGAGCTGGCATGCAGCGCCTTGGGCTCCGGCGGCGGGGGCGGCGGCGCGCGTTCGGGTTCCGGCAGCGGATCGAGTGCGCGGCGCATCCGCACGTGGGGAATGCCGGCTTCCTCGAATTCGTCGCCGACCACCGCGAAGCCGTAATCCAGATAGAACGCGACCGCGCCGCGTTGCGCATGCAGCACGACTTCGCCCATGCGGCGCGCGCGCGCCTGATCGAGCAGCGTGCGCAAAAGCATCGTGCCGACGCCGTTGCCGCGCCAGTCCACCATTACCGCCATGCGCCCGATCCGCCCGGTGGGCGTCAGCCTGCCGGTTCCGATGGGGGTGCCGTCGGGCGCGCGCGCCAGCACGTGCACGCTGCGCGGGTCGTCGTCATCGACTTCCAGTTCGCGCGGTACTCCTTGTTCCAGCACGAACACGATTTCGCGCACGCTCGCTAGCGCGTCGCGGTCAGCGGCGTTCGCCCAATGACAGACTTCGACATGAAAGCCGCTTCGGATCGGCATTCGGTCCCCCCTCCGGGTGGCCGGGTGCGTGGCCGCAGATTGTATGCCAGTTCAGTGCCGGCGCAATGTGAAATGGCCCGCGTCGATCAAAGCCGCGATCAGTGCAACGCCGCGATCCGTTTCCCGCAATCCGGAAAGCTGGCGTCCCTCGATGTTGCGCGTGCCCGAGGCCAATGCCTTGGCCCACCCAACCGGTGCATCGAACACGTTGCCGGCGACGAACAAGCGTGCGGCACGACCATGCCGGCGCCACGCGAAGCGGCTCCAGGGATCGCGCTCCAGCGACGCGTGCGGCAAGCGCGCGGCAAGCATCGCGCGATCGATGCGGCGCTTGCGCGGCGCGGCAACCTGCGCGATCCGGTAACGGGTGACGAATGCGCCGAACCAGTCCGCGAAAGCCTCGTCATCCAGCGAGGCGGCGATCGGACCGAGCGTCCGGCGTGCACGCAGCAACGCGGCATCGTCGATTTCACCGGCGTCGCCCACGGGCTTCAGGTCGGGGTCGGTGAAGCGTTGCGATTCCGGCAAGGTTTCCGCCAGGTGCGCCGCGAAATCGAACAGCAGTTCGCCCGCGGCCGGCGCGCGCATGCCGATCGAAAACGTCGAGCACGCGCCGATCGCCACGCCATCGTGCGGTACGCCCGGAGGCAGGTACAGCATGTCGCCGGGTTCGAGCGTCCACGTGTGCGTGGGTGAAAACGTTTCGAGCAGCTTCAGTTCGACATCCTCGCGGAACGCGGTCGGCGGATTCGGGCGCGTATCGATCGACCAGCGACGCCGGCCGAGTCCCTGCAGCAGGAATACGTCGTATTGATCCACGTGCGCACCGACGCCGCCGCCGTCCGTCGCGTAGCTGATCATCACGTCATCGATGCGCCAGCTCGGAATGAAACGGAAATGGTCGAGCAGGTCGGCGGTGTCGGTGTCCCATTTGTCGACGTCCTGCACCAGCAGCGTCCAGTCTGTTTCCGGCAGTTTCGCGAACGTGTCTTCTTCGAATGGGCCTGTGACAACCTTCCATTTGCCGTCATTCCCGCGAAAGCGGGACTGCGCAGGCAGAGCCTGTCCCGGACTTGATCCGGGAATGCCGGAGCGAACGTCGGCGGAACCGACGGCCCGGAGGGCGAGCCGCTGACGCGACGAGTGATCCAGTGCCTTTGCTTTTCCAAAACCACTGGATGCCGGATCACCGCTGCGCGGAATCCGGGATGACGCGGAGGAGGTGCGAGTATGCAGGACGATCCGCGCCAGCGCGCCATCCATGCACGCGAGGCCGGCCAGGTCGTCCGGCGACAGCGGTGGGGTGAAATCCGGAAAAGCGCCGCGGATCAGCAAAGGGCGCTTTTGCCAATACTCGCGCAGGAAGCGCGCGGGCGGCATGCCCAGATGGTGGCCGGGACCGGCAGTGACTTCGATGGGCGGGATACCGCGGCGGGTTTCGGGCATGCCGCATTGTAGCCAGCGCGGGTGGATTTCCCGCGCCGGCCGGTGTGCATCACTTCGGCAACGCGAAGGCGATGACGTAATCGCCGCGTTTCGTGCCCAGTCCGCCATGGCCGCCGGCAACGATCACGAGATATTGCCTGCCGTCGATCGCGTAGGTCATCGGCGTGGCCTGGGCGCCGGCGGGCAAATGGTATTGCCACAACAGCTTGCCGCTCGCCTCGTCGAAGGCGCGGATGTCGTCGTCCATGGTCGCGGCGACGAAGATCAGGCCGGAGGCGGTAATGACCGGCCCGCCGATGCCCGGTACGCCCAGGTTCCAGTGGTTCTTGATGGCATTGCCCAGTGGCACCCGCCACAGACGTTTGCCGCTGCGCATGTCGATCGCGGTCAGCTCGCCCCACGGCGGCTTGACGCAGGGCGTGCCCCATGACGACATGAAAGCCTTGCGGCGCATGCCGTAGGGCGTCCCCGTCATCTCGGAAAAATCCCAGTCCTTGTAGCGCTTGGACATTTCCTGCGCCATGAGCTGGTCGCGCGGCACCAGCGCGACCAGCATCGGCAAGTCGTTGGTGTTCACGATCGCAATCTGCCGGTGTGGATCGAACGCCAGGCCGCCCCATTCGACGCCGCCGGCGTAGCCCGGCTGCTCGACGCTGCCCTGCACGCTGGGCGGCGTGAAGATGCCTTCGGATTTGTATTGGTCGAGATGGCAGCCGAACGAGATATGCGCAAGGTCGTCCTTGGTCACGGGCCCCTGCCGCACCAGCGGTTCGGGTGCAGTGGGAAATGGTTGTGTCTTCGACAACACTTCGCCGGGCGCACCGTCCTGCGGCACCGGTTTTTCGACGATCGGAAACACCGGCTTTCCGGTTTCACGATTGAAGGTGAACAGCATGCCGGTCTTGGTTGGCTGGATCACCGCGGGAATCGTGCGGCCATCGTGTTGCAGCGTCACCAGCGATGGCTGCGCGGCGCTGTCGTAATCCCACAGGTCGTGGTGCACGAGCTGGAAACCCCACACCAGCTTGCCGGTGTTGCCGTCGAGTGCCACCACCGAATTGGCCCAGCGGCCATCACCCGGCCGCAGCCCGCCGAAGAAATCCGGACTGGCCGAACCGGTGGGCACGAACACCAGATGACGTCGCGCGTCCACCGACAGCGGCGCCCAGGCGTTCGCCGCGCCAGTCACGGCTGCCGCCTTGGCGTTCCATTGCGCGTACACGGGATTGGACGGATCGCGTGGAATCGGGTCCCAGCCCCAGATGAACTTGCCGGTGCGCGCGTCGTAGGCACGCACCGTACCGCGCTCCAGTTCCACGCCACGGTTGTCGCCGACCGAGGAACCGAAAATCACCTTGCCATCCAGGATCACCGGTGGCGAGGTGACCAGATAGTTGCGCCACCTGTCGCCGGGTTTGTACGTGGAGTGGATGCCTTGCGACAGGTCCAGCACGCCGTGGTCGGCGAAGTCCCGGCAAAGCCTTCCGGTTTTCGCATCCAGCGCCAGCAGCCGGCTGTCCAGCGTCGGTGCGAAGATTCGCGCGTGGCAGGGCGCGTCTGCGGGCGATTGCGGATCGACCCACAGCGTGACGCCGCGCGACGCGGCGTCCGAGTACCAGAGCTTCGGCACGTGCGAATCGTGCCGCCAACGCAATTGGCCGGTGGCCGCGTCGACCGCCACCACGTCGGTTTCGCTGGTGGTGAAATACAGCGCGCCGTCGTGGAGGATCGGCGTGGCTTCCCAGGTCATGTGCGACTCCCACTCGTCGCCGGGGAAACCCGTGCCGTCCTCGCCGCTGCGGAAGGTCCAGGCGACTTGCAGGTGTTTCACGTTCGCGGGCGTGATCTGCGCGGCGGCCGAATAGCGCGTGCCTTCCGCATTGCCACCGAAATGGGTCCAGCCGGCGTCGGCCGCCGGCGGCGGGGCGGTGTAACCACCGCCGCAACCGGCCAGCAAGCCGGCGAAACCGAGGACCATGCAGCAGCGGACTGACAAGCGCATCGCGCGGCTCCGTATGAGGAATGCGCGAAAATTAGGTGCCGCACAGCGCGGCGGCAAGGCGAAAAGGGGCGAGCGGCGCAGGTCGGTGACGAACGGCGATGTCCGGGCCGCGAATCAGTTGAACAGTTGCGGCAACCGGCTGCGGTAGCGGCGGCTGAAGTTCACGTGGCTGCCGTCGGCGAGCACGATGCGGTAGTCGCCGCTGTCCCAGGGCTGGATTTCGCGGATGCGGTCCAGGTTCACGATGTGGCCGCGATGCACCCGCGCGAAGCGCTTCGAATCCAGCTTGCGTTCCAGCCCGCTGAGCGATTCGCGCAGTGGCCAGGTCGCGCCCTGCGCGTGGATGGTGACGTAATTGCCGTCGGCGTCGATGCGATCGATGTCGGCGGTGTTGAGGATGAATTCGCGGTTGAGCTTTTTCACCACCAGGCGTTCCAGCGGCGC
>DAIUEL010000162.1:0-6226 GCA_036845145.1 Rhodanobacteraceae bacterium | reverse complement strand
CGCGAGGCGCGCAAGGCCGGCGCGAACACCGCGCCCTGCCCCAGCACCAGCAGCGAGACGATGCCGACCAGCACGTACAGCAGCGACATCCGGTCCATCGAAAACTGCTTCATCATCCAGAGGTTCAGGCCCACGGCCAGCAGCGCGCCCATCACCACGCCGACCCCGGCGATCATCAGGTTTTCGGTCTGGAAGTAGCGCAGGATGTCGTGCTGGGTCGCGCCCAGTGCGCGGCGAATGCCGATCTGCTTGCGGCGCTGGCCTACCCAGAAACTGGTAAGCCCCACGATGCCCGCGCCGGTGACGCACAGCAGGATCAGGCAGATCACGCCCATCAGGATCGCCATGCCGCGATCGGCGCGATAGGCATGCGCGCGGATGTCGGCAAACGAATGGACCGAGGTGTCTTCGAAATTGTCGCCGGTCTCGATCACCCGCATCGGGTTGGAGGCAAACAGCGCCTTGGGCGCCTCGCGCATCGCGGCGTCGAGCCGGCCCGGCTTGGCGCGCACCGCGTAGCGCGCAAAACCCGCGTCGAGGCGCGTCGGGATCAGCACCGAATTCCAGAACCAGTCGTTGGCCCAACTGTCGGGGCTCGGCACCTGCATCCGCTCGACGATGCCGATGATGGTGCTGGGCGCGTCGCGATCGACGTAGATGGTCTTGCCGAGTGCATCGCCTTTCGGGAACAGCTTGTCGGCCAGCGCCTTGGTGACGATCACGATCGGCGGCCGGTTGTGTCCGCGGAACCCCATGTGGGTCACATCCGAACGCGTGAAGTTGCGCCCGCCGACCAGCTTCAGTCCGAGCGCGGGAATCATTTCTTCCGTGCCGAAATAGAACGCTGCCTGGGCGGTCGAACTCTGCTGATCCGGCTTCAACCCGATGCCGCCGCTCCAGGTGCTGTTGAGCAGCGGCAGCGTGTTGATGGCGATCGCCGATTCGACGTCGGGCAGATTGCGCAAGGTGGCAATGTCGGTCTGCTGCATCGCGTCCAGCTTGTCGACGCTGCCCTGATCGTCGCCGCTCGGCGCACCCACCCAGCTTTGCGTGATCAGGAACAGGTTGTTCTCGTTGATGCCGCTCGGCCGCTCGATGCGATCGATGCGCTGGCCGATGATGAACACCGCATTGCACACGATCGCGAGCGTCAGCGCGATCTGCAGCGTGATCAGCGTGACGCCGGCCTTGTGTTTCTTGAGGGCGGCGAGAATCGGGGGAAGGGTCATGGCGCGATCCTCAATTCGATTTCAATTGCCACGCCGGCTGCACCGCCGCCGCGCGCATGGTGGGATACAGCCCGGCCAGCATCGTCGCGACGATGGCCACGGCCAGCGTGGTGAGAAACAGCGTCACATCGAGCCGCGCGAGCGCGGCGATGTCGCGTGGCAGCACCCAACCCACGCTGGCGATGCCGAATCCGGTCAACACCAGGCCGAGCACGCCGCCGGCAAGGCCGACCATGCCGGCTTCAACCAGGAACTGGGTGTAGATTTCGCGGCGCGATGCACCCAGCGCACGCCGCACACCGATCTCGCTGCTGCGGCGCAGGAACTTCGCCAACAGCAGACCCGCGGTGTTGACCAGGCACACCAGCAGCAGGCCCAGCGCGACGTACAGCGAGATGCGCGTGTCGGGCGGCACCACGTGTTCGTGATCGAGCCATGCCATCAAGCCGCGCAGGCGCACGTTGGGCGTCCAGCCGGGATGGCGTTCGCGGGCGAACCCTTCGAGGTAAGCCTTGAAATCCTGTGCGGCCGATGCGCTGTCGAGTTCGACCATGTATTCGTTCCAGATGCAACTGGAATGCTGCAGGCCGACGAAGCCGGTTTCCTTGGGGGACTCGTAGCAATTGGTGTTGCCGTCGTTGGACATGCCGGCGGCGATCGCGGTGTTGAACGGCAACAACACGCCCTCGTCCTGTTGCAGGAAACCGCCCGTGTTGACGACGTCGTAGAAGCGCGGCTGCGGATTCCATTCGTCCATCACGCCGACCACGCGGTAATCGCGACCATCGATGTTGATGGTCTTGCCCACGCTGTCGCCGCCGCCGAACACCTTGCGGTTGATCTTGCTGCTGATCACCGCGACCTGCGCCCGATGCTCGTCGTCCGCCGCACTCCAGCCGCTGCCGTACTTGAACGGCACGTCGACCATCGGAAAGAACTCGCTGAACACCGCGTGCCCCAGGGTATTGAGGGGATGCTCGCCGGGCACGGCGGGAACGATCGACGGCGAAATCATGTACATCGCCGACTGCAGCTTGCCGCGATGGTCACGCATCAGCGCCACCGCATCGCCATGGGTCAACGCGTCCGGCGGGCCCTTGTCGGGATCGGGATTGTTCTTCTGCACCGCCGGACCCCAGGCGTCGATCTGCGGCACGTAGAGCTTCGACGACTTCCACGGGATCGGATCGCCCGACACCGCGCGGAATACCGACCACGTCGTCATCGACGCGGCCACGCCGAAACCGATGGTCAGGATCATCAATGCGGTGAGCGCCTTGTGCCGCTTCAGGCTGCGCAGTGCAAGATCGAGGTAATAGCCAAACATTCAATGTCTCCAAGTTGTCTCCCCTCTCCCTTCGGGAGAGGGCTGGGGGGGTGAGGGTCCGGGGCTTGCCCAGCCTCTCCTCGTCGCCGAGCCCTCATCCGCCCCTTCGGGGCACCTTCTCCCGGGGGGAGAAGGGAAAACCCTCACACCGTCCTCGTCGCCACCACCGGTGGCACCGCCGCAGCACGCAGCGCTGGGCCGAGCACTGCGAGTTGTCCGATCAGCCACAACGCAACCGCGCCGGCCGGAAAGTAGAACCATGGCAGCCGCGGCAATTCGTAATGCAGCATCAGGACCAGGTTGATGCCATAGGCCAGCACCATGCCGAGCGCGATGCCGATGGTCGCCAGCAGGAAATTCTCGGTCTGGAAGTAATGCAGGATGTTGGCGCGCGTGGCACCCAGCGCCCGGCGCACGCCGATGGTGCGGCGGCGCTGCGCGACCCAGAAGCTCGCGAGGCCGACGATGCCGAGCCCGGTGACCAGCAGCAGCGCGATGATCACGCCGACCAGCAAACCTGTCATCGCGCGGTCGCCCTGGAAGAATTCGGCGCGCGCGTCGTCCAGGGTGCGCTGCTGGCGGTAAATGCGCTTCGGATCCAGGGTCTTGAGCGCAGTCACTGCCGCCCTGATGACCCGCTCACGCTGCCCGGGATCGGTTCGCAGCGCATAGGATCCGCCGCCCGAAAAACGCAGCGGCACCACCGTGCTCCACTGGGCGGCGTTTTCGCCCTCCTGCAGCGAGGGACGGATAAGGCCGGCCACCACGCCGATCACCCGCAGCGATGTTTGCGGATCGAAATAGATCGTCTTGCCGAGCGCGCTCTCGCCCGGCCACAGTTTCTGCGCAAGCGCCTGGGTGATGATGATCACGGGCGGCGTGAGTTTCGGATCGCGGATCGCGTCGCGGTATTCCGCGTATTCGGACGCGGTGAAATCGCGACCGGCGATGATCTGTGCCCCCAGCGTCTTGAGCACGTCGATGCCGAAATACATCGTCGCATTGAGCGTCGGCTGCGTCTGGGTCGGAGAGAGAAAGATGCTGTTGTTCCAGGACGAGTCGGTGAACGGCAATTGATTGATACGCGCGACCGACTTGACCCCCGGAATGGCGCGCAACGCCGCCAGATCTTCTTCCCCGCGCGCCTTCGCGTCGGGACGATCGCCGATGTCCACCACTTGCACCTGCACCAGCTCGTGTTCGGCCACGCCGCTCGGCATGTCCATCCGGTGCACCCGCTGGGCGATCAGGAACACCGCGTTGCACACGATCGCGCAGGTCAGCGCGATCTCCAGCACGATCAGCAGCGCGGTGATCTTGTGTCGGCGGAGCGTCGCGAGGATCGGCAGGATGTCCATGTTCAGGACCTGCCAACGCCGCGCCAACCGAGCCGCGTTGCGTCCGCGGCGGCCGCCAGACGAGGCGCGCGCCGCTGCGCCATAGTGGTTCTATGGCCAAGGCGTGCACCGAAGGATGGCGGCCGCTGCGGAGCAACCCTTCGGGCCGGGGCCATTTGCCCACATGGCTGCGTCATCATTCGTCTATGTATCGACATACATCTTCCTCATTCTTCCTTGCCCTGCGGGCAAATGGCCGACGGCGCGGCCGGTTGGCGCGGCGTTGGCAGGTCCTAGCCCTTCAGCTGCAATGCCGGGGCGATGCGGCAGGCACGCCAGGCCGGCAGCAGTCCGGCCAGCAGGCTGGCGCCGATGGCGAGCACGAAAGTGACGCTCAACATCATTGGATCGAGATGGGCCAGCTTCGCGTAATCCGCCGGCTGTTGGCGCACCAGCCACAAACCCAACTGGGCGAGCAGCAAGCCACCGATGCCACCCGCCAAGCCGACGATGCCGGCCTCGATGAGCAATTGTTCGAACACCGCGCGGCGCGCCGCGCCGAGTGCCCGGCGCACACCGATCTCGCCGCCCCGGCGGAGGAACTTCGCCAGCATCAGGCCGACGGTATTGACCAGGCACACCAACAGGAATCCGAACGCCAGCCATGTCTGCAAGCGCACATCGGCCGGCACGACATGGTTGTAGTCGAGCCACTGCATCACGTCGCGCAGCCGTACGTTGGGCGGCCGCTGGAATCGCCCCAACGCCTTTTGCTCCTGCGAGTAGTGGATCAGGAACGACTTGTAGGACTCGAATTCCGCCGGCGTATCGAGCTGCACCCACAGTTGCAGCCAGGTGCAGGGGGCCGTTTTCATGTTTTCCTGGCCACCCGAGCTCCAGCAGTCAACGGAGCCGCTGTGCGCATATTTCAGATCCTGCGAGGTGGAGAGCGGCACGAACACATCTTCGTTCGCGCCGTAATGGCCAAGATCCAGGTCATAAAAATGCGGGTTTGGCCGCCAATCCGCCAACACCCCGATGATGCGCAGATCGACATCATCCGCGCGCAGCACCTGGCCGACACTGTCCTTCCCGCCAAAGAGCTTCGTGTTGAGCGAATTCGATATCACCGCGACGCGCGCTGCAGCTTCATCTTCCGCCTCCGTCCACGGGCGCCCATATTCGAAGGGCGTGTCGAACATCGGAAAGAAGTCCGCCGTGGTGTAACGGGCATCCACATAGAACGGGTCGAGATTCGCCTGTGCCGGCTGCACCGGCACCTGGCCGCCGGTCATCAACGCCTGACGGCGGGCACGTTTGGCGCGCAGCAAGTTGGTGCCGTCCATCCAGGAAACCTGACCGGCCGGTTCACCGCCGGGCTGGTAGCCGTTCATGTCGCGCGGATCGATCTGCGGGTAGTACAGGTGCGCACTGCGTCCCGGCAACGGATCGCCCGACAGCACGTGCAACACGGTAAGCGTGGTCATCGAGGCCCCGATCCCCAGCGCGATCGCCAGCACCATCAGCGCGGTCAACGCCTTGTTGCGCTTCAGACTGCGCACCGCGAGATCGAGGTAGTAGGCGAACATCGAGCAACTCCATCGAAGAACCCCTCTCCCGGGAGAGGGTGCCGCGAAGCGGCGGGTGAGGGTGCGGATCTTCCGAAGCACTCCCGTGACGCCGGACCCTCATCCGGCCCTGCAAGCCGCCTTCCCCCCGAAAGGCGAAGGGACCGGCAACATCAACCCGAACGCACCTCCACGCTCAACCCGCGTCGCGACCGGTTGGCTGTGCGGCGAACGAGTAGTACGTGGCGAGCGCCGACTGGTTTTCGGAGACGCCGATCTGCCCACCGGATGCCATGCCCGCATGCACGCGTCCCGCCGCGCGCAGTTGCGCGGCGCTCGGATGCACGTTGATGACGGGCAGCATCACGGCGCCCTGCATGGACGCCGCCGCGGCGGCAGCGCTGGCCACGCCGGTCGTCCACGCGTGGAACCACGCAAGCACCGCGCAATTGATGGCGATGGCGGCGACGATGGCGATGAGTTTCTGGATGTTCATGGTTGCGGTCCTCGATGTGCTTTCAACATCCCCTGTTGCCAATCAGAACGACATCCCCGGCGACCCCTGGTTCGACGCAACGGCTTAATGCGATCCACCCTCGGCTGCCATCTCGGCGCGCCGGTTTTGCGCGTGGAAGCGCGGCTCCTCGGCGATGTCCACGGCCTGGCCGTCGATGATGTGCACGCTGCGCTGCGCGCGCAGGGCCAGCTCCGGATCGTGGGTGACCATCACGATGGTCGCGCCGCCGCGATGGATTTCTTCCAGCA
>DAIUEL010000161.1:0-6280 GCA_036845145.1 Rhodanobacteraceae bacterium | reverse complement strand
TTGCGCTCGAACATCGCGATGAAATTTTCCGCCAGCCAGTACTGGTCCTCGTCCGGCAGCGAGCCCATGATTCCGAAATCCAGCGCGATGAAGCGCGGATCGCGCGTGCGCGCGGGATCGACCCAGATATTGCCGGGATGCGCATCGGCATGGAAAAAGTTGTCGCGGAAAACCTGCTCGTAGAACAGCCGCACGCCCTTTTCCGCAAGCACGCGCCGGTCGATGCCGGCCTTGTCCAGTGCAGCGATGTCGTCGGCCGGGATGCCGTGCACGCGCTCCATCGTCAGCACTTTTTCGCCGGTGTGCGACCAGAAAATCTGCGGCACGTACAGGTCATCGGAGTTTTCGAAGTTGCGACGCAGCAGGCTGGCGTTGGCGCCCTCGTTCTGCAGGTTCAATTCGTTGTGCAGCGTCTTGGCGACTTCGTCGTACAAGTCGCGTGGGCGGATCTTGTCGGCCTGCGGATGCCAACGTTGCACCAGCCGCGCCAGCGCATCCAGCAGTTCGAGGTTGCGACGCACGTTCACCGCGACGTTCGGACGCAACACCTTCACCACCACGTCGCGCGCGATGGAGTGCGCAGCCGCAGGCTGCGCGGGATTTTTCTCTCCCTCCGGGAGAGGGTGCCCCAGAGGAGCGGGCAACGGCAGCAGCAGTCGCGCCGCGTGCACCTGCGCGATCGATGCCGAGGCCAGTGGTGTTTCGTCGAAACTCGCGTACAGCTCGCCGATCGGCCGGCCCAGCGATTCCTCGACGATGGCGCGCGCGATGGCGCCGGGGAACGGCGGCACCTGATCCTGCAGGTGCGCCAATTCGTCGGCGACGTCTTCGGGAATCAGGTCGCGGCGCGTCGACAGCACCTGGCCCGCCTTCACCCAGATCGGGCCGAGTTCCGTCAGGGCGAGCCGCAGGCGCACGCCGCGCGGCAGCATCGCGAACTTGCGGCGGCGCGGCAGCAATGCGCGGGCCCAGCGCAGCGGCCGCATCGCATGGCTCTCGTCGATCAGGTCGTCGACGCGATAGCGCACCAGCACCGCGGCGACGTGCAGCACGCGCGGCAGCAGCCGCAGCGGCGTCATGATCCCAGCCGCTGGATGCGCGCGGCGAGGCGATCGGCACGCTCGCGCAGCGCATCCACATCATCGAGGAACGCGTTCATTTCGGCGTGCGGGACGGTCAGGCGCGCTTCGTCGCGCAGCCAGTCGATGCCGTCGTCGCGAAAATGCCGCGCGGTCTCACCGGCCCGTTTCGCGGCGTCGTGCAGCGCGCGCGCGATTGCGGTGCCAGCGACTTCGCCGAACACGGTCGCGAACGCGGCTTCGAAATCGGGCTTGTAGTCGCGCGCCAGTTTCTGCACGCGTCGCGCGAGTTCGGCATCGCCGGCGATTTCCACTTTGCCGGCGGGACGCGCTTCGTCACCCCGGTCCAGCGCCATGGCAAGCAACGAACCGGGCGTGGCGTTGACTTCGAAATCGTTGGCGTTGCCATCGTCGGCCGCGTTCGGGGGCGGCTCGATCTGCAGCGTGCTGTTGCGCGCGGCGATGGAAAATGCGATTTCCGGCCCGCGCAGATGCACGCCGATGCGGCGCCCTTCCAGCTTGCCGATGGCCTCGCGCGTGTCGGGATCGAGCGCGACCAGGCGATTCAGCGCGAGGGTCAGCGCAAGGCCGCCCAGCTTGCGGAGCGGGTGGGGAATCCAGGCATTGGGTTCGCGATCGGGCATCCAGTGATTGTATGCGATCGTCCTTGCTCGCCGCGTTGGCTGTGCAAAGTCTTCCGGCAGTCAATCGCGGCCATGCGGCACCAGACCGGGCTTCCTGCCCTGGCTTTCACAACAGCCGCTTCATGCGGACGGCTGGGTCGGCGTTGCGTGTTGCGGGCGCCGCGGCTAACCTGCGCGGACTCCGTCGGGGAGTAGCCGCATCCGGCACATTGCCGGGTGGCTTCGCGTCAACATGCTCGGCCTGCAGGCCGTGGCGCGAGTGATCCTCAAGGATCGGCGAGACCGACAGTTCTCACGCGATGCACCCGGGCCGGGACGCGCGTGCGGATTGTCGCGAGCACCCGGCCCCGGAGATCTCCTTGGAAGCTTTCCTCGTTTCGCTGGGCGCCGTGGCGCTGGCGGAAATCGGCGACAAGACGCAACTGCTGTCGCTGGTGCTGGCCGCGAAGTTCCGCAAACCGTGGCCGATCTGCCTCGGCATTCTCGTCGCCTCCCTGCTCAGCCACGCAATCGCCGCCGAGCTGGGCGCGTGGCTGGCATTGTGGATGACGCCGGAAGTGCAGCACTGGCTGATCGGGTTGTCGTTCCTGGCGGTGGCCGCGTGGGCGTTGTTGCCGGAAAAAGAAGAACCCGTCGACGCGCCGCCGAGACGCGGACGCGGCGTGTTCGTGGCGTCGGTGATCGCGTTCTTCCTCGCCGAACTGGGCGACCGCACGCAAATCGCGACGGTGGTGCTGGGCGCGCATTACCAGCCGCTGTGGCAGGTCATCGCCGGCAGCACCGCGGGCATGATGCTCGCCAACGTGCCGGTGGTGCTCCTGGGGACGCGTTTCGCGGAGCGCCTGCCGTTGCGCGCCACACGACTTGCCGCCGCGGCGCTGTTTGCCGCGCTGGGGTTGTGGATCCTGTTGCGTTGAGCGAAGCGGCTCTCGTGAAAGCCAAGGCGAGGACGGGCGCGTGCCCGGCCGAGCGACCGGCCGAGAATGGCCGGGCCGGCCCAGGCACCAAGGATGGTTCTTGCAGGAAATTTGTGGCCGCTGCTTGCATGGTGCAGCGATCACGGACGATTGCAATCAGACCGCGCCGGGAAAACCGAGCTGTCGCCATGCTTCGTACGTGGCGATCGCGACCGCGTTGGAAAGATTGAGGCTGCGGTTATCCGGTTGCATCGGCAGCCGCAGATGTCGCGGTTCGGGGATGGCCGCAAGGACATCGTCGGGCAGGCCGCTGGTTTCGCGGCCGAACAACAGCGCATCGCCATCCGCGAATCGCGTGTCGGTGTAGCGGCGTTCCGCGTGGCTGGTGAATGCGAAAGTGCGCGGACGGTGGAGGCAGGCGAGACACGCGTCGAGATCGTCGTGCGCCATCACGTTCACGAACTCGTGATAGTCGAGTCCCGCGCGCCGCAGCTTGGCGTGGTCCAGTTGGAAGCCGAGCGGGCGGATCAGGTGCAGCGACGCGCCGGAGTTGGCACACAGCCGGATCACGTTGCCGGTGTTGGGCGGGATTTCGGGTTGGAACAGGATGACGTGCAGCATCGGGGCATTATGGTGCGATCATCCACGATCGCTGCATCATGCGTGCCCGAGGCAACACAAGTGGCTCGGGCCCACCAACTGCAGGGCGGCCTTCCTTCGCCTGACTTTTCGCGAAAGCACGTGCGATCACCGCGCTGATCGCGCGCAGGCTCGCACCGTCCGGCGCAATGTGCGCCGGAATGTCTAGCCGCACCGCAAGCGGAGCGCTTGCCGAATCAGTGCGCGCGCAGCAGCAGCGCGCAGATGCCGAATACCACCACCAGGGCCGTCATCGCGTACAGGCCCCGCAGAATGATCAGTTCGCTTTTCATGCTGTTCCCCTGTGCAACGGTCCGCCGGGACATCCCCGGTTGGGGGGAAAGAAGCATCGGGTATGCCATGCGTGGCCGTTACCGGGAATCCACGGCTCGGCGTGTGAACCACGTCACATATTCGACCTGATCGAAGTCACGTCGCCCGTTCGGTGAAACCGGCCTACCCGGGCGGTTGGCATGGCCGGACGGACGCGGAAAGGCCTTCACCAAGGCAGTTCCGCGCCGTCGTACGCCACGAACTTCCCGGCATCCGCGACCTGCGCGCGCTCGATCAGGTCCAGGAGCGCGCGGGCGGAATCGGCCGGCGCCAGGGTTGCGCTCTTGCCGCCCATGGCGGTCATGACCCAGCCGGGGTGCGCGGCCAGCACCACGATGCCGCGCGGCGCGAGTTCGGCGGCCAATCGTTTCACTGCCATGTTGAGCGCGGCCTTGCTCATCGCATAGCTGATGGTGCGAAAACCGTTCGCCTGCGCGATCGAACCGATCTGGGAGGTGATGCACAGGACGCGCGGCTTGTTGCCAAGCGCCAGCAGCGGTGCCAGCGCCTGCGTGATCAACAACGGCGCCGTGGCATTGACCGCGAAACTCTCCGCCAGCGATTCCGACTTGACGTTGCCGAAGCGTTCGCCCGAAACCAGTACCCCCGCGTTGTTGACCAGCAGGTCGATGCGTTGCAGATGCCGCGCCGCGGCTTCCGGCAGCTTGTCGATGGCCTGCGGGTAGGCCACGTCGAGCGGGTGAACCACCAGCCGCCCGTCGTTTGCCGCTGCCAGCGCCTCCAGGACCTTCGCGCTGCCGGGATCGCGGCAGCAGGCCAGCACGCGCGCACCGCGTTCCAGCAATTGCGTGACGAAGGCCAACCCGAGTCCGCGGTTGGCGCCGGTGACGAGGCAGCGCTGCATGCTGATTTCCCTGGCCTCGGGCAGTGTAAACCCGCAGCCGCGAGCATGTCTTCCGGCTGATTGCTTTATCCATTCGGCCCGGCTACGGTTCCGGCACAATTCAGCGTCCGGGGAGGACATCATGATGCGTACGCATTGGCTCGCGTGGCTGGCCGCGTTCGGGATCACCTTGTTCGCAGGGGCTGCACAGGCCGCCGACGCCGGCAACAACATCGACATTCCCTACACCCGCTTCACCTTGCCCAACGGCCTGACGGTGGTGGTCAGCGAAGACCACAAGGCGCCGATCGTGGCGGTGAGCGTGTGGTATCACGTGGGTTCCGGTTACGAGCCGAAAGGCAAGACCGGCTTCGCGCATCTGTTCGAGCACTTGATGTTCCAGGGCTCGGAACACCACAAGGGCGAATATTTCCAGCCGTTCGAACTGGTCGGGGCGACCGGCATGAACGGGACGACCTGGCTGGATCGCACCAATTATTTCGAGACCGTGCCGACCACCGCGCTGGACATGGCGCTGTGGATGGAATCGGATCGCATGGGCCATCTGCTCGGCGCGATCGGCCAGCCGGAGCTCGACGAACAGCGCGGCGTGGTCCAGAACGAAAAGCGCCAGGGCGAAAACCAGCCCTACGGCCGCGCCTTCGAGGACATCCAGGCCAACGCGTTCCCGGCCAACCATCCGTACCACCACGACACCATCGGCTCGATGGCGGATCTCAATGCCGCCTCGCTCGGCACCGTGAAGCAGTGGTTCAAGGACTATTACGGTGCGGCCAACACCACGCTGGTGTTGGTCGGTGACATCACGCCGGCGCAGGCCCGCGAGAAGGCCATGAAGTACTTCGGCGACATCCCGGCCGGCCCGCGCGTGCCGCGGCCGCAGGCGTGGATCACCGCGCGTGACGCGTCGACGTCCGGCACGATGACCGACAACGTCGCGCAAGTCCGCATCTATCGCGAATGGAACACCCCGGGCCTGGACACCACCGGCAACGATCGCCTGATGCTGGATCTTGCGACGCAGGTACTCGGCGGCAGCAAGACTTCGCGCCTGTACCAGCGCCTCGTCTACAAAGACAAGCTGGCCGATGACGTGTCGGTCGGCAACATGACGTTTGAACTGGCCAACATGACGCTGCTGCAGGTCGACGTGAAGAAGGGCGTCGACCCGAAGAAAGTCGAGGCCGCGATCGCCGACGAGTGGTCGAAGTTCCTGAAGGACGGCCCGACCGCCGACGAACTGCAACGCGTCAAGACGACCTACCAGGCATCCACGATCCGCGGCCTCGAACAGATTGGCGGGTTCTCGGGCAAGGCCGTGACACTGGCCGAAGGGCAGGTGTATCGCGACGATCCGGGCGCGTGGAAGAAGGACTATGACATCACCATGGCGGCGACGCCCGCCGCAGTGAGAGCCGCCGCTGACAAATGGCTGTCGAAGGGCGATTACACCTTGACCGTGGTGCCGGGCAAGGTCGACGCGGCCGACGCCGCAAACATCGCCGGCCGCGCCGCGATTCCGGGCCGTCCGGCCGACCAGCTCTCGCCCAAGGGTGATTACAGGGTCACGCAGAGCGACGTCGATCGCAGCAAGGGCGTGCCCGGTGTGACGGCATTCCCCGACCTCACCTTTCCGACGCTGCAGCACGGCAAGCTCAAGAACGGCATCGAAGTGGTGCTGGCTGAGCGCCACACGATTCCGGTGGTGCAGGTCGAAGCCTTGTTCGACGCAGGTTACGCCGCGGACCAGGGCCGCAAGCTCGGCACGTCCAGCTTCACGATGGGCATGCTGGACGAAGGCAC
>DAIUEL010000160.1:0-6350 GCA_036845145.1 Rhodanobacteraceae bacterium | reverse complement strand
AGTAGGCTGGCCGGCACCGTCACTTCTTGTCATTCCGGCTTTTGGGGACGACGACTGGATTCGCCGTTGCACGGCGTCTGCAGGGCGAAAGTCCGGGAGCCGACTCGTGGTCGCCGTGCTCACGCCGCCGCGAATGCTTCACGGGTGAGATTCACCGGCTCGCCATCGGTGCATGCCACGTCATCCTCGATACGGATGCCGCCGTATTTGCGGAAGGCGTCGACCTTCGACCATACGATGTCCTTCGCCGCGGGTTTGGCTTTCAGTTCCGCCAGCAGCATGTCGATGAAATACAAACCCGGTTCGATGGTGGTGACCATGCCGGGCTGCAGCGTGCGCGTGAGGCGAAGGTAAGGATGGCCTTCGGGTTTCGGGATCGTCGCGCCGCTTTCGTCGCGCGCGAAGCCGGCGACGTCGTGCACCTGCAGGCCGATCAGGTGCCCGAGTCCATGCGGGAAAAATGTCGACGAGATTCCATTCGCGACCGCGGCTTCCGGCGAGCAGGTAATAAAGCCCTGGTCGCGCATCGCGTGCATCAAAACATGGTGTGCGTGGACATGCAGTTCCGGATAGCTTTGCCCCGCGCGCACCCTGGCGCAAAAACCCTGCTGCGCCTTTTCGAGGGCATCGATCAGGGCCTGGAATTCGCCGGCATCGTGTGACGCGTAGGTGCGCGTGATGTCGGACGCATAACCATGGAAGCTGCCGCCGGCATCGATCAGGAACGAATGCGCGTGCGTGGGCGGGTTGCGGTCGAAGTGCATGTAGTGCAGCACCGCGCCGTGCTGGTCCAGCGCGATGATGTTGCCGTAGGGCAACTGCCGCTCGGTGAGCCGCGTGGCTTCGAGATAACGGCAGTGGATGTCGAATTCCGACAAGCCTTCGCGGAAAGCCTGCTCCGCGGCGCGATGACCGTGCGCACCGAGCTTGCTGGCCACCCGCATCATGGTGATTTCGTACGGCGTCTTGAACGCGCGCCGGTAATGCAGCAGGTTCAACGCGGATTCGGGATTGTCGGGCACGCAGCCGTCGACCGCGGCGGAACCTTCCCCGATGATCGCGCAGCGCGAAGGGTTTTTCGGCAGGTGCGTGCGCGCTTCTTCCCGCGTGCGGATGGTGACGATGTCGAAGTGCTCCACCCAGTAGCCGGCCGGCGCGGCGGGTACCACATGCCAGTAGTCGCGGGGTTGCAGGAAAACCAGCTTCGGTTTCGCGCCGGGTGTGTAAACGATCCAGCTTCCCGGCGCGTCCGTCAGCGGCAGCCAGTGCAGGAAATGCGGATTCGCCTTGAAGGGGCTGCCCTGATCGTCGAGGAACCAGTCGCGCGGCACGCCGGCGGCTATCACCAGCGTATCGCGGCCGCAAGCCGCGAGCGCGTCGGCGCTGCGTTTCTCGATTTCGGCGAGGTGCGCGGGATACAGCGCGGAGAGGTTGTCTTGCGGCGAAGCAGTCATGGCGGTGGCCGTTGAAGCGGCTTCAGCGAAGCTGGAATCGCCATGATGCGGTGACGCGCGCCGCAACGCCAGCTATGCCGCGGCGACATCCAGCCAGTGATCCAGCGACGCGGCAGCCGTGCCACTGATTGAGATGATGCGCAGCCCCGACCATTGATAGCCGTTGGTGGCGGCGAGTTCAGTCCACATGGTGTGCACGCCGGTTTCGATCTCGGTGGCCGTGCCGCGCTTGTCGGGCAGGCGGAACTTCAGTTGATACAGCGCATCGTCGCGCAGCGGGCGGTGGCAGATCAGCATCATGCCGTTGCGGGAGAGGTTGCCGACCCGACCGATGTTTTCGCCGCTGATGGTGTCGACGACCTCGATGGGCGCCGTGGTCGGTTTGCGCGGAGCGCTGCGACGTTCGTCGTTCATGCCGCGGACTCCGTGGTTGCGTTGGGTCGACTGAATTTCCGCAATCCTGCCACCAGTGCGTTCCAGGCGCGGTCGATCATACCGCCATCCTGGCGCGGAATGAGGTGAACCTGGCCACGTGCCATCATTCGTGCAAGCTGGTCCAGCGTTCGTTCAGGCGCAGGTGCGCCGCGCGCGTTGACGACCAGGCAGCGGCCGCTGGTGGGCGCGAACCACGCCAGTTTGCGCGCGACCCGCTGGCCCTGCTGGTTGATGGTGAATTCCAGCCAGCTTCCGAAGGGAAGTTGTTTCAATGTTTCCAACGCCCGGCGTTCGCTGGGCGTCAGCGGCAGCTTGCGCGGGCCGGCTTCGGCGGATGATGCAGCTTCGTCGCCTTCGGGCTTTTGACGCGACTTCAGGCGAATCAGCAATTCGGTCTGGCTGGGCGGTGGCGTGGCGGCCTGCGTCGCCGGGCGTTGCGGCAGATCCAGCGCGTAGCGGGTGATCTGGTCGGCCTCGTTGGCCTGCAAGCCGACCTGGGTCAGGCCGTGGTTCAAGTCCGCGGCGAGCTTGGTGTCGTCGCGCTCGACGGGCGAGCCCAGCAACTGGTCGGCGGCGGCCAGTCGGCGGCGATAGGCTTCGCTGTTCTCGCCTTCCCGCAGCAGCGTCAGTGTCAGTGCATCGGTCCACGCGTTTTCCAGCAGGGAGCGGACCAGCGGCGTGGTCTTGTGCCCGGCGAGGCGTTGGTTGATCGCGTCGGCGGCAGCGGCACGCGCGTCGCGCAAGCGATCGCGCCCCTGCGCGGCTTCCACCTGCCGACGCTCGGCGATCTCGGCGCGCCGGCTGAGCAGGCGCAGGTGCGAATCGAGGTCGTCCGCCTCGCGCTTGATCACGCCGAGGTCGCCCTGGTATTCCGCGGCGACGCGATCGACGGAACGCTGCAGGCGCTGGTTCAACGCGACATCGAAATGATCGTCGCTGCGATCCAGCCAAAGGTTCGCGGTTTCCAGCACCAGGTTCAGCAGCCGCCGCGCGGGGTGGTTGCGCACGGTAAAGAAGTCATTGTCCGACAGCGCCACCCGCAACAGCGGAACCTGCAGGTTGGCGAGCAACTGCTGTGCGATGCCTTCGCTGCGGGTTTCGGTGAGCAACTGGTCGTACAGCAGGCCGACCAGGTCCAGCGCGTCGCGGTGTTCAGGCTGCAGCTGCACCGCGTTGCCGTGCGAACCGCGACGAAGCTGTGCAAGCAGGTCGCCGGCCAGGCGGTCGCCCGCCTGCGGCGCGCCGGCCTTGCGCGAAGGCAATGCCTGCAGCGCGGTCAGCGCTTCCTGCAGTTCCGGCATCGACGCGAATTGCGCGGACTGCGCGGCGGCGGCCCGGGCTTCCGGATGCAATGTCCGCCGACGCGAGTCGAGCAGCGTGTGCAGTTCGCTCATCGGCGGGCTGGCCGGCGGGGTGAAGTTGGTGGCCGGCGCGATCGGACTGGTCGCCGACGTGTCGTCGGGCGCCGGCTCGGTCGACGCCGGGCGCGATTCCGACGGCGCACGCTTGGGCAGGTAACTGCGCAAGTCGGGCAGGATGCCCGATGACTTGAGATGTTCGTTGAGGCGCCCGTAGAACGATTCGGCTGCGCCGAACAGGCGGCGGTCGCACAGCCGGTAGAACAGCAGGCGGTGATCGCGCTGGAGGCCCAAATCGAGGGCGGCCTCGCTCAACACGATCGCGAGGACGTGTGGCCCAGGCGGCAAGGCGTCGTTGTCGAGCGGCGGCGCGGCCACCAGCACGGCGTAGCGGTGGCACAGATCGAAGATCGCATTGCCCGCGTGCAACTCGGTGCGGGTGGACAGGTCATCCAGCGCCATGGTTTCGTCGAATTCGTGCGGATCGACCAGCGCCAGATCCGCGGCCGACAGCTCGCCGCGCGGGACGGTCCCTTCCGCCTGCGGCCGGCCGGCACTGGCGAAGCGGTGTTCCAGGAAACCCATCAGCCTTCCCTGGAAGCGTGGACGGTTGCGCTTGACCGCCTTCAGCGCCTCCATCGCTTCGTGCTGGGCCTGCCCGCCGATGGACTGCTCGGCAATCCGGAACAATTCGTGTTCCAGGTCATCCAGCACGTTGCGCAGCAGCGGCTCCAGCAACGCGCCGCATTCGGCCAATTGCTGCGCCAGCAGGTGCCGGGCGCGTGGCGCCAGGTCGCCGCGATCAGCGAGTGTCGGCATGGTCGATGGCATGGACGCTGGATGGCCCCTGGGTTCCCCGTGGGTCTGCATGCAAGCTCCCTGCCAGCAAACCGCCCCACCATGCGGCGATTCTATGCAAGCGCGACGGAAAGCGCCATCACGGCGCAGGCATCATTCGTCGCCGGTCCTGACGCGTACGGATACGCCATCGCCGTTTGTCTCGACTTCGACCTGCATCGGCCGGCAGCACACCGGGCAATCCTCGACATAGCTGGCGTCGCCCGCCGAGTCGTCCACCACGAGTTCGATGGGTTCGCCACAATACGGACAGGTGATGGCGACGAGTTCAGGCATGCCGTCGCTCCGGGTTCCGCGGTGGCAGGAACACCTCGATCAAATCATTGAGGAAGCGGCGGCCGAGCGATGTCGCTTGCAGCCGACCGGGGTCATCGATCACCCAGCCATGCGCGTGCGCTTCGCGCAGCGGTGCCGCGATCGCATCGACAGACAGGCCCGTGCGCGCGACGAAATCCGCGATCGGCACACCGTCGTTCAAGCGCAAGGCGTTCAACATGAATTCGAACGGTAGTTGATCGGCGACGACGGTTTCGTCGCCGCCAAGGCGTTGCGGCGTCCGCTCGTGCTGCAGGTAGGCGACAGGCGAGCGGATCTTCCATCGGCGGCGGATGCCGCCGGTTCCGCTGATCTTGCCATGTGCGCCTGCGCCGATGCCAAGGTAATCGCCGAATTGCCAGTAGTTCAGGTTGTGCCGGCATCGGTGGCCTGCCTGCGCGTAGGCCGAGACTTCGTATTGCGCGTAGTCGGTCTCCGCCAGCCGCGCCTGACAGGCTTCCTGCATGTCCCACGCGGCGTCGTGATCGGGGAGCGGCGGCGGGCGTTTCGCGAATGGCGTGCCCGGTTCCAGCGTCAACTGGTAGTGGGAGATGTGCGCGGGTTGCAGCGCGACCGCGCGTTCGATGTCGGCGAGCGCGCCTTCCAGCGTTTGTCGCGGCAGCGCGTACATCAAGTCCAGATTGATATTGGTGTAACCGGCATCCTGCGCAAGCTTCACCGCCGACTCGGCTTCGTTCGACGAATGGATGCGACCCAGCACGTGCAACTTTTCGTCATCGAAACTCTGCACGCCAAAGCTGATCCGGTTGACGCCCGCCTTCATGTAACCATCTAAACGCCCATGCTCGACCGTGCCGGGATTGGTTTCCAGCGTGATCTCGCAATCGCGCGCGAACGGAATGCGCGCGGATGCACCGTCCAGAATTGCCGCGATCGAGCCCGGCGCGAACAAGCTGGGCGTGCCGCCGCCGAAGAACACGCTGACGATTTCACGCCCGTGGACGGCACTGTCGAAATCGGCAAGATCCCCGTCGAGATCGGCCAGCAAGCTGCCGACGTACTCGCGCTCCGGCATCGCCGCGCGCAGGCCGTGCGAATTGAAATCGCAGTACGGGCACTTCTTCACGCACCAGGGGACGTGGATGTAGAGCGCCAGCGGCGGCGGGGTGAAGATCACGCGCGTCTCGCTCGTGCGGGCCGAAATTCGGAGCCATTCGCCAGCGCGGTTTTCAGCATCGCCAACGCTTGGCCGCGATGACTGATGCGGTTCTTCAACGCGGGTTCGAGTTCGGCGGAACCCAGACCGCCGCCGTCGTCGGGCAGGAACACCGGGTCGTAGCCGAAGCCGTGTTCGCCGCGCGGCGCATGCAGCACGCGGCCGGGCCAGCGGCCGGTCGCGATGATCGGGTCGGGATCGTCCGCACGGCGCAGCAATGCCAGCACGCACGTGAAATGCGCCGCGCGCTGCGCGTCCGGCACGCCCTCGAGTTCGCGCAGGAGCTTGGCGTTGTTGGCGGCGTTGTCGCCGTGCACGCCCGCATAGCGTGCGGAATAAAGGCCCGGCGCGCCGCCGAGCGCATCCACGCACAGTCCGGAATCGTCGGCAAGCGCGGCCATGCCGGAAGCGCGCGCCGCGTGGCGGGCCTTCAGGATCGCGTTCTCGACGAAGGTCGATCCGGTTTCCTCGGCGTCACCGATGCCGAGTTCGCTTTGCGCGATCAACTCGACGCCGCTGCCCGCCAGCAGATCACGCAGCTCCGCAAGTTTGCCGGCGTTGCCGCTGGCCAGCACCAGCTTCATTTCGCCAACGCAGCCCTTTGGGCTTCGATCAATTCGCCGATGCCTTTCTGCGCCAGCGCCAGCAGCGCGTCGAGTTCGTCGCGACGGAACGCATGGCCTTCGGCGGTACCCTGCAATTCGATGAAGCCGCCGCCGTCGTTCATCACCACGTTCATGTCGGTGTCGCAGC
>DAIUEL010000159.1:3378-6357 GCA_036845145.1 Rhodanobacteraceae bacterium | reverse complement strand
ACGAGCGCGGCGAGATCTTCGATGCCGTGCGCGACGCCGGCATCACCGGCTTCGCCATCGTCTCCGGCGATCGCCACAGCTTCTGGGCGGGCTACGCGGCGAAGGCGCTGCCGCCCGCCACATTCCAGCCTGTAGGCGTCACCTTCGTCGGCGGGTCCATCTCGTCGCTCGGCATGCAGGAAGCCTACGAGCACGGGCGCAAGGACGATCCGTTGCGTCCGCTGTTCATGGCCGACCGCGACGGCGCGCCGTCCGAGCCCACCATGAACCTGCTGTTGAACCACGGCGTGCGTTCCGCGCTGGAATACGCACGCAGTGGCGACCTGGAAAAGGCGCACGCTGCAAGCAATCCGGAGATGGCCCCGCATCTCACGTTCGTCGACATGGGCGGGCACGGCTACGCCACCGTCCGCGTGGATGCGGAAAAGATGACGACCGAGTTCGTCTGCATCCCGCCGCCGATCCGTCGCAGTGACCGCGCGGACGGCGGGCCGCTGCGCTATCGCGTGCGTTTCGAAACGGCTTTGTGGCGCGCGGGCGAAAAACCGCAAATGCGGCAAACCGTGCTCGAAGGAGACGTGGGGCTGTCGGCCTGAGATGCCGGGTAGTGAAAATGCCTGCAGCAGAAACTGCAATCAGCCAGCGCCCATCACTCGCCCCGTGCGCGGGTCTGGTGTGTCCCAGACATGCTTTTACTCGCTGCGGAATACCCGCGTTTCAGAGTTTGTCCGGACCGCGACCCAGCCAGCGACGCAGCAACGCCTTGTCGTAATACAGCGACGCCCCCGTCGCGGCAGGCAGGCTCACATCTTGCAAATAGTTCAGGTTGCGCAACACCCGTTTGCCCTCGCGCAGCACATTGCCGTCCTGGCCCACCAACCTGAAGTTCAGATCGATCCGCGGTGGGTAGGCGTCGCGCATGATGCGCACGTAACTCCATCGCGGACCGCGCCAGGGTTCGTACGCACCGGCAAGTTGGATGTTGGTGATGTCGACGTGCAGGCTTTGACCCGGCTCAAGCATGGCCTGCCCCTGCTTGATCAGGTAAGCCTTCAGCTGTGCCAGATAATCGATCCGGTTGAACCGGTCCTGCGCGCCGTACAGGCGGTTTTCGGTGAATTGCTGCGGGTTGACGAACGTCACCGATACAGGGGATTCGACGGGCGTGACCGCGGCGGCAGTCAGCGGCGCGATGCTGCCCAGCCACAGCGCGAGCGATGCAAACAGGGCGATGGTGCTCCGGTCGGATCCGGCGATACGTTTCATGTTCCACCTCGCTTGCAACCTGCTGCGTGGCGAGTCTGACACGACCAGTGTTGCGCTTCCGTATAGCCCATACCGGGAAGCGACCCTGCCCCGCTTCTACGACTGCTGGAAAGTCGACCCTGACCCTTGTTTCAGCTCCCTCCCCGCGAACGCGCCGGCAATGTATTGCTGCGCAGCAGCGCATCGGCCGCTCGCGCAGCGCCGCCGATGGATGCGAGCAGGACAAAACTGCACCACGCGATCAGGCGTTTGTTCATGGCGACTCGCCGATTGGCACCAACGGGATGAAGGTCAACATTCTGCCTTGGTTGCTCCGTTCCCTTGCGGGCCGTTTTTTGAATCCGGCCTCGGTCCCGCCAGTGTAAGATGACCGTGCAGCAGGCCATCGAATGACCGCCAAGCGGATACAGGCCCGCTGCGGAGGCGAAGGTGAAAACCTTCATCCGGGTGCTGCGGGTCGGTGCAATCCTGTTCGCGACGTCGATGGCGGGTTGCGCGCACGTACCCACCGCCAGTCGCGGTGACGTCACGCCACTCTTCCGCGACGCACTGTTCAAGCCACCCGCCGAGCCGGTAGACCACGGATCGATTTTTGCCGTCGACGCCTCGATGCGGCGCTTCATTGCGGATGAAATCATTCCGCAGACCCGCCACGGCGATGCGCGGCAAGCCCTGCTCAATGCCCTCAACGGCAAACTCCTGATCGATTACGACTCGGCCATCACCCGCACCGCGTCGCAAACGTTCGAGGCGCGCGAAGGCAACTGCCTCTCGCTGGTGATCATGGCTGCGGCCTTGGCCAAGCAACTCGACATCCACGTGACCTACCAGGAGGTCCATGACTTCGACACTTGGTCGCGTGATGCCGGATTCGCGATCCTCAGCCAACACGTGAACCTGGTGCTCGGCCCGCGCAGGTCGAGCTTTCCGTTCTACCGTGACGACGAAACGCCCATGATCGTGGACTTCCTGCCGCCACGGCAGATGGCGAGCGCCGTGTCGCGGCCGATTCCGGAGCGAACCATCATCGCGATGTACATGAACAACCGCGCGGCCGAGGTCATGGTCGACGGCGACCTCGATCGCGCCTACTGGTTTGCCCGCGCGGCGCTCGAAGCCGATCCCGGATTCGCGAACGCCGCCAACACGCTCGGCGTCATCTACCTCGAGCGGAACCAGCGGGCACCGGCCGAGCGCGCGATGCGTTACGCGTTGCAACGCGATCCCGACAACGTTTCGGCGATCTCCAACCTGATGCGGGTACTCACGCTGGAAAGCCGCGGCGCGGAAGCGCAGGTACTGGCGCAACGACTGGCGCAGATCCAGCGCCATTCGCCGTTCTACTTCTACGATCGGGGCATGGAGGCGATGCAAGCGGGCCGGTTCGCGGAAGCGGCACGGCTGTTCGAAAAGGCGCTGTCGGAGCGACCCTACGATGCTGCATCGCATTTCCAACTGGCCGTCGCCGCGTCGCATCTCGGCGACATGCGACTGGCACGCAAGCAACTTGAACTGGCGAAAGAGAACAGCACCACCCCGCAATGGCGCGCCATCTACGCCGCCAAGCTGCAACACCTGAAATCGTTGAACTGAGTCCGGTCGAGCGCGGCCCGTTGGGCTGGACTCATTGAAGCGAGACAACGGCTGTCGAGGAGAACGCACAACGCGAGGCGTCCGGCGAGGTATACACCGTTGCCGAAACCCGCGAACGGG
>DAIUEL010000159.1:0-3278 GCA_036845145.1 Rhodanobacteraceae bacterium | reverse complement strand
AAAGAGCGTCTCGCCCGATGGCCTCCGAAACAACTGGAACCAGCAGCTGCTGCTGGCAGTTGAACGGCGGCCTGTACCCAGCGAGCGGCGGGACGCCCAACTCGACCAGCACGGCACTGATGTTGCAGTGCTTGTATCGATCGAGGCCTTCGAACGAGCGGGAAGCATGGTCTGCAACTGCCGGTTGTGTTCGGCCTTGTTCGGCGTCTGGCCCATGAGCTGCATCCGCAGCATGTGCAGATGGACATTCACCACGAGCTCGACTTCGCGCCGCGTCCACGCCCTGCCTTCGACACCGGCCTCGACTTCGCTCATCGTTCTCCCCCAATCATGCAACCCAGGACAAGACAAACGGCGATCAAGCAGATAGACCAAGGTGTCGGCATCATTTGTGCTTGAAGTTTCGGATATTGGTGGTTCAACAGGGGAAACGGGAATGGCGCGACGCAGACAGGGCGGGTTTGAGTTGATCGCATCGGCACTGTGGCCGGTTGGCATCGTTTTGGGGATCGTTACTTGCGTGGGCGTGCGCTACGGAATCAGTGGACATGTGTCTTCATCGAGCAACGCGTTTCTTGCGCCGATCGGCAAGGCGGCGAACGGTGGCGCGACGTCGATCCTTGCCTGGACGCTGCTAGGCATTTGCTGGGCCGCTGCTTTCGCCTCATTTATCGGCCGACGCCAGCGAGATCGTTTGCTGGAAACACAAACGGGACTCGACAGCCTGCGCGCGATGAACTGGAAGCAATTCGAGTTACTCCGTCGACTTACGCCTTGGCAAAGCCGGAAAGGTCCCGCTGATTCAATGCAAGCAATGGCGAGTCAGCGCGTGGATGTGAAAGTCGCGGGGGAAATGTACGGGCCACCTGCCCACCACGGCGCGGACGCCGTCAAGATCGTGACGGTCGGCGACTTCACGTCGGACGCGCATCGCTCCGCGCGAGGCAAACCCTTGGAACTGGTTCATGATGAAGCGCCATTGGCCCTCATTCAGGGCGTGCAGAACACCGCATCGGCCTCCACCGCCGTGCCTACGAAGCCAAAGCTGAACCTGGCTGGCGCGACCACCCCGGATTGCCCGAGCTGCGGCGCTTCAATGGTCAAGCGCACCAACCGCCACTCCCGCTATGCGTTCTGGGGATGCACCAAGTATCCGAGTTGCCGAGGAACGCGCCCGGCCTGACCATCGCGCCGTTGCGGAAACTTGATTACCTCCGTCTCCTTTTTTCAACGCTCATACGGCATTGGAAAGGTGGCCTGATCTGCCGCGAAATTCACGGATTAGCGGCTTTGGTATCCGCGATCGCAGCAGAACTCGCCGCAGCCGGTGACGCCTGCACCAGCGTCGCATCACTTTCGCGCCAGCGCATGCGGCCGCTGTGGAATTCGTCGTAGGCGACCTGGTAAGCGGCGATGGCCTGGTCCAGTTCGGCCGGGTCCATCTGCGGGTACGGCACGGCACCGCCTGTGGCGCGGTCCGGCTTGACCTGTTCCACCTTGTGGCCGGGCGAGAGGATACTCAGGCGGCCGCCGCGCAGGTAGCCGAGGTTCTGGTAGGTCGACGGGAATGCGCGGTCGCGATCGGGCGGCAGGTCCAGCACGTCATGGCCGAAGAAGCGGCTGCGGTAGCTGAAGTCCAGCAGGCCGAGCAGGGTCGGCGGAATGTCGATCTGCGCGGTCATGCGGTCGACGCGCCGCGGCTCGATGTGCGCGGGCGAGTAGATCAGCAGCGGGATGTGGTAGCGGTCGATCGGGATGCGCGACTTGCCGGCACTGTCGGCGCAGTGGTCCGCGGTGATCACGAACACGGTGTCCTTGAAATACGGTTTGTCCTGCACGCGCCGGATGAAATCGCCGATGGCCCAGTCGGTGTACTTGGCGGCGCCGTCGCGCTTGCCTTGCGGCATGTCGTCCACCCGCCCCTTCGGCCAGGTGTAGGGCCGGTGGTTCGACGTGGTCATGATGTGCAGGAAGAACGGTTTGTCCTCGCCGTGGATCTCGTCCATCTGGCCGATCGCCAGCGTGTACAAATCCTCGTCGGCCACGCCCCAGACGTTTTCGCCGTGGATGGTCGCGCCCGCGGGAATGTCGCGGCGGTCGACATCCTTGTAGCCGTTGTGCGCGAAGAAGTAATTCATGTTGTCGAAGTAGCCGTAGCCGCCGTAGACGAACTCCGACACGTAGCCGCGCTGGTTGAAGATGTCCGCCAGCGAGAACAGGTTTTCGTTGTGCTTCTCCTTGATCAGCGAGTCGCCCGGCGTCGGCGGTATCGACAGCGTCACGGCCTCCAGCCCGCGCACGGTGCGCGTGCCGTTGGCGTACAGGTTGTCGAAGAACAGGCTCTGGCCGGCCAGCCGGTCGAGGTTGGGCGTGAGGCCTTTCGGGTTGCCGAACACCCCGAGGTAACCCGCGGACAGGCTTTCGACGGTGATCAGCACCACGTTGAGGTGTTGTTCCGGGCCGACCGCGTGGATTTCACGGGTGAGGTCGTGCGGATCGTCGCTGACCCAGGTCGCGTTCGGCGTCTTCAGCATCTTGCGCACGATCGCATACGCCTGCTCGTCGGGCAGCGTGCGATAGAAACGATGGACATCGAGGCTGCCGGCGCGGAACGCCGCGAAGAATTCGTAGATGCCGTTGCCGGCCAGCGAATTGACGTAGGTGTTCTGCCGGCGATCCTTTAGCCCTGAGTTGACGGTGAACGCGGTGACCACCGTGAGTACCAGCCAACCCAGCACGACGAGCGAGCGCTGGCCGAAGCGGCTGTCGTCGTCGCGCGTGCGCAGGCTGCGCCGCGTGAGCGCGACGATCACGATGGCGGCGACCGCCAGCATCGTCAGCCAACGCGCGACCGGGTACGACTCCCGGATGTTGCCGATCACCTCGCGCGTGTAGATCAGGTAATCCACCGCGATGAAGTTGAAGCGCGAACCGAACTCGTTCCAGAACGTCAGTTCCGACGCGCCCACGAACAGCAACCCGAACAGCAGCAGCAGGCAGAACGCCCACAGGATCCACTGCCCGGCGCGCGAGGTGTAGGTGAATGCCGCCAGCGGCAGCGCGAACAGGAACGGAAGCAGCACCGGCCAGCCCGTCTTGAAGTTGGCATGGAACTGCCAGCGCAACAGGCCTGCACAGATGATGAGCACGCCCAGCAGCAGCAACACGTACAGCAGCCAACGTTGCCAGCCGGGCAGGCGTCCGGGGCGCGTCGGCACCAGCCACAGGAACAACACCAGTGGCCACGCGAAGTAGACGAACGTGACCAGGTCGTAGCC
>DAIUEL010000158.1:0-6373 GCA_036845145.1 Rhodanobacteraceae bacterium | reverse complement strand
ACTCGCGACCCCGACCTTGGCAAGGTCGTGCTCTACCAACTGAGCTATTCCCGCGCGAGCCGGCAATGATACGTTGCGCCGCAATCCGGTTCAAGCCTTTGGCTCCGATAGACGCCGGCCCGGCCGGAACCAGGAACCCGCCAGGGAAATTGCCCAGAAAACAATACCCTCTCCCCCGCGCCGACGTATCGCGATGGACTGGTATGCTGCGAGCGGCCAGAACGGCCGAGGATTGCGCCGTGCGTCACGAGCAGGGTCGCGCGCCAGCGGGTTACCGGTTCCCAGAAACCAGTTGGGGGATCGTGCTTGCCACCCGCGCCTCCGCGGATGCGGGCCGCGCACTCGAAGTGCTTTGCCGTCGCTACTGGCCGCCGGTTTACGCCAGCCTTCGCCGAAAGGGATTCGAACCCGCTACCGCCGAAGACCTGACGCAGGGTTTCTTCCTCCATCTGATCGAGCACGGCATCGTGGCGCGGGCGGATCCGCGACGCGGACGGTTTCGTTCGTTCCTGTTCGGTGCCTTGCGCTGGTTTCTCGCCAATGATCGCGAGCGGGCCCAGGCTTTGAAGCGGGGTGGCGATTCCGTTTTCGTCCCGATCGACATCGCGGAGACCGAGGCAAGCATGCATTTCGATGCCCGGAACCATGTGCCGTTCGAGCTGCAATTCGATCAACAGTGGGCCCGCATCGTCGTGAAGAACGCGCTCGATGCACTCGGTACGGAATACGCCCGACAGGGAATGACTCTCGAATACGAAACCCTGCGGCCATGCCTGGATCCCGGGGCCGAGGCGCCCGCTTATGCCACGCTGGCAAAGCGCCTGGACCGGAGTGAAGGTGCGGTCAAGGTCGCCGTGCACCGGCTGCGGAGGCGCTTTCGCGACGCGCTTCGTGGAGAGATCGGTTGCACGGTTGCGACCGCGGGGGACATCGAGGACGAACTGACCCATCTGCGCAACGTGCTTGCCGTCAGTCCGACGATTGGATCGTCATGAACACCGCGCCGGTCGATGCCCCGCGCTGCCCCGCTTGCGGCAACTTGCGCGATCCATCGCTGCCGGACGCACTCTGCGCACGCTGTCTGCTCGATGCCGCGCTTTCGTCGGAGAAGACCGAGGAGATCTCCCCCGACGACGAATATCCGGCCAGCACATTCGCCAGGCGCAGGATCGGACGTTACTGGCTGACCGGAGAAATCGCGCGCGGCGGCGCCGGCATCGTCTATCGCGCATGGCAGGACGATCTCGGCCGCGAGGTCGCCTTGAAAATGCTGACCCAGGAGCGGCTGGAAACGAAAGAGGCACGCGAGCGGTTCCGCCGCGAAGCGGAGTTGATGGCAGGACTGGATCATCCGGGCATCCTGCCCGTCCACGAAGTCGGTGAACACGAAGGTCTGCCGTACTACAGCATGAAACTGGCGGAGGGCGGCAATCTCGCGCAGCGCATTGCTGCGCTGCACAGGCGCCATCGCGAGATTGCGGAACTGCTGGCATCGATCGCGCGTGCAGTCGCCTACGGCCACGAACGCGGCGTGCTGCATCGTGACCTGAAGCCTTCGAACATCGTGATCGACGCGGCCGGCCGATGCCTGCTGACCGATTTCGGGCTGGCGCGGCGCATGCGGGTGGACAGCACACTGACCGGCGTCGACGCACTGGTCGGCACGCCGCGTTATGTCGCGCCGGAAGTGCTCACCACCGCCGGCGCAAACCTCACCGCCGCCGCCGACGTGTATGGACTCGGCGCGATCCTCTACGAACTGCTGACCGGCCAGGCGCCGTTCGCGGAATTGACGCCGCTGCAGATCCTGCAGCAGGTCGCGACGCGGCGACCGACCGCGCCGCGCCGCATCGACCCGAAGATTCCCGCCGAACTCGAAACGATCTGTTTGCGCTGCCTGGAAAAGCGTCCCGGCGACCGCTATCCCTCGGCTGCGGTGTTCGCCGAGGCACTGGAACAATGGCAACGCGGCTCTCCATCGCGCCTGGGCCGCCGCCTGCAAGTGCTGACCCAAAGCGCCCTGCCTTCCCGGCGGCGTGCATGGGCGTGGGGCACCCTGGTGTCGCTGATCGTCGTGGCCGTTGCGGCGGCGCTGCTGTTCGGACACTACGCGGAATACTGGTCGACGCCCGACCCCCGCATCGCCACGCGCACGCTCGCCGTGCTGCCGGCGGACCTGCCGCATCCGTCACCCGCCGAACTCGCCGCCGCGCGTGCACTCTCCGACAAGCTGCAAGGCATACGCGCGCTAAATGTGCTGCCGTTCGACGCCGTGCTGAGACAAGCGCAGGAAAGGGATTTCCCGCAAAGCGCCGTGCAGCGCGGCGGGAAACTCGGCGCATTCGTGCAGGTGAAGGTACGCGCCGGAGGCGCTGGCCCATCCCTGCGCGTGCGGGCGGTAGACGGGTTGCGCCAGGAAATCCTCTGGCAAGGCTCCGCGGCAAACGTCGGCGATCTCGTCGAACGGCTGCGTCCCGTGCTGGAAAGCAGGCGCCGGCATCCGCCGCCCGAAGCGCAGGTGCCGCGCGAGGCGCTGGCTGCGGACCTGCGCGGCATCGAGTTTTTTCTCCGCTTCGAGTCGAGAACCAACGACGCTGCGATCGAAGCCTTCCAGCAGGCGATCGCGGCAGACCCGAAATTCGCACTGGCGCACGCGGATCTCTCCGCGGCCTACACCCAGCGGGCCAAGCGTTTCGGTGGCGCCGCGTTCTGGAACGACACGGCCATCCAGGAGGCCGAGCGCGCCATCAATCTCGATCCTTCCCTGGCTGCCGGCTGGGACAGCCTTGCACTCGCCTACTACTACCGCGGCTGGTCGAAACGCGCGACCGCCACCTACCGGCGCGCCGGCGCATTGGGAGCGCCGGCAGACCGCATGCTCGCGCTGCTCGCCTACGGAAGCGGCCATTTCGACGAGAGCTTTCGCTTGATTCGTCAGGATCAGGAGTTTTCTGCGCGCGGCGCGGACGGGTTCTACTGGATCGCCCAGCCTTTGATCGCTGCGGGCGAGATCGATGCGGGCGAACGCTGGATGCGCACCGCGATCGCGGCCGAAGACGACGCCGACAAGCGGCAGTTGATGGAGGCAGAGATCGCGCGCTATCGCGGCGATTTCACCCGTTGCCGAAAACTGGCCGAACCGCTGGATCCGGACCTGGTTTCCGGCGGCACCGCCTCGGCGAATGACTACGCGCGCATCTGCGCCGAGCAGCAGCACGATTGGGCCGGCGCGCTGGCGTTGCTGCAACACGAGATCCGGCACTACGCGCAAGGGACCGGCGATCTTTATCTCGATGATCCATTACTGGAGCAGGCGGTCCTGTTTCGGCAACTCGGCCGGAATGCGGAAGCCGCTCCGTTGATTGCCGCGGCCAGGCGCAAGGAGCAGGCCGCGATCGACGGCGGCCAGGAGCACTTCGGTCCCTATCTGCGCATGGCAGCGATCCTGCGCCTGGAGGGTGATCGGGACGGCGCATATCGCATGCTCGACACGGCGACCGCGCATGGCTTGACCAGCAACACCCGCACCGACGGCTATTACGAATTCATTCCATTCCACGGCGATGCGCGTTTCGCAGCGTGGCAAAAGGCCTCGCGCCTCGAGGTGGCGGCGAGCCGCCAGCACATCGAGGCGATGCTGAAACAGCCGGACTACCAGGCGTTCGCCAAGGAGGTCGAAAAGCAGAATCTGTAACCCGGGCACCTCCGACTCCGGATGAAGGTACGAGGGACGCACGCCGCTCCCTCACCCCATCCCAAGGGAGGAGCCGACATGTTCCGCTTCCATCGTCTCGCCGCTGCGCTGGCGGCATTGCTTGTTGCGTCGTTCGCGGCCCCCAACGCCGCGCCGGCAACGCCATTGAGTCGACAGCATCAGCCGGGTTACCGGAGTACACAGGAGGGCATGGCACGGCCACATGGCGCCGCCACGCGTCCGCGCGTCGCCTCAATTCCCGCGACCGTGCCAGCGGGCTACCCGCGCTATCGGCTGATCGACCTCGGCACGCTCGGCGGACCGGAGAGCAACACGATGTACCCGGCCCGCACCCTCAACGGCAGCGGGGTGACCATCGCCAATTCCCAAACCGCGGTACCCGAGCCAAACTGCTTTCTCGACTGCTACGTCGATCACGCGTTCCTGCGACGCCCGAATGGCCGAATCGTCGAGCTGCCTTTTCCCGCCGGCATAGACCCGGCTGTCAATACGAGCCTCGCCGCTGACATCGCGGCCAGCGGTCAACTTGGAGGATTCATCACCAATGGCCTGATGGATCCGCTGACCGGCTTCCCACAACTGCGTCCCGTGGTCTGGGGAGCTTTTGGCGGAGTATGGGACCTGGGGACCTTCGGCGGGAATTCCGGGGCGGTGAACATGGTCGACAGTTGGGGCAATGCGGTGGGAGTCGCTCTCAACACGATACCGGAAGACCCGGATCTCGCGAATTTCATGAACGGTTTCATCCCTGCAGCGACACAAGCGCGGGCATTTCTCTGGAAGGGAGGAAAACTCCGGGACCTGGGAACGCTGGGTGGCAACGACGCGGCAGCCTTTGCAATCAACGAATCCGGCCTGGTGTATGGAATCTCGTACACCGACGCGGTCGTCCACGATTCCACGGGACTCCCCACCACGCACGCATTTCTGTGGAGGAATGGTTCGATGCGCGATCTGGGGACCCTGGGCGGCACCGTGGTCACCTCGGGAAGTCTTTCCCAAGGGCCGTGGGGGCAGGTGCTCAACGAGCGCGGCCAGGCCATTGGCACTTCCATGCTGGCGGGCGACGAGAGCTGGCACGCCTTCCTCTGGGAAAACGGAAAGATGGTCGATCTCGGCACCCTCGGCGGCGAATCTTCGGAGTCGCTGGCGATCAACGAACAAGGCTGGATCGTGGGCCGCTCGGATTACTCGCCGGATAGTCCCGACCATCACGCGGTGTTGTGGTTCGGCAGGAAAGGCAAGCAGGATCTCGGCGTGGTCGCGCCTTGCCATAACTCCACCGCCACCGCGGTGAACGCGCGCGGCTTCGTCGTCGGCGGCCTTGGCGGTTGCACGGATGACCCCGGCGATCTCGGCTTCTCCAGCGCGTTCGTGTGGCGCCCGGGCAGACGGATGGCGGACCTCAACAGCCTGGTCATCGCGGGTTCGAACATGCACATCGAGTTCGCAACCGGCATCAACGACAGAGGCGAGATCGCGGCGAATGCCTATCTCCCAACGGGTGAGATCCACGGCATCCTGCTCGTGCCCGTGACGAAGTGACGAACGCGCGGCCGGAACCGCGTGGGCAGCACGGGCCGTCCGACAAGCCGCGGTCGCGCAATGCGGCCGTGGCATCGGCCTTGTCTCAAGGTCAGGAACCGGTGCCCTCGCCCGGCATCCGGCCGTCGCGCAACACCGGCCACGCAGCCCGCATGTAGGCCAGCCCGGACCAGATCGTCAGGATCGCGGCGACCACCAGCAGCACCTCGCCGACGTACCAGCCACGCAAGAACGTAGCGTCCTTGTCGCGCTCCCACAGCAGGATCAGGATGGCGACGATCTGCATCACCGTCTTGAATTTGCCGATCCATTGCACTTTGACGCGACCGCGTTCGCCGACGAACGCCATCCATTCGCGCAGTGCGGAAACGGTGATCTCGCGCCCGACGATCACGGCGCTGGTCACCGCCAGCAGCCACGTGGGATGGCTCTGCACCAGCAGGAACAGCGCGACCGCCATCATCAATTTGTCGGCGACAGGATCGAGGAACGCGCCGAATGCCGATTCCATGTGCCAGCGCCGCGCGATCCAGCCATCCAGCCAGTCGGTGAGCGACGCCAACGCGAACACGGCGACCGCGGCGATGTTGGCGAATCGCAATGGCACGGACGGGATCGCGTCGTGCGAATAGAACGCCACCACCATTACCGGCAGCAGCAGCACGCGGAACAGCGTCATCCAGGTCGGCAGGTTGATGCGCAACGGTTTTGCTCCGAACGAACAGCATCAGTGTCGCACACACGCGACGGGACGTCAGGCGAGTCGCGGGGAACGACGACGATTCGTGGTTTGAAAAGAGGTTTCCTAGTGCAGGAACGCGTGGATGCGCTCGGCCAGTTCGCGATTGATGCCACGGATCCGGCACAGCTCCTCGACGCCGGCCGCCATCACGCCCGCATGGCCTCCGAAAGCCTTCAGCAATGCCGAACGACGGGCCGCGCCGATGCCGGGCACGTCTTCCAGAACGCCCCGTTCGCGCGCCTTCTCGCGGCGCTTGCGGTGGCCGGTGATCGCGAAACGATGGGCTTCGTCGCGCACGGCATCGATCAGGTGCAGGGCCGGCGAATCGGGACCGGGTTCGAGTTCGCGTCCGCTGTCGCCCAGCACCAGGG
>DAIUEL010000157.1:0-6391 GCA_036845145.1 Rhodanobacteraceae bacterium | reverse complement strand
CGCCGCAGCAATTCCACGCTGCGTTCGCCCACGCCGTGCGGCGGCGTCGCCAGCGTGCGCTCGAACGAGGCGTCGTCGCCGCGGTTGGCGGCGAGCCGCAGGTACGCCAGTGCGTCCTTGACCTCGGCGCGTTCGAAGTAACGCTGCCCGCCGTACACGCGGTACGGAATGTCGTGCTGGTGCAGTTGTTCCTCGAAGTTGCGCGACTGGGCGTTGGAGCGATACAGCACCGCGATGTCCGACGCGTTGCCGCCGCCGTCGAGGTATTCGCGGATGCGCTCGATCACGAAGCGCGCTTCGTCCTGTTCGTTGTAGGCGGCGTACAGCGCGATCGCTTCGCCCTTGTCGCCCGACGTCCACAGCTTTTTGCCGAGCCGCGACGGATTCTGCGCGATCACCGCATTGGCGGCTTCCAGGATGGTGGCGGTGGAGCGGTAGTTCTGCTCCAGCCGCAGCGTCTTCGCGTCGGGAAAGTCGCGCAGGAATGCGCGCATGTTCTCGACCTTGGCACCGCGCCAGCCGTAGATCGACTGGTCGTCGTCGCCCACCGCAAACACTTTTCCGGTGCGGCCCGCCAGCAGGCGAATCCACGCGTACTGCAGCGCGTTGGTGTCCTGGAATTCGTCGATCAGGAGATGCCGCCAACGTTCCTGGTAGTGCGCGCGCAGCGCATCGTTGTCGCGGATCAGTTCGTGCGCACGCAGCAGCAGTTCGGCGAAATCCACCAGCCCCGCGCGACGGCAGGCCTGCTCGTACGCCTGGTACACATTCAGGTAAGTGCGCGCGACCGGATGATCGCCGGGCTCGATGCCGTCGGGGCGTTTGCCTTCGTCCTTCCACGCGTTGATCTGCCACATCGCCTGCCGCGGCGGATAACGCGCCTCGTCGATGCCGAGCCCGGCGACCACGCGCTTCACCAGCCGTTGCTGGTCGTCGGCGTCGAGGATCTGGAAGGTTTCCGGCAACTGCGCTTCCTGCCAATGCTGGCGCAGCAATCGATGCGCGATGCCGTGGAAGGTGCCAACCGTGAGTCCGCGCGTGCCGTGCGGCAGCAGATTGCCGAGCCGCGCGCGCATTTCGCCGGCGGCCTTGTTGGTGAAGGTGACGGCGAGGATCGACCACGGCGGCGCGCCATCGGCTTCGATCAGCCAGCCGATGCGGTGCGTGAGTACGCGGGTCTTGCCCGAGCCCGCGCCGGCCAGCACCAGGTAATGGCCCGGTGGGGCGGCGACGGCTTCACGTTGCGCGGCGTTGAGCGAATCCAGCAGGTACGACACATCCATCCGCGCCATTGTAACCGTCGCGGTGCGGCAACCTCGCGCGGATCAATTCTTCTTCAGCGCACCCGCCACGATCAGTATGCCGCCGATCACGATGCCCGCATACCCGACCGGGGCCGGAACGGGCTGCTGCTTGGTGACCTTGACGGGTCCGATCTCCGCCTTGGTGTCGCTGTAGTGCGCCGCGCCCACCGCGACCCACACGCCAAGTCCGAGCAGGATGATTCCAATCACGATGATCGCGATGCGCATGCCGAGCTTCTCCTTGTCGGGGGTGACCTGAAGGCTACGCGAAAGCGGAAGTTCGCGCCAGTCGCATCCGCGCAGTGGGATGGGATGTTTCCCGGAACCCGGTTTTTCGCTTGCGGACCATGCGACCATTCCGGGTTTCCTCGCTCCCCGAAACCCGGCCATCCGTGGCCGCTCTCCGCGTCATCGCCGACGAGCGGCGATGGCCCCGGAATGGCGACGGCAAGGAAACCGGCGCCTGGATGGCCCGGATGACGGGCGTCAGTGGCCGCTGCCGCTGCTGGCGGGTACCGGTGGGGCGGAGGACGCCGACGCCGCCACCGAAATCGGCTTGGTGAAGGCCTGGCGCGGCAGCACGTCGTGGGCCAGCTTGGATTCCTTCTCCAGCAGCGCGACTTCGTCGGCCATGATGTGCGCGGTCTCGTCCAGTTCGATGTCCTTGGCTTCCTTGGCCGCCTTCTCGCGCGCGACGGATTGCTTCACGCTGCGCTCGCCGGCGGTCAGGCCGTCGTCGGGTTCAAGCGTGATCGCCGACACATCGCCCAGCGCTTCGCGGCGCTTCTTGAAGGTCGCATCCTGCGCGTCCTGCTGCTTGCGTTCGGCTTGGCGCACGTCGTAGTTGAGCGACACGGTCTTCTGGTCGTGCAGCTTGCGCGCGGCGGTCAATTCATCCAGCAGCAACTGCCAGGCCGGATCGGTCTTCGCACGCGCGTCGTGCTCGGCCGTCAGCGGCGCGAACAGCGCCTTCTGGTCGGCCACCGGCGTGTATTCGGCTGCCGGGATATGGGTCCACTTCAACGCGTTGGGGTAGCTCGATTCGCCGTAATCCTTGTAGCCGATCGAGTGCGGGAACTTGATGTCGGGCGTCACGCCGTGCAGCTGCGTGGAATCGCCGTCGACGCGGAAGAACTCCGCGATGGTCATCTTGAGTTCGCCGAACGTCGGCTTGGTGTTCATCGCCAATTGGTCGAGGCTGGTGAGGTTCTGCACCGTGCCCTTGCCGAAGGTCGGTTCGCCGATGATCAGGCCGCGGCCGTAATCCTGGATCGCCGCGGCGAAAATTTCGCTGGCCGAGGCGGAACCGCGATTGACCAGCACCGCCATCGGGCCGGTCCACAGCATCTTCTCGTCCGAATCCTTCTGCTCGACCTGGCCGCGGCTGTCGCGTACTTGCACCACCGGACCCTTGCCGGTGAACAGGCCGGTGAGGTTGATGGCTTCCTCCAGCGAACCGCCGCCGTTGTCGCGCAGGTCGACCACCACCGCCGAAACCCTGGCGGCCTTCAGTTGCGCCAGCAGCTTGGCGACGTCGCGCGAGGCGCTCTTGTAATCGGAATCGCCGCGTCGTCGCGCATCGAAATCCTCATAGAAGCTCGGCAAGTCGATGATGCCGACCTTGATGGTGCGGCCGCCCTGCTTGACGTCGATGACCTTCTTCTTGGCTTCCTGGTCGGCGATGGTGACCTTCTGGCGCACCAGCGTGATGAGGTGGGGCTTGGCGTCGGGGCCACCTTCGGCCGGCAGCACTTCCAGCCGCACCGTGGTGCCTTTCTTGCCGCGGATCTTGGCGACCACGTCGTCGATGCGCCAGCCGACGGTGTCGACGATCGCGCCGCAATCGCCCTGGCCCACGCCCACGATCTTGTCGCCGACCTCGAGCTTGCCGGATTTCGCGGCAGGGCCGCCCGGCACCACTTCGCGGATCACGGTGTATTCGTCGTGTTCCTGCAGCACCGCGCCGATGCCTTCCAGCGACAGGCTCATTGCGAGGTCGAAGTTCGCGCTGGCGCGCGGCCCGAAATAATTGGTGTGCGGGTCGATCGTGGTCGCATACGCGTTCATGAAGGTCTGGAACGCGTCCTGGCTGTCGAGCTGGTGCACGCGATTGAGATAGTTCTCGTAGCGGCGCGACAGCGTCTTGCGAATCTCTGCATCGCCCTTGCCGGCCAGTTTCAGGCGGATCCAGTCGTTCTCCACACGCTGCTTCCACAGCGCGTCGAGCGCGGTGTTGTCGGCCGCCCACGGCGCCTTTTCGCGATCGAAGTTGTAGGTGCCGTTGCCGTCCAGCTTCACGCCCTGCTTCAGCAGCGCCAGCGCATAAGCGGTGCGCTCGCCCGAGCGCTTTTCATACAGGTTGAAGATCGCGAACGGGATGGACATGTCGCCGTTCCAGATCGCGTCGTCCAGCTTGCCGCGGTCCGGCGCGAACTTGTCGAGATCCTGTTGCGTGAAGAACAGCCGGCTGCCGTCCAGCGCCTTGAAATAGGCGTCGAAGATCTTCGACGACATCGCGTCGTCGAGCGGCAGCGCCTCGTACTGGAAGCGCGTCAACAGGCGCGCGGCGAGGATCGCGGCCTGGCCCTGGGCTGCGGTCGGTTTCAGTTCCGGCGCCGGCGTCGCCTTGTACTTGGCGGCCGGCGCGGCAGCCGGCGCGCTGGACGACGATGCCGGACAGTTCGCGGGCGGCGCGGGATTCTGCGCACGCGCGCCCAGCGACATGACGAGGGCGATCAGGATTACGGGAACACGCTGCAACATGGACATTCCTTGTGCGACCGGAGCGGGCGGCCGCGGGCGCTCTTTGCGCGGGCGATTAGGGAAACGGACGCCAGCCGTTCGCTGACGCGTTCGGGTGCGGGGTGCGGGCGGGTGAGGCTCGTCGCGGCGCGGCCCGACCCTAAAGTATCGGAAATCGCGGTGGCGGGATATGGCCGCAAGTCATGCGGCAGCGCGGGGCAGGGCGGGGTCCGCGTCCTGCGGTGACAATCCGAATTGTCGGCCCAGCTCAACAATCAGCACATCCTCGACATCGGCAAGCCGCGACGGGCCGCCCAAGTCTAGCAGTTGTGTCACCGACAAGCCGGCGTAACCGCAGGGATTGATGCGGTGAAAAGGCTCCAGGTCCATCGCGATGTTGAAGGCGAGGCCGTGGAAGGTGCAGCCGTGGCGCACGCGCAGGCCCAGCGCCGCGATCTTGGCCTCGCCCACGTACACGCCCGGCGCGCCGTCGCGACGCACGGCGACGACGTTCCACTCGGCCAGCGTGTCGATGATGGATTGTTCGATCCGCCGCACCAGTTCGCGCACGCCGATTTTCAGCCGGCGCAGGTCCAGCAGCGGATAGGCCACGATCTGGCCGGGGCCGTGGTATGTCACCTGGCCGCCGCGATCGACGTTGATCACCGGAATGTCGCCGGGCGCCAGCACGTGTTCCGGCTTCCCGGCCTGGCCCAGCGTGAACACCGGGTCGTGTTGCACCAGCCACAACTCGTCCGGCGTGTCCGGGCCCCGCGCATCGGTGAACGCCTGCATCGCGCGCCACACCGGTACGTACGGCTGGCGCCCGAGGTGGCGGACGGCCAGGGGCCGGGCATCGGGAATGGGCAAGGTTGGCATTCGGTTCAGCGGCGTGTGATGGAGAAACATGGGGCCGTCGTGCGCGGCAGGCAAGCTGTTCCCGCTCTTTCGGTCCCGGTTCCCCGTTCCCGCTTCACAAGGTGTAGCGGATATCCGGATGCGCGCGCAGTGCCGCGTGGGCTTCCTCGTATTTCTCGCGCGAGGGGCAGTTGAACACCACGCTCACGGAGACGTAGTTGCCTTGGCTGGACGAGCGTTCGCGCACGCTGGCTTCCAGCACCGACAGCCCGATCTCGCGCAGGATCTCAGTCACGCGCTCGCGCAGGTTGGCGTTGGCGTTGCCCATCGCGGTGATTTCGAAGCTGCCGGGAAACTGGAAGCCTTGGCCTTCGTTTTTCTCGATGTCGCCGAGTTCTCGCATTCCGTTATTTTATTGGGTGGTGGCCGGCGCCGCGACACTGGACGCGGGCGACACCGACACGGTCGGCGCCGGCGTGGTGGTGGTGCCGTTGCCGTGGTGGAACCACAGGAGGATCGCATCCCACAGGCGCTTGAAGAAGCCGCCCTGCGGCGCGTCCTTCAATACCACCAGCGGTTCGCTCACCAGCGGCTTGCCATCGAAGGTCACCTTCAGCGTGCCGACCGGCTGGCCCTGCTTGAACGGCGCGACCAGCCGCTGCGGGATTTCCAGCGTGGCTTGCAGTTGGTCGTAGCGACCCCGCGGAATCGTCACCGACGCGTCCTCGGCGATGCCGAGTTCCAGGGTATCGGCCTCGCCTTTCCAAAGCCGTGGCGTGGCGAGCACCTGGCCCGCCTTGTACAGGTCGTGGGTGCGGTAGAAGTTGAAACCCCAGTTCAGCAGCGCCTCGTCGCCAGTGGTCGCGGCGTTCATGTCGGGGCCGCCCATCGTCACCGCGATCAGGCGCATGCCGTCCCGAAGCGCCGATGCGGCAAGACAGAAACCCGCTTCCTTGGTCGAGCCGGTCTTGATGCCGTCCACCGTGGGATCGGTCCACAGCAGCGTGTTGCGGTTGTGCTGGGTGATGCCGTTCCACTCGAACGCCTTGATCTTCGAGATCTTGTATTGCTCGGGGAAGTTCTTGATCAGCGCGCGCGACAGGATCGCGATGTCGTGCGCGGTGCTGTAGTGGTCGGGCGCCGGATAGCCCGACGCGTTGATGAAATGCGTGCCGGTCATGCCGAGCCGCTGCGCGTACGCGTTCATCATCTGCGCAAAAGCCTGCTCGGAGCCCGCGACGTGCTCGGCCAGTGCGATCGCGGCATCGTTGCCGGACTGGATGATCATGCCGTACAGCAGGTCCTTCAGCGGCACGTCGGAATTCAGTTTCAGGAAACTGGTCGAACCGTCGGTGCCCGCGCCGCCGGCACGCCAGGCGTGCTCGCTGATGTGGACCTGGTCGTCCATGTGGATCTTGCCGGCCGCGAGCTCGGCGTTGACCACGTACTCGGTCATGATCTTGGTCAGCGAGGCCGGCGCGCGGCGC
>DAIUEL010000156.1:0-6445 GCA_036845145.1 Rhodanobacteraceae bacterium | reverse complement strand
TGCGCTTGCCCGCGTGTTTTTCGGCGCGCAGGAATTCGCTCAGCGCGTGCATCTCCGGGCGATCGAAATGATCGCCCACCCGCGCCTTCCATGAAGCTTCGAGTTTCAGGCGCGTGTCGGTTGCGATCGGGCTTTGCTCGAGCATGGAAACCGGAGATGTTCAACTTGTCGAACAGTGGCGCCGGTTTGCCGGCAGGTCAAGTCCCGCCCTACGCGCGCTGCCTCTGCGATACCCGCAACTGGAACAAGAGTTTTGTCATCAGCAAACGTTCTTCCACGGGTTTTTCGACCAGGTCATTGGCGCCCGCTTTCAGGAGCGCGGCCTGGTTCACCGGGTTCTCGTCGCCGGTCATCACCAGTACGGGCAAGCGGCCCCTGCCGAGCTTCAAGTCGGCCCGGATCCACTCCAGCAGATCACCTCCGGACATTTCGCCCTTCAGGCTGACGTCGGTCAGCACCAGGTCCGCACCCATTTCGCCGCGATCTCGTGCCGCGCCGAGGAACTCGACGGCCTCTTCGGCGCTGCCGGACGGATGCACGGTGAGACCGTAGCGCTCCATCATGCGGCGCGTCGCCAGCGCGACCACGCGGCTGTCCTCGACGTACAACACCGTGCCTTCCGCGCGATCCACCGGCGCCACGTAGCCGCGGATGAAGTCCGCAAGCGCCGCGTAACCCGCGGCCTTGTCGAAGTAATCGGTGATCGCATCGCCGATCTCGCGCTTCTGCAGGCGCTCCTGCACGTCGCCCGAAACCGCCACGATCGGAATGTACGCCTGCGGCGCGTTGTCACGCACGTAGCGGGCCAGCGTGGTGCCGTCCATGTCGGGCAGCCGCAAGGCGGTCGTGACCAGATCGACCACGCCTTCGTGCAGCACCTGCTTGGCTTCGTGCCCGCTGGCGCAGGCGATCACCGTCGCACTCGGCAGATCCTTCTCCAGCACCCGTGCGATAAGCGTGCGCGCCACCTTCGAGCCATCCACCACCATCACGCGCGGGTTGTCGCTGACGATGTGGCGAAGGACGTCGTTCATGCAGGGTCAGGTTTGCTTTTCATGTCGGGCGACGCAAGGCACGGGTCGAACGTGGACATGACCCCTGTTCCTAGCACTTGGCCAGATGTCGGCCGCTGGCGATCCACGCACCCACCCAGCCGAGTGCGACCGCGATCGCCAGCGCGGTCCCGAGCGTAACCCAGGACAATCCACCGAAGTGCAGGCGACCTGCGTAACTGGCGACCAGGTCACGCACCGGCGCCGCGAGCACCGCTTCCAGCAACAGCACCAGCAGGATGGCGACGACCCCCGCCGCGAGGCCGTACCAGGCGCCTTCGTAAAGATAAGGCCGGCGCACGAACGCCGCGCTGGCGCCGATCAATCGTTGTACCGCGATTTCGTCCCCGCGGCTGCGCAGGTCCAGCCGCACGGTATTGCCGATCACCAGCACTGCGGCCGCGCCCAGCAGCGCCGCCAGCAGCAGCGTCACGCGCCGTCCCAGCGCGATCAGCGCGTCCAGGCGGGCGCGCCACTGGCCGTTGTCCTGGACCAGGTCGACGTCCGGCAACGCACGCACCGCTGCAACCATCGTCGCGACTTGCACGCGGTCCGCGCCGGCGCGCGGTTCGACCAGCAGCACGAACGGCAGCGGATTGTCCGGCAGCGACTGGATGGCATGACCGAAACCCTGCATCGCGGCCAGTTCCGCGAGGCCCTGCTGCGGCGTGCGGATGGTGACGCCCGCCACGTCGGCACGCGCGCGCAAGCGCACGGCCAGCCTGTCCGCGCCATCCGCGGCCACACCGGACTTCAGGAATACGCTGACCGACTGCGAATCGCCCAACGCCGTCGCGAGATGCTGCAGATTAGTGAGCAACAAGTAGAACGCCAGCGGCAGCGCGAGCGCGAGCCCCATCACCGCCACCGTGAGCGCACTGCCGAGCGGCCGCCGCGCCAGTTGACGCAGGCTGTCGCGCACGCACCACGCGTGCTGGCGCCGCCACATCGCGACGCGCGAATGACGCACCGTATTGCCCATGGCGACGCGCGAGTTCATGCGACCTGGCTCGCCGGCACATCGTCGATCAGGTGCCCGTGGTCGAGCACCACCACCCGCTGCTTCATGCGTTTCAGCAGGGGCAGGTCATGGCTGGCTATCAGGATGGTGATGCCGGTCTGACGGAGCTCCACGAACAACTGCATGATTTCTTCCGACAGTTGCGGGTCGAGATTGCCGGTGGGTTCATCGGCGATGATCAGCGCGGGACGTCCCACGATTGCGCGTGCGATCCCGACCCGTTGCTGCTCGCCGGTGGAAAGCCCGGCTGGCGCATCCCTGCCGCGTCCGGCCAATCCAACCTTCTCCAGCGCACCGCGCACGCGCTTGGCGCGCTCTTCACGCGGGATGCCCCCGATCACCAGCGGCAAGGCGACATTGTCGGCCACGCTGCGGTCCATCAACAGGCGATGATCCTGGAACACCATGCCGATATCGCGGCGCAGGCGCGGAACGTCGCGATGCTTGAGTTTCGCGAGATTGCGACCGTGTACCTCGATCGCGCCGCGGCTTGCGCGTTCGATCAGCGCGATCAGCTTCAGCAAGGTTGTCTTGCCCGCGCCCGAATGGCCGGTCACGAACAACATCTCGCCGGCATCGACCTCGAAAGTCAGGTCGATCAGCGCCTCGCGGCCTTCGGAATAGCGTTTGCTGACGGACTCGAAGCGGATCACGGGCTGCAGGGTAGCCGGGATGGGAACTCGGGGCTAGCGAAAAGCGTAACGACAATCTTGTCTTTCCAGGGCCGCGCGGCGCGGGGAGCGGTTCGGGGCGGCCGCGTTTGGGAGCGAGTCGCCACCGAAACGATTTCCCCGACGCCCGGCATCAACCCATGGCGAATTCCCGACTCGATTTCCGGTGAAGCCAGCAATGCCTCCCGGAACAGGAGGCCTGCATCAACCGCCGGTCGCAGGTGGGGCGGCTTGCGCGCCACCGGACCGCCGGCGCCGACGACGGCGTTTGTTGGCAGCGGGCGCGTCTGCACTGGCCGCCGGTGTGTCCGCCTCGGGTTCCGGATGTTCAAGCTGAGGCTTTGCGCGCGGCGACGGCGGCACCAGCCATGCCGGTTCCACCGGGCTGACCGGAATCTTCATGTCGATGTAGCGCTCGATGTCGGGCAGGTTCATCGCGTACAGGTCACACGCGAAGCTGATCGCGTCGCCCTCGGCGCCCAGGCGTGCGGTACGGCCGATGCGGTGCACGTAATCCTCGCCGTCCTGCGGCAGGTCGTAATTGAACACGTGGGTGACATCCGGAATGTGCAATCCGCGCGCGGCCACATCGGTCGCCACCAGCACGTCGGCTTCGCCCTTCTTGAAGCGCTCCAGCAACTTCTGGCGCTTGGCCTGCGGCACGTCGCCCGACAGCGCGCCGACCTTGAAGCCGTGCCGCTTCAATTTGTCGGTCACGCGCTCGGCGGCGGCGCGGGTGTTGACGAACACGATGCTGCGATGCGGATTGCAATGCTCCAACAGGTTCAAAAGCAGCGGAATCTTCTCTTCCTTGGCCGGGAAATACACCTGTTGGCGCACACGGTCGGCGGTGACATGTTCGGTTTCCACCGCCAGCTTCTGGGGCTGGTTCATGTGCTCGTAGGCCAGTTCCAGCACACGGTAGGAAAGCGTGGCCGAGAACAGCATGCCCTGGCGCTCCTCGCGAGGCGGCATCTTGCGCAGGAGATAACGCACGTCCTTGATGAAGCCGAGGTCGAACATCCGGTCGGCTTCATCGATCACCGTGGCCTCGACCGCGCGGAAACTGAAGACGTGCTGCTTGAAGTAATCGATCAGCCGGCCGGGCGTCGCGATGATCACGTCGCAGCCATCGCGCAGCTGCTGGCGCTGCTTGTCGTAATCGACGCCGCCGTAGATCAATGCGAAACGCAGCCCGGTGTGGCGACCGATCGCTTGCGCATCCTTGTCGATCTGGATCGCCAGCTCGCGGGTCGGCGCGATGATCACCGCGCGCGGATCGTTGTCGTTGCGCTCCGGAATCGCGGGTTTCGTCAGCAGCCGGTTCATCACCGCGACCAGGAACGCACAGGTCTTGCCGGTACCGGTCTGCGCCTGTCCCGCGACATCGCGCCCTTCCAGCGCGACCGGCAAGGTCAGCGCCTGGATCGGGGTACAGCGGGTGAAGCCGCAATCGGCGAGGCCGGCGGCGAGATGCGGGTGCAGGTTGAATTGTTCGAAGAAGGTTTCGGTGAGGACTTGGTCGGCCACGGAGTTTTTGCCAGAAGTGTCGGGACCACGCCTGGCGTTTGCCAGGAGGGCAGGTAACGGGAGCCGGCGCGATGCCGCCGCACAGCTTGCGCGATGGAATCCCCGCGGACGCCGGAAATGCGCCGCAGACGCCGGAAAACTCGGACGGCGCACACGCATCGAGCCGCACGCCGCCGCAAGTGATTGGCTTGATTGTAGCAGCATGGCGGCAGTCGACGCGCTTGCAATGCCGCTCCTTTCCCCCCATCTTGTCGTCTCCGTTACCGTCCCAGAACTGCCATGAGCGAAAACATCACCCACGTCAAAGACGCCGATTTCGAGAACGAAGTGTTGAAATCCGATACCCCGGTACTGCTGGATTTCTGGGCGGAGTGGTGCGGGCCATGCAAATCGATCGCACCGATGCTCGATGACATCGCGAAGGAATATGCAGGTCGGCTCAAGGTCGCGAAGATCAACATCGACGAGAATCAGAAAACCCCGATGACCTACGGCATTCGGGGCATCCCGACGCTGATGGTGTTCAAGGGCGGCAAGGTCGAAGCCACCCAGATCGGCGCCGTCGGCAAGGGCCAGCTCACCCAGATGCTCGAAAAAGTGGTTTGACGCGGCAGTGATGCAAACCGTCCGCAAATAAACCCGACGCCAGGGAGCGGACGCGAGGCGCCCTGCCCGGGTGCCTGCATCGATGTCCGTTCGCGTTTATTTGCGGACGATTTTCCTTCCGCGCCGGACGGCATTGGATGCCGACGCTGCCCGGACCGGCCTGAACCCCTCGCGACGCACCGCTTGTCTGCGGGCCTCGCACAGTGCTAGATTGGCATCCGGCCGGTGGTGCTTGTGCCCGGCCCTCTTCCCTTTCCGTACCCTCCCGCGCTTCGTGCGCCGATGAGGCTGTCCCGTGTCCGATACCGAAAATACCGTACAGGGCGAAGACGCCCGCGCGTCTGCCCCTGCTCCCGAATCCAATGGTTCCGCCGGCAACGAAGGCGGCGAGGGCCAGTCCCAGCAACAACGCGGCAACCGGCCCGACCGGGGGCGCCGCCGCCGCGGCCGCCATGCACGCGGCGGCAACGGCCAGGGTGGCGGCAATCCCAATGGCCTGCCCGCCGACGTCTCCGGCGACGAAGCCGATGCCGGCGATCCGAAGCGCCTGATCAACCTCACCGAACTGAAGCAGAAAAACTCGGTGAAGCTCCTGGAGATGGCCGAGGAACTCGGCATCCAGGAAGGCGTCGCACGTGCCCGCAAGCAGGACGTGGTCTTCAACATCCTGCGCGCCCACGCCAAGTCCGGCGGCAGCATCTGGGCCGAAGGCGTGCTGGAAATCCTGCAGGACGGCTTCGGCTTCCTGCGCTCGCACGACGAGTCCTACCTCGCCGGCCCCGACGACATCTACGTGTCGCCCTCGCAGATCCGCCGCTTCAACCTGCGCACCGGCGACTACCTCACCGGTCGTGTCCGGCATCCGAAGGAAGGCGAGCGCTATTTCGCCCTGCTGAAAGTCGACGACATCAACGGCGATCCGCCGGAAGCGTCCAAGAACAAGCTGCTGTTCGAAAACCTCACCCCGCTGTTCCCGCGCAAGGCGTTCCACCTGGAACGCGGCAACGGCTCGAGTGAAGACATCACCGGGCGCATCCTCGATCTGATCGCCCCAGTCGGCAAGGGACAACGCGGCCTGATCGTCAGCCAGCCGAAAGCCGGCAAGACCATGATGCTGCAGAACGTCGCGCAGGCGCTGGTGCACAACCATCCCGAGGTGCACCTGATCATCCTCTTGATCGACGAGCGTCCGGAGGAAGTCACCGAGATGCAGCGCAGCGTGCGTGCCGAGGTGGTGTCGTCCACGTTCGACGAACCCGCCGTGCGCCACGTGCAGGTCGCCGAGATGGTGATCGAGCGCGCCAAGCGCCTGGTCGAACACAAGAAGGACGTGGTGATCCTGCTCGACTCGATCACCCGCCTCGCGCGCGCCTACAACACCGTGGTGCCGTCCTCCGGCAAGGTGCTGACGGGCGGCGTCGACGCCAATGCGCTGCAGCGTCCCAAGCGTTTCTTCGGCGCCGCGCGCAACGTCGAGGAAGGCGGCTCGCTGACCATCCTTGCGACCGCGCTGATCGACACCGGCTCCAAGATGGACGAGGTGATCTACGAGGAATTCAAGGGCA
>DAIUEL010000155.1:0-6499 GCA_036845145.1 Rhodanobacteraceae bacterium | reverse complement strand
TGGGGCTTCAACCGTTTCTGGATGGCCGAACACCACGGCATGCCGGGCATCGCCAGCGCCGCCACTGCAGTATTGATCGGCCACGTGGCCGGTTCCACCTCGCGTATCCGCGTGGGCGCGGGCGGCATCATGCTGCCGAACCATTCGCCGCTGGTGATCGCCGAACAGTTCGGCACGCTGGAGGCGCTGTATCCCGGTCGCATCGACCTCGGTCTGGGGCGTGCGCCTGGTTCGGACCAGGCCACCGCACGCGCGTTGCGCCGCAATCTCGATACCGATCCCGATGCATTCCCGCGCGACGTGCTGGAGTTGATCGCATATTTCGAAGGCCGCACGCCGGTGCGCGCCGTGCCCGGCGATGGCCAGCAGGTGCCGATCTGGATCCTGGGTTCCAGCCTGTTCGGCGCGCAGCTCGCCGCGATGCTCGGGTTGCCCTACGCGTTCGCTTCGCATTTCGCGCCGGCACAGATGATGGATGCGATCGCCGTGTATCGCGCGCAGTTCAAGCCGTCGCGATTCCTGCAACGGCCGCACGCGATGCTGGGGTTCAACGTATTCGCCGCGGACAGCGACGACGAGGCACATTACCTCGCGAGTTCGTGGCAGCAATCGTTCGTGAACCTGCGCTCGGGCCATCCGGGCCGGTTGCCGCCGCCTGTTGAAGGCTACGTCGAATCGCTGCCTCCGCAGGCCACGAAGCTGCTCGAACACGTGCTGTCGTGTTCCGCGATCGGTTCGCCCGGCACGGTGGCGGACCGGATCAAGGCATTCATCGAGCAGACCGGCGCCGACGAGTTGATCCTCACCAGCAACATGCACGATCACGCGGCGCGGCTGCACTCGATCGAAATTGTCGCCGGATTGATCAAACCTCCGGCCTGCGCGTAAACGCCGCGTCAGCCGAACGGCTGTTCGATCGACGGACTCTGCGGCGTGAACCAGCGCGCGCCTTCGGCGGTGACGTGCATGTCGTCCTCCAGCCGCACGCCGAACTCGCCCGGGATGTAGATACCGGGCTCGTCGCTGAAGGTCATGCCGACCTCGATCTTGCGCGTGTTGCCGCCCACGAGGTAATACCACTCGTGCATGTCCATGCCGATGCCGTGGCCGAGCCGGTGCGAGAAATACTTGTAGCCGGGGCCATAGCCGGCATCCACGATCACCTTGCGCGCGGCGGCGTCCACCGATTCCATCGTCGCGCCCGGATGCGCGGCCGCGAGCGCCGCGGCTTGCGCCTTGCGCACGATGTCGAACACGCGCTTCATTTTGTCGCTCGCCTTGCCGAGCGTGAAGGTGCGGGTGAGATCGCTCTGGTAACCCTCGACATAGCAACCGTCGTCCAGCATCACCGGCGTGCCTTCCACGATGTGTTGCGGCTGGGTCGAACCGTGCGGCTGCGCGGTGTACTTGCCGACGTTGATGCTGGCTTCACCGCGCAAACCCACGCGCTGGTACGCGGCATCGATCCATGCCGACACCTGGTGCTGGGTCATGCCCGGCTCCAGTCCTTCCCAGATTGCGTGATAGACGGAAAGCGTGGTGTCGCAGGCGAGCTGCATCAGCGCGAGTTCGGCCGGACTTTTGATCGCGCGGCACCCCGCCGTCACCGGCGCTGCTTCCACCAGCCTCGCTTGTGGCATCGCCTTGCCGATCTCCGTGGCACGGTAAAACGGTACGCGGTCTTCGATGCCGAGCACGCCGGTGCCGGCGCGGTGTTCGCGCATCACGCCTGCGATCAACGCGTAGGGGCTCTCGTTCTCCTGCCACGTGCGCACGTCGCTGCCGATCCGGATCTGGCCTTGCGTGCGGCTGCGCTCGAACGCGGGCACGATGTAGACCGGGTCGCCCGACTTCGGCAGCAGCATCCCCGTCGTGCGTTCGCTGTTCCACCAGCGCAGGCCGGTGAAATAGTCGAGCGTGGTGCCGGCGTCGACGAAGATCGCGTCGATGCCGTTCCTGTCCATCAATTGCTGCGCCCGCGCCATCCGCGCGCGGCGTTCGTCGTCGCTGATTGGAACGATCTTCGATGCGACCGGCTGCAACGCCAGGATCGACTTCGGCAGCTTGAGGTCACGCCCGGAAGCTTCGGCCGCCAATGCGTTGCCGCCCAGCATTGCCATCGGCAACGCCGCGGCGCCCATTGCCGAGGTCTGCAGGAAACGGCGCCGGGCTGGGCGCATGGTGTTGTCGTTCGTCTGCATCTGGCTTGCTCCGGCGGCGTGGGAAACGCGATGGTAACCGTTGCCGCGCATTGGCGAGGGCGATGCGGGACAACATCACGCGCGCCGGTGCCGGCACTTGTCTGCCCCACTGCAAAGGCGTAGCGTGAAATCCGACCGGGGCGTCGCCCACGGCGCCCCTGGCCACGTTCCTCACTGCAAGGAGGTGGCTCATGACGTCGACCGCAGTCTCCCGTTCGTTCGAATGCGCGCCGCGCGCGACCCGTTCCCTCGCGTGGGCGTTGACCCTGAGTCTGAACCTGACGATCGTGTTGTTCGCGCTGCTGCCGAGCACACCGTACACGATTCACGCGCCGCCACCGCAATCGCTTTTCGCGGTGTTGCAGCCGTCTCCACCGGTGTCGCCGCCCGCCGTGCCGACGCTGCGCGTCGTGAAGCAGGTTGCGACGTCGAGCATCCATGTCGCGACGACACACGCGGCTCCGATCGTGGTTCCTGCATTGCAAACCCTCGCACCGATCGCGCCGGTGACGACCGCGATCCCGACAACGGGAACGAACACGGCTCCGGCCGCCACCGACAGCAACGCCACCATCGCCTACGAAACCGCCACGCCGCCTGCGTATCCGGTGCAGGCGCTGCGTGCCGGCGTCCAGGGCACGGTGCTGTTGAAAGTATTGGTCGACCTAAGCGGCAAGCCCGTGCAGGTGATGATCGAACGCAGCAGCGGATCGCGGGCGCTGGACGATGCAGCGCGCAAGCATGTATTGGCGGCTTGGAGATTTCACCCCGCAATGCGCGACGGCCACGCGATCGAGGCGTGGGCCGTGGTGCCGGTACGATTCAATCTCGACCAGGGCTGAGCCACTGCCCTCACCGCGCGCGGCACCCATTGCGGATGCCGCGCTTGCGTCACTGCGCGGTCGGTGCCGCCTGCGGCGGCTCGACGTGCGGCCGCGACGCGCGCACGATCAGCCACACCAGCGCGGCAATGCACAACGCCGGCAGCATCAGCGGCAGCAGTGCGAGCAGCACGATCGGCACCACCAGCAGTGCGGCCACACCGACGAAGAACAATCCGAACAATCCGCCGAACAGCGCGCCGATCAGGCCGAACGTGAGCTTGAACAGGCCGGCGATCAGCGCTCCGAACAACCAGCACGCACCGACCACCACCAGCACCAGAATTCCGAGTTCGAACATTTCGATCTCCTCGCCGCCTGAGGGCGGCTCACTGCAACCGGCGCATCCAGTATGCGCCGCTTCGGCACCGTGGGCAGCATGACTCACGACCCATGACGACATACCCATGACTTCAGACGCATGCCACTATTGTCAACTGCGGTATAGTGTACTCGCCTATACGCACGGTGCAAGCGGCTCGCGATGCCGGAAACAGACGTCCACCTGAAAAAATTCGAGAAGGAACTGGCCGCCGGCACGGTGTCGCTGGTGCTGCTGGCCGTCATGGCCGCGGCGCGCGAACCGCTGTACGGCTACCAGATCGCCAAGCGGCTGGAACGCGAAGCCGGCGGCGTGCTGGTCGGCAAGCAGAGCGCGCTGTACCCGGTGTTGCGCAACCTCTCCGCGGCGGAATTGCTGGATACCTTCGTCGAACCTTCCGAAGCCGGACCGCCGCGGCGTTATTACCGCATCACCCCGTTGGGCCGAAAAGTCCTGCGCGAATGGACGGGCGCCTGGACTTCCACCCGCAGTTTCGTCGATTCGATCATTGAAGGCCCAAAGCCATGACCACGCCGCAAACCATCAAGCAATACCTGGCGCAACTGCGGGCGGCGCTTGCTGGCGCCGATCCGGCGATGATCCAGGACGCGCTGTACGACGCCGAGGAGCACCTGCGCTCGGAGCTGGCGGAAAACCCCGGCATGAGCGAGGCCGAATTGCTCGCGAAGATCGCGACCACGTATGGCGCGCCGGAAGAAGTCGCGGACATCTACCGCACCACCGAGAAGACCGTGGCACGCGCGTTGCGCTCGCCACCGCCGCGCCCGCGGCGTTCGGCACTCGGCCGCTTCTTCGGCGTGCTCGCCGATCCGCACACTTATGGCGCACTGTTCTACATGCTGCTGGCGCTTGCCACCGGCATCTTCTATTTCACCTGGGCGGTCACCGGCCTGTCGCTGTCGGCCGGATTCGCGGTAATGATCTTCGGCCTGCCGTTCTTCCTGTTGTTCATGGCTTCGGTGCGCGGGCTGTCGCTGCTGGAAAGCCGCATCGTGGAAGGCATGCTGGGCGTGCGGATGCCGCGAAGGCCGCCCTACACCGAACGCGAGCGGCCGTGGCGCGAACGCATCGTCGCGATGCTGACCGATCCGCGCACCTGGGCGACGCTGTTCTACATGATCCTGATGCTGCCGCTCGGCATCGCCTACTTCGTGATCGTGGTGGCGCTGTCGGCGGTGTCGCTGGCGCTGATGTTCACGCCGATCGCGATGGCCTTCAATTTCTTCGGCTGGGGCCGCGATTTCGTCAACGGCTACGTGACGATAGATTGGGGCTTCGGCGCGCACATCCCGGGCTGGGGCGATGCGATCGCAATGTTCGTGGTCGGCTTCTTCCTGCTGTTCGGGATGCTGCACCTGGTGCGCGCGATCGGTTACGTGCACGGCGCGCTGGCGAAACACCTGCTGGTGAAGTCCGCGCGCATTTGAACGCGCCGCCCGCGCATTAGGGCGCGGGCGGCGTTTCCGCAGCGGATTTCTTCAGCTTGCCGAGCAGCGGTTCCAAAAGATCCAGCGGCAGCGGAAACACGATGGTGGAAGTCTTCTCGCCCGCGACTTCGACCAGTGTCTGCAGGTAGCGCAACTGGATCGATTGGGGCTGCTCGACGAGGGTTTGCGCGGCCTGCATCAGCTTCTCCGATGCCTGCAGTTCGCCCTCGGCGTTGATGATCTTGGCGCGCCGCTGGCGCTCGGCCTCGGCCTGGCGCGAGATCGCGCGGTACATGCTTTCTTCGAGATCCACCTGCTTGATCTCGACGTTGGACACCTTGATGCCCCACGCGTCGGTGTGCTGGTCGAGGATGCCCTGGATGTCGGCGTTGAGTTTTTCGCGCTCGCTCAACATTTCGTCCAGTTCGTGCCGGCCCAGCACCGAGCGCAGCGTGGTCTGGGCGAGTTGGCTGGTGGCCTCGCGTGCATCTTCCACCTGGATCACCGCCTTTTCCGGATCGATCACGCGGTACAGGATCATCGCGTTGACCTTCACCGGCACGTTGTCGCGCGAGATCACGTCCTGCGGCGGCACCTCCACCACCATAGTGCGCAGGTCCACCCGCACCATCTGCTGCATCACCGGAATCAGGATGATGATGCCCGGCCCCTTCACCGCCTGGAACCGGCCGAACAGGAACACGACGCCGCGGTCGTATTCGCGCAGGATCTTGATCGAGGACAGCAGGATGATCAGCACGATGATGACGATCACCGCGATGACGGGATACATGTTCACGGGGTTGCCTCCTTCGGGACAGCCAAGGGTTTCACATCGAGAATGAGGCCATGCATGGCGGTGACCGCGACGGCCTGGCCGCGCTGCAACGGCACCTCGGAACGCGCCTGCCAGCGCTCGCCGTGCACGTGCACTGCGCCGCGGCCTTCGAAATCGGCCACCACTTCGCCGATCGCGCCGATCATTTCCTCGCGCCCGCTCACCACCGGACGCTTGTGCGAACGCATCGCCATCCACACGATGCCTGCCAGGATGGCCGCGGCCGCGATCGCGATGCCAACCACCACCGGCAACGCGATGCCGTAGCCAGGCACGCCCGTGTCCATCAGGATCACCGAGCCGATCACGAACGAAACCACGCCGCCGGTGCCGAGTACGCCGTACGCCGGCACGAAGGCTTCGGAAACGATCAGGATCACGCCCAGCACGATAAGCCCCAATCCGGCGAAGTTCACCGGCAGCAACTGGAATGCGTACAACGCCAGCAACAGGCAGATCGCACCGACCACGCCCGGCAGCACGCCGCCCGGGTGCATGCCTTCCATCACCAGCCCGCCGAGTCCGAGCAACAACAGGATGTAGGCGACCGACGGATTGGCGATCACGCCGAGGAACTGGCTGCGCACACCTGGTGTGACGGTTTCAAGGCTCGCGCCACGCGTCTGCAGCACACGCGAGCCCGCCGCGGTTTCGACCTTGCGTCCATCCACATCGGCAAGCAGCGCCGGAATGTCCGGCGCGACCAGGTCGATCACGTGCAGTTTCAGCGCTTCGTCAGCCGACACGCTCACCGCGTCGCGCACCGCCTTTTCCGCCCAGTCCGCGTTGCGGTCGCGGCGCTCGGCCAG
>DAIUEL010000154.1:0-6513 GCA_036845145.1 Rhodanobacteraceae bacterium | reverse complement strand
CCGCGACTTACGCCGGCGGCGACATGTTCGACGCGGTGAAACTTCCGATGGGCGTATTCCTGTTGCTGGGCGACGCCACCGGCCATGGCTTTGGCCCCGCGCTGTCGGCGATGGAAATGCAGGGCATGCTGCGCGTGGCGTTTCGGCTTGGCGCCAGCCTCGACGATGCCTATCGCCACGTCAACAACCAACTGGCCGAGGACCTGCCCGAAGACCGCTTCATCACCGCCTTCATGGCGTACCTCGACGCCGGGACACACAACGTGCGTTACCACTGCGCGGGACAGGGACCGCTATTGCTCTACCGCGCGGCCGGCGACCGCTGCGAGTGGATCGAACCGACGACGTTCCCGGTCGGCGTGATGGAGTTGCCCGAGGTGCCCCAGGCGGCGACGCTCGAATTGGGCGAAGGCGACATCCTGGCCTTGATTTCCGATGGCCTGTACGAACGCGTCGATGCCGGCAATGCCGAGTTCGGGCCCGAGCGCGTGGCCGAGGTGATCCGTCGCGGGCAGCATCTCCCGATGGCGGAATTGTGCCAACGCTTGCTGGCTGCGGCCGACATGTTCGCCGGCGGGATCGCCGCAGCGGATGATGTCACCTTGATCCTGGTGCGGCGGTTGCCTGCCGACGCCACCGATGCCAGCGGCGCGCCCGCATGATGCGTAAACAAAACCCATGCAGGGACGAAATCCCGACGGCCGCCGCGCCATGCCTGCACCCGTTGCGTCGAACCATCCTTGGCGAAACCCGATCGTCGGTGCGCGATGCGCTGGCGCGAAAGCCAATACAAAACGTGGAAACCGCGTCCGATTCATGAAGGATTGCGCCAATCCTTCAATGGTTTGGCCATCCTGATCAGGTCGATTGTGAAACCGGCGCGCTCATACAGGTCCCGGGCGCGGCTGTTGGCAGGGAATACGCTCAGCGTCAGGCCTTTGCAACGATTTTCACGCGCCCATGTTTCGGCGCGTGCGAGCAGGCTACGGCCAATGCCGCGACCTTCCCGGCCGTTGGCGACTGCAAGATCGGAGATGTGGCAGACGCGTGCGCCGGTAAAGAAGTCGCGTTGCACCTGCAGGTGCAGGAAACCCATGCGTTCCGTGTCGGCCGCTTCCGCCACGAAGAAGTAATCGTTGGGCGGGGCTTCCCGCAGCACGCGTTCGATGTCGGCGCGGATGCCGGCCAGCGTGTCACGCTTGCGTCGGCCCTTCGGCAGTGGGAATCCCACGAAACGCGGTGCCAATGACAGGATGAAGCCGGCGTCATCCGGCGTGGCGGCGCGAATTTCGAGGGGTGGCCTGGATGGTTTCGGCACAGCGCGCTCCTTTCGTTCGTGATGCCGGTGCCATTGCCGGCTTCATCGGCGATGGAACCGACTGCGTCTGCGGGATGGCAAACGCGAACGCCGCAGGCAGCCCGAACTGCGAGCGCCCAGCATGGCGCGGGTTTATCACCTTTTCGCGTTCGAGGATGTCCAAAAAGCAGATTCCGGATCGTCGGTGCCCGGCATTGGAAATGGCGCCCAAAGAACATTCCATCCGGTGAGCGCCGTCCGCCTATCCGAACGACGCGTCCGGCATTGCGAAGATGCTGTCCGCACCCGCTTGTATCGCGGCAAGGTGGGTGCGGGTGCGCGGCAGGATGCGGTCGAAGTAGAACTGCGCGGTCAGGCGCTTCGCCTGCTTGAAGTCCTCCGATTGCGACGACGCATCCGCGGCCGCCACGCTGCGCGCCCATGCAAACGCCAGTGCAACATAGCCGGCGTAGAACAGGTAATCGACCGCTGCCGCGCCGACTTCGTCCGGGTTCGACGCCGCACGCTTGCCGAGGGCAAGCGTGACTTCGCTCCATTCCCGGGTCAGCGCGGCGAGCTTGGCAACCATGTCCTTCAACGCCGCGTCGTCCGCGTGCTGCGCGCAGAACGCGCCAAGTTGTTCCAGGAACAACTGCAGGCCGTCGCCGCGCTGCTGCATGATCTTGCGACCGAGCAGGTCCAGTGCCTGGATTTGCGTGGTGCCTTCGTAGATCGTGGTGATGCGTGCATCGCGCGCGTACTGCTCCATGCCGTGTTCGGCGATGTAGCCGTGGCCGCCGTAAATCTGCAGCGCGAGGCCGGTGCACTCGTTGGCGTTCTCGGTGAGCAGCGCCTTGACGATCGGAGTGAGGAACGACACCAGCGCTTCGGCGCGTTTCATTTCGGCCGGGTCGGTCGAGCGGTGGTGGACGTCCACCAGCGTCGCCGCATACAGGCCCAATGCCCGCCCGCCCTCGATCAGCGCTTTCTGCGTCAGCAGCATGCGGCGAATGTCGCCATGCACGATCAGCGGATCGGCGGGCTTTTCGGGAAACTTCGCGCCCGACAGCGAGCGCATCTGCAGGCGCTCGCGCGCGTAGGCCAGTGCGTTCTGGTATGCGCGTTCGGCCAGTGCCAAACCTTGCAGTCCCACCGCGAGGCGCGCGGTATTCATCATGGTGAACATCGCGTTCAAGCCCTTGTGCGGTTCACCGATCAGCCAGCCCTGCGCGCCGTCGAAATTCAGCACGCAGGTCGCGGAACCCTTCAGCCCCATCTTGTGCTCGATGGAACCACAGCGCACGCCGTTGCGTTCGCCTTTCGCGCCATCCTTGCCGACCTTGAACTTGGGCACGATGAAAAGCGAAATGCCCTTGACGCCCTTGGGTGCGTCCGGCAAGCGCGCCAGCACCAGGTGCACGATGTTGTCGGTGAAATCGTGCTCGCCCGCGGTGATGAAGATCTTGGTGCCGCTGATCGCGTGGCTGCCGTCGTCGCTGGGCTCGGCGCGCGTCTTCAGAAGGCCGAGGTCGGAACCGCAGTGCGGCTCGGTCAGGCACATCGTGCCGGTCCACTCACCCGAAACGATGCGCTTCAGGAATGCGTCCTTCTGCCAGTCTTCGCCGTGCACGCGCAGCGCCTCGGTGGCGCCGTGCGAGAGCAGGGGATAGGTCCCCCACGCGAGATTGGCCGAGTCGATCATCTCCTTGACGGGCGCGCCGATCGTCTCGGGCAGCCCCTGGCCGCCGAAATCTTCGGGCGCGGTGAGGCCGGCCCAGCCGCCTTCCACGTATTGCTGGTAGGCCTGCCTGAAGCCTTCCGGTGCTTTCACTTCGGCGGTCGACTTGTCGAAGGTGCAACCTTGCTGGTCGCCGATTACGTTGAGCGGCGCCAGCACGGTTTGCGAGAACTTCGCGGCTTCGTCCAGCACCGCATCGATCAGTTCGCGATTGAGCGATTCACAGCCGGGCAATGTGGCGAACAGCTTTTCGACTTCCAGCACGTCGTAAAGATCGAAACGGATGTCGGCGAGCGGGGCGGTGTAATGGGTGGTCATGGCCATCCTTCATGAATGAATGAACCCCTCTCCCACCGGGAGAGGCGGAGCGGAGCGAACGCGCACGTAGCGCGAGGGGTGAGGGTATTGATTTGCGAAACGTTGCCGCGCATCCGAACCCTCACCTGCCCCTCGGGACACCTCTCCCGGAGCGAGAGGGAAGAAACCTATCGCCAGATGTTCGACACGCCCGGTACCGGCGAAATGTAGCCCTTGCCATCAAGCTTGAACGGTTGCGTCTTGCCCGTCGTGCCCTTGCCGACCGAAAGCGTGCCCTTCAATTCGTATTGGACCGCATTGCGTTTGGCCGCGGCCAGCGCAGCAGCGCCTGCGGCATCGGGTTTTAAGGTCACGGTGGCGATGTCGGCATCCATCGCAGGGATGTCCAGCGCGGGCGAGAATGTGATGTGGCCGGCGGACTTGTCATCGAGCGTGAGCTCGGCGTCGATCGAATACACGTGCATGCCGGTGTCGTAGCTGTAGTTCTGGAAACGCACGATCGCGGCCCAGGTGCCGTCGGAATTCACCGTGAGTTGCTGGATGCTGGCGGTCGGCGGTTGCAGCTTGGTGCCGATGCCCGTGCAGCCGGCGAGCAGCAGGGCAGCGCATGCCATCACGAAAAACCGGGCACGCGGCGTGGATCGGGACGAACGGCGGATCATCGTCGGGTTCCTTTTCGGCCAATCACTTCGTCGCTACTTTAACCCGTTGCGCAGGCGTTGGCCGCAACCGGAATACCCGATGCAGCGGTGGACGACCTGAATGCCTCGACGTCCTCGAGTGCGGCCAGCCGTCCGTCTTGGATCAGCGCCACGCTGTCGGCCAGCGCAATCACCTCGTCGGGCTGGTGGCTGACCAGGATCGTGCTGAGCTCGAATCCGCGCTTGAGCCCGCGCAGGTGTTCAAGCACTTCGGCGCGCGCTTCGCGGTGCAGATTGGCCAGCGGTTCGTCCAGCAACAAGGCGTGCGGTTGGCGCAGCAGCGCGCGGCCGATCGCGACGCGCCGGATCTGGCCGCCAGAGAGCTGGCCGGGTCTGCGTTTCAGGAACGCGGACAATTCCAGCAGGTGCACCACGTCGTCGAACGCATGCTTCGCGGCTGCATGCGGCATGCCGTAACGCAGGTTGTCGCGAACGCTCAGGTGCGGAAACAGCCGGGCGTCCTGGAACACCACGCCCAGATTGCGATGCGCGGGCGTCAGGTCGATGTTCGCGTCGCTATCGAACAGCGCACGGCCGTCGATCGCGACGCGACCCCGGCGTGGGTGCAGCAGTCCCGCGATCGCGAGCAGGGTGGATGTCTTGCCGCAGCCGGACGGCCCGAACAGCGCCAGCGCGCGCGCGGATGAGCGCAGCGCAAGCTCCAGCGAGAACTCGCCGCGTTGAAGCGCGAGATCGAGTTCGATCATGCGTCGGCCTCGCGCGTACCGCCCCGCAACAACATCAGCGCCGCGACCAGCGATGCGACCACGGCGACCGCCACCGCGAGCAGCGTGAGGCGCAGCGCGCCGCTTTGCCCGCCCGGCGTCGAGATCAATTCATACAGCGCGATCGGCAGTGTGCGCGTTTGGCCCGGAATCGACGACACGAAGGTGATGGTGGCGCCGAACTCGCCGAACGCGCGCGCGAACGCCAGTGCAAGGCCGGCGACGAGTCCGCGCGCCGACAGTGGCAGGGTGATCCCGAAGAAGATTCGCCACGGCCCGGCGCCCAGCGTCGCCGCCGCATTTTCGAGCTTGCGGTCCACCGATTCGAACGCGTTGCGAAGCGCCACCACCAGCAAGGGAAACGCCATCACCGCGGCGGCCAGCGCGGCGCCGGTCCAGCGAAATGCAATGGAAACGCCCGCGGCATCGAGCCAGCGGCCAATCGCGCCGTGATGGCCGAACACGATCAGCAGGACGTAACCCGTGACCACCGGCGGCAAGATCAAGGGCAGCAACAGCAGCCCTTCGACCACGGGTTTTCCGAAAAAACGCGTGCGCGCCAGCAACCACGCGCAGCCGACCGCCACCGGCAGCGAACACGCGACGCCGACCAGCGATACCTTGAAGCTCAAGGCCAGCGCGACGGTTTCGGCGTGGGTGAGCAGCATCGTCAGTGCGCCAGCACATCGAAACCCCACCGGCGAAACGCGCCGCGCGCCTGCTCGGCTTTCAGCGCGGCGAGCAGCGCACGCGTGGCGGCGTCATCGTGTCCTTTCACGATCGCGACCGGATACACGATGGGCTTGTGGCTAGCGGCGGGAAACGTGGCCAGCACTTTCACGCGTGCTTCGGAGACGGCGTCGGAACGGTACACGATGCCGAGTGGGCATTGCCCGAGCACCACGAGATTCAGCGCCGCGCGCACGTCGCGTGTCATTGCCATCCGCGGTTCGAGCGACTGCCACATGCCGAGCTCCGTCAAGGCTTGTTTCGCATAGATGCCGGCGGGCACCGAATCGGGGAGGGCGACCGCAAGGCGGCCGTCGCGCCCCAATGCTTCCGGCAACGATGCGGCGCCATGTGCAAGATCGAACCTCGCCTTGGACTGCGCGATCAGCACCAGCGCGTTGCCCAAGAGATCGGCGCGCGTGGACGGCACGATCGCGCCATGCCGGGCGACGTCGTCCATCCAGCGCTCGTCGGCGGAAATGAAAAGGTCGGCAGGTGCGCCGTTCTCGATCTGTCGTGCCAGTGCGGACGACGCAGCGTAGACCAGGCGCGGCGCGGGGGTACCCAGCGCGCCCTCGTGCGCCATCTGGTCGAGTGCGGGTTCGAGGCTTGCGGCGGCGAAGATCGTGGGCGGTGCCGCGGCCGCCACCGCGGAGGCCAGCGCACCCGCGCCGGCGACCGCCACGCACGCGACCAGTCGCTGGATTCGTCGCATCCTCATCGCATCCGCACAGGGGTGAACGCGTGATTCTAGCCCGCGGGTGCAGCCACGCGATGCGTTGAATCAATGTCCCCACATGACCGTCAACGTCGCCTTCGCGAGCGTGTGCTTCTCGATGCCTGCGAGTGCATCGTTGCGGCTGAAGTGCGCGCCAAGCCCCAGTTCGGGCACATCGAGCGCGTACACCGTGATCACGTAGTGGTGTGGCTTGCCGGCCGGCGGGCAGGGACCGGAATAACCGTGGTCGCCGAAGTCGTTGGGCAACTGCGCGGCGTCGCCCGGCG
>DAIUEL010000153.1:1843-6543 GCA_036845145.1 Rhodanobacteraceae bacterium | reverse complement strand
GCCGCGCCCACATCATTGCCTTCCCCGGGGGCGACCTGGCTTCGACGGGGGCTGTGAAGTAGCTTGGAGCATGCCGAGGGCGTCATCTTCCTCGTTAAACCGATGGCAAACAATCAGACGCCAACGACGACGTCTACGCTCTCGCCGCTTAAGGCGTAAGCCCCGAACCCACTTGTGCCCGTGCTCGTGGATGTAGGGTCATCATCACGGGATCGCTGATGGTTGCCGCCGGTCGGCCATCGGCTAAAACAAAACCCGCTGGTTCCGCGGTGCGCTTTGTCCAGCGTGCTGCTTCGGGACGAGATCGAACGCTGGACTAAGCATGTAGCGCCGGGCGCGGAGCGCCTTCGGACGGGGGTTCGATTCCCCCCGCCTCCACCAACATAATTGCCCGCCTCGTGCGGGCTTTTTGTTGGGCGCCGGCAAAGTGATACCTGCAGGTATTCACCATCCCCGGGAGCGCTCGAACGCCCGCGGGCGAGCGCCGTGGCTGACACGGGCTGTTTCTCCGCTCGCCGATGGGCGATGCGAATTTCTCCCCCTCAAGCGGGCGCCGACGCAATATCGCACTCGCACCTGCACCGCCAACTTTCGGCACCCGTCCCGTGTTCGGGCCCGACGCTATAGTCGAAGTTGGACTTCCGGGGATCCCATGATGCGCCACGCCCTCACGCTCGCCATTGCCCTCGCCTTCGCTTCGTCCGGCGTCATCGCCGCCGCGCCGCCTTCATCGGCGCAAACGGCGAACACGCCTGCCGCACAACTCCACGCGCTATTCGACAAGGCCTGGAATGAGCAACACGCCGAGCCGCCGGCGGGCACGACCGACTACAAGTTGCTGTGGGGCGACCCGAGCATCGCGTACGAGAAGGAACAGTTGGCACGGTCCAAGACGAATCTCGCCGCGTTGAAGAAGATCGACCGGTCGAAACTGGACCCGACCGATCAATTGAGCTGGCGACTGTTCCAGTACCAACTGGACGACGCCATAGCGGCCGCGGCGTACCCGGATGACGCGCAGAGCCTGATCACGCAGTTGTGGGGTCCGCAACTTGCCGGCATCGATTTCAAGGATGCCCGCTACGACAACGCCACGGGTTACGAAACACTGATCCACAAGTTGAATGCCGTCGGCCCGTATCTCGCGGCGTTCACCGAACGCCTGCAACAGGCAGTCGCCCAGGGCGTCACCCAGCCCCGCGCGGTGATGGAGCGCGTGCCGGACGAGATCAAGGCCAACATCGCCGACGATCCGACGCAAAGTCCGTTCTACGCGCCGTTCAAGAACCTTCCCGAATCGATTCCCGCCGACCAGCAGGCGAAGCTGCAACGCGAGGCGCGCGATGCGATAACCCGCGCGGTGAACCCGGCCTACAAAAAGTTCCTGAAGTTCTTCCAGGATGACTACCTGCCGCACGCGCGCACCAGTGCCGGCGTATCCAACCTGCCCGGGGGTCCGGACTATTACGCGTACCTGGTTCGCCACTACACCACCACCGACATGACGCCGCAGCAGGTCCACGACTTGGGCCTGAAGCTGGTGGCGCAGATCCACGGCGAAATGGAAGCCGTGTTCAGGCAGATCGGCTTCAAGGGCAGCTACAAGGAGTTCGTGCACCACCTTCGCACCGATCCGAAGTTCCATTACACCGATCCGGACGAACTGTTGATGGCGTACCGCGCTGCGGCCAAGCGCATCGACCCGCACCTCACTGACGTGTTGAGCCTGTGGATGCAGCCGCGCCAGCCGTGGGGCGTGCGCGTGATCCCGGCATCGCTGGCACCCAACACCTACCCCGCCTACGCGGACGTGCCGTACATGAGCGTGAACCTCTACAAGCCGGAGACGCGCCCGAAATATTCGATCCAGGTGCTGACCTGCCACGAAGGCCGGCCGGGCCACAACCTGCAGATTCCGGTGGCCCGGGAATTGGACAACCTGCCGAAGTTCCGCCGCTACGCCTACTACAACGCGTTCGGCGAAGGCTGGGCGCTGTATGCGGAAACGCTGTGCAACAAACCGATGGGGCTGTACGACGACGATCCGTATTCGAAATTCGGTTACTTGAACTACCAGATGTGGCGCGCCGTGCGGCTAGTGGTCGACACCGGCGTCCACCAGGACGGCTGGACCCGCGAGCAGGCCGTGAAGTACATGCAGGACAACACCGCGTTGGCCGACCAGAACATCGCGACCGAAGTGGATCGCTACATCGTGTGGCCCGGACAGGCGCTCAGCTACATGATCGGTGAGCAGGTGATCCTGCAGTTGCGCGACAAAGCCAAACAAAAGCTCGGCGACAAATACAACCTCAAGAATTTCGACGACGTGGTGCTGGGCCAGGGCAGCCTGCCGATGGCGATCCTGAAGGAAGTGGTGAACAAGTGGATCGACAACACGTTGGCCGGGAAGCCGGTCGACCAGTTGCCCTTTGCGTGCAAACCGCAGAGCCTGTCGGGCTGCCCGGCGGGAGTGGGGCCGCACTGATTCACGTTGACGCGAAGCGCATCACGGCGTGCAGCAGAAAAAAACAATCCCCGTTTCCGGGGGATTGTCTGGATGAAGCGCGAAGGTTGTTCGGGTTCAGGCGTAGCGGCGGCGCAGGCCGATAAACAAGCCGATCAGCATGGCACCCAGGCCGAACATGCCAAGCCCCGCCGGCTCCGGAACGTTGTTCGGGGGAGGCGTGTCGGTGCACGGGCCGTCTTGCTCGCCCAGTGTGCCGTTGCCGCTGACGATGTAGCCGCTGCAACCGCCGATAAGACCTTGCACGTGTGCATAGGAATACCAGCCACCATTGTTGGCCGCAAAAGGCGAAGTACTGCTCAATGCATTGGCGAATGTCAGCTGGTAGATGGCCGAGTCGGTACCATCGAATCGGTTTCCGCTATCCCAGCCGAAGCCGAAGTTGAATCCCCAACCGTTCTTGCCCGACCCTTTGACGGGGCCAGAGTTGAGGGTCGTCGTCAAGACGTTGTCCGCGCAGACGCCGGAACAACTAAAGTGGGCAAGGCTGTTGCCGCTGAGGTAAAAGCCCCACCCGGTAACGCCGGAGTCGCCCTGGACAAAATCAGCGGCACTCAGCTTCGATGTCAAAACTAAAGTGCCGGTGGTCGAACCCGGATCGAACGTAAAGGTCGCCGAGAGCCAAGGCGATGGGCCATCGGGAATGTTGCCGGTGAAAACCTGATTCAAGTCGATGGTCTGGGTCATTGGCGCGGCCAACGCCGGGGACGACAGCCCCAACCAGGCAACCGCAGCCAAAACCATCGAACCGAAGATCGCACGTGTTTTCATGAAAGATTTCCTGGATTGCACAGCAAAGTGAAGTCACCTTGGCTCGATAAGCAAGTTGCATGCCACGTTGCAAATACATGAATGTAAAGTATTTTTTGGCATGGACTTCGCGAGAACGGTGGCAAATCCGCAAAGCCATCCGACACACAACTTCATAGGGGGGCTGTCAAGCTCATCATTCAACCCATTGTTTTTGAAATTGTTTATTCGCCCAACATCTTGGAATAAAGATGTAACTTTTACCGACATCTCAGCGGCGAGCCGATATCGATCGAAAAATCCTCGACGCGTGAGACGTTCCTGCGGGGGAGGCATTCCTGCCGCGACAGCAAGACGGGCAGCCCCTAAAACACAACCCCCCGTCTCCGGGGGGTTGCATGTGTCTCGCTGCGAAGACTGCCTGTTCAGCAGTAACGGCGCCGCATGCCGAGGAACACTCCGATCAGCAGCGCGCCGAGACCGAACATACCCAGTGATCCCAGTGCTTCCGGTTCAGGCACAACCACATGGCAGGGGCCCTCGGATGTGCCGAGGGTGCCAGTGCCCGCCACGATAAAGCCACTGCAGTCGCCCGTGATGCCTTGTATGTGGGCGTAGGAAAGCCACCCACTGCCGTTGGCTACGAAGGGCGAGGTACTGTCCAACGCGCTGTCGAATGTCAGCAGATAAGTGGCTGTATCGCTCCCATCAAAACGATTCTTGGAAGTCCAACCGAAGCCAAAGTTGAACCCGCCGGGGACGGGCCCGGAGTTGAGCGACGATGTCAGCACAGTGTCCGCGCAGGTGCCACTGGTGCAATTGAAGTCGGCAAGGGTTTGGTCAATGTTGAAGCCCCAGCCGGTCACACCCACCGCACCCTGCACGAAATCCGAATCGCTCAGGTTCGACTGCAGAACCAGAATACCCGTGGTCGAACCCACGTCGTAAGTGAAGGTCGCCGTGAGCCACGGCGCCGGGCCATCGGGCGTGTTGCCGGTAAAAACCTGGTCCAGGTTGATAGTCTGGGAAACCGGGACCGCAATGGCAGGTGTAGCCAGCGTAAACAACGCAATGGCCGCAGCCGACATGAATCCGAAGATCGCTTGCTTTTTCATACACACTCTCCTTGGCACCGTTCCATATGGCAGCCCCCACGCTTAATCAGCAAGTTGTGTGCCAATCTGTAACCAACTGTATTTGGACGATTTGTTTCAACTTTGACGATGCATGGGCGTGAAATATGTAATGACTCCCGACATCCATGCAGGCGCCCATGACCGCCCAGTCGATTGTTTTTCGACGGATTCATGGGTTGCCGGCGACGTCATTTCATGTGTAATGTTTCGCGACAAAACCCCAGGCTTCTCCGCCGCGAGGCCAGTCCGCCATCGAGCACCGGCCTTGCTCACGAGCCCGCGCACCG
>DAIUEL010000153.1:0-1743 GCA_036845145.1 Rhodanobacteraceae bacterium | reverse complement strand
TCCCGCGGTGCGCACGCCGTGCACCTGCTCGCTGATACCGAGCTCGGCCAGCAGCATGCCCAGTGCGTCGGCTTTTCTATACACCGCAACAAGCATCGGCAGCGATACGAACAGCGCGATCGCCCAAATCAGCGACCGCCGCACCACCGGCGACAGCGGCAACTGCGGCCACCAGTGCGGCAACATCGCGCTGACGAACGCGCCGATCCCGAACACCGCGCACACCAGCACCAGGTTCACCGCGATGTGCCACAACAATCGACGCAGCATCTTCGCCAGCATCACGTCGCCCTGCGCGGATGCGGTGCCGCCGACCCATTCGTGGTAACCCTGCGCCAGTGAGCGCACCGATGCGGGCGTCGCACGGCGCAAGCCGACCAGGATCAATGGTTCGGCCCGCAGCAACAGCGGCGACACCAGCATGCACGCCACCGCCGCCGTCACCGTCAGGGGATACAGGAATTTGCCGACTGCACCCGCAGCAATCCCGAGCGATGCGATCACGAACGAAAATTCCCCGATCTGCGCCATCGTCAAGCCCGTACGCAGCGCCTCGCGCGCGCTGCGGCCCGCACACACGAATGCCCCCACGCTGCACGCAAGCGTCTTGCCCACGATCACCGCCAAGGTCAAACCCAAGGCCGGTGCGATCCATGGCAGCATCTGGGTGGGGTCGAGCAATAATCCGATCGCGACGAAGAAGATCGCCGCGAACATGTCACGCACCGGCCGCACCAGCCGCACGATGCGATCGGAGCAGCGCGCGGGCGCCACCACCACGCCGGCAAGGAACGCGCCCAGCGCCACGCTGAAACCTTCCCACACCGCCAGCAGGCAGGCGCCGAAACAGACGCCGAGTGCGGTCACCAGCAGCGGTTCGTCGCGCCCACGCCTGGCCAGCCAATCCAGCAGCCGCGGCAGCAACAAAAGACCCAGCACCAGCGCCGCTGCGACGAACAACAACATCCGCCACAAGACTGTGAACGCGATGTCCGTGGTGTCGGCGCTGCCCGCGGCGATCGCGCTGAGCACCGTGATCAGCACCACCGTCAACACTTCTTCGGACACCAGCATGCCGATCATGCCGGTGACGAAAGACTGTCCGCGCCAGCCGCGGTCGCCGACTGTGCGCAGCGCGATCATGGTGGATGAAAAACAGATCACGCCACCCAGGAACAGCGATTCGCGCGGACTCATCCCGGCGAGGCGTCCGATCTCGATGCCCAGCCATAGCATGAATCCCACTTCCACCAGTGCCGCCAGCATCACGCCGGCGCCCAGCGCCCGCAACTTGCGAAGGTTCGAATCCAGCCCCAGCGTGAACATCAGCAGCACCACGCCGAGATTCGCGATCGACTGCATGGTGCGCTGGTCGGTCAGGAATCGCCACGGCATGTGCGGGCCGATCAGCACGCCGGCCACGATGTAGCCCAGCAGCACCGGCAAGCGCAACCGCGGAAACACCACCACCACCACGCCCGCCGCCAACATCACACAGGCGAGGTCGCGGATGAATTGGATTTCGTGCAAAAAATCCCTCCTGCGGTCATGCGCGAAATGTTTTTCAAGCAAAAAAATCTTGACGCTGAAACCGACCGCACCTATCCTTCCGCGTTCCCAGCGTGGGGCCATAGCTCAGCTGGGAGAGCGCTACAATGGCATTGTAGAGGTCGCCGGTTCGATCCCGGCTGGCTCCACCAAATCCCCACGCTGTCCCCATCGTCTAGAGGCCTAGGACACCAC
>DAIUEL010000152.1:0-6555 GCA_036845145.1 Rhodanobacteraceae bacterium | reverse complement strand
CCCCACGCGCCCATGTGCAGCCACACCGTCGAGGAACCGGGGCCGCCGTTGTAGATGAAGGTGATCGGACGCTTGGACGCATCGGCGCCCTGCTTGAAATACGCGAAGTAGCTCATCGCAACTTGGGGTGTCGATTCCTTGGAACCGGTGCCTTCCACCACCAGCGTTCCCGCGACGGCCTTGTAGCTGATCGACTTGCCTTCCACGGTGACGGTGCCGGTGGTCGTGGACGACATCGGCTTCATCAATTTCTGGACCAGTGTTTCGGGCGACTGCGCGCTGTCGCTGGCACTGCCAGATGACGCGCTGCTGGCAGGCGGTGCGGCGAAGGCAGTGGCGCTGCACAACAACAGGGACGCGAGAGCCGCGGCGAGGCGAGTGGATTTCATGGACGATTCCCGACTGGTCTGGAAAGAGGGCCGGACGCGCAGGCGCGTCCGGAACGCCCGAGTATGCGCGTTCGCCAGCCCGAGTTCATACGCCACAAGTCATGCCCCCGGCGGGAAGCGCCGCGGTGGCGCGCGTCACCCGCCGGAAGCGACCATCGGCGCGGGATGCACGGGATCGATCACGCGCATCACGCGAAAGCCGACGCTGTTGTAGCCGACGTCCGGGTCGGCGGTGCCGTGTCTGCCGAGCGCACTCTCGTGACTGCCGTCGCGCCACGAGACGCCGCGGAACGGGCGCGACCCCGGACTGCCGCCGGCCACCCATTCGCTGACGTTGCCGTACATCCCGTAGGCACCGACGGCGCTGGCCGCATAGCGCCCCACCGGTGCGGTTTCCGCGGCGCCGTCGTCGCAGGACCAGCGGTCGTTGTCGAACCGGCCTTGGCGGCTGACATCGTCCACGTTGCCAAGTTTGCAGGGACTACCTGTCGGCATGCCGCGCGCGGCGCGCAACCATTGGCTGCTGCTCGCAAGGCGATAACCCTGGCCGGTCCTCTTCGACAGCCATGCGGCGTAGGCGGTGGCATCGTCCCAGCTCACGCACACCACGGGATGGTCGCCGCCCTGCGCGAAGCCTGGCGATTGCCAGGTGAGATGCCGCAGCCGCGAGAACGGATTGTGGGCTTCGAGGCATTTCGCGGCGGGTCGGTGCGTCGCGTGCGCGAAAGCTGCGTAGTCGGCACGCGTGACATCGTTCCGTGCAATCGCGAAGGCCGGCGCGCCATCCGTGGCGGGCACGTAAACGAGCTGCGGTCCGCGCGGATCACGCATCTGCTGGCGTTGCAGGGAGGCGCTCGCGTCTGCACGGCCTGCGACCCGTGTGCTCGCCATTTGTTGCGCGTCGGCAAGATCGAACCCGCCCGGGAATTTCGCGGGCAGCGCCTTGGCCAGTGGTTCGAGCGCCGAGACTTTCTTCGCATCGTGCGCACGCGCGGCGCGCACGACCGCTTCGCCTACCTGTCGCGCCAGTCGCGCGTGATACCAGCGCCAGGCCTGTCGCGCCGGTGCCCGCGCATGTTCCGCGAGCTCATCGCCCTGCTGCAACATCCCGGCGGCCTTGGTGGTGCCGGTGGCGTCGCGCCACGATGCGTCCAGTCGGTTGCGCAACGTCGCCAGCATCGCTTCGATGCCGGCCGTCGCATCCGGGTTGCCCGGGTCGAAGGCGAGTGCCGCGAGGTAATGGCTGGCGGCGTTCTGGAATGGCGGCGAAAACAGATGGCCGTTGGCGCGCAGCGTATCGGCGGCGGCGATCAATCCCTGCACGCGACCGGCGAGCAACGGAGCCGAATCCGACACTGCGGGCAATGCGGACACAAGTTGCGTGGCCGACGTCGGCGACGCCGGACCCTCGACGCTGGCCGCAGCGGCGGGCGTGGCGGCCGCGATCACGGGCGCGCGTCGATACCCCGAAATCGCCCAGCCGATCAGCATCACGATTGCCGCCAGTACGGCGGCATAGGACCACCACTTCGGTGCCCGCCGGGGCGGGGTGCTTTCGGTGGCCAGGTCGTCTCCATCGAGCCCGCGATTGCCGATCACGTCGCGCAGCGCGCCGGCCATCTCTTCCGCGGTCTGGAACCGCAGCTCGGGCGACACGGCGAGTGCGCGGTCCATCCATGGCTGCCACGCGGCGGCGCGGGGCGGCAATCGCGGAACGGCTTGCCCGGCGCGCCCACCGAGGGGCTGGGTGGCCCTGCTTTTCTGGATGGACGATGGGCCCGCCAGCAATTCGTAGGCGAGCATGCCGACGCTGTAGAGGTCCGAACGCGGGTCGGGCGCCTTGCCCTCCGCCTGTTCCGGGCTGAGATACCGCCTCGGGCCCGGAAACGGCTGGCCCGGTTCGGCCATTGAGCACGCGATTCCGAAGTCAGCGAGTTGCGCGTAACCCTGTTTGTCGAACAGCACGTTGGAAGGCTTGATGCCGCCATGCACCGTGCCCGATCGATGCGCGTACGCCAATCCTTCGAGCAGGCCGCGCAGCAGCGCGGCGATCCGCAGTGGCCTGCCCAGTAGGTCGTGGCGCGCCTGTTCGAAGCCCATCAGCAACGGCATCGAATGGAACAGCCGGCCATCAGTGGTGCGCGCGATCTCGTGGACAGGCACGATGCACGGATGCGACAGTTCGGCATTCGCCTGCAGCCGTCGTTCGAGCCGCTGGAGAATCCGCGCGTCGACGTGGTGGAAGATCTTGATCGCCGCCGGCCGCCCGTTCGACAGGTCCGACGCCATGTAGATCGACGCCGCGGCACTTGGCGCGAGCCACCGGACCAGCCGGTAACCGGGCGCGCCGACGGGCGGGGCCTCGCGGACGTTCATGGACGTGGCAGGCGTGGATTGCGCCGGACAATTGGGCTGGCGCGGGCACCGAGGAACGTTCGGTGCGGATGCGATACCGCATCGTGCCGGCGCGCGATATGCGGGCCGTGGAGCGGTCTCGCGACGATGAAGGCAACGGTGGCCATCGATCTGCCCTTCCGTGGCGGCTTTCAGGTGAAGCTCCAGCCAAGATGATACACAAATCGGCCGGGGCCGGCTGGCGATGCCGCCCACGGGAGTTTTGCTGCAGCGGCTGCGCCGGCGCGGGCGGGACCGTCAGCGGTCGGTGGCGGCCGGCGGCGCGGGATGCGCGGCGTCGATCACGCGCACCACGCGAAATCCGATATTGGTGTAGCCGACGTCCGAATCGGCCGTGGCCTTTCGCCCGAGCGGCGTCTGGTGGCTGCCATCGCGCCAAGAAAGTCCCCGGAACACGCGCGCATGCGCGCTGCCGCCGGACAGCCACTCGCTGACATTGCCATACAAATCGTGGGCGCCCATTGCGCTGGCCGCGTAATGGCCGACCGGCGCGGTCTCCGCCGCGCCGTCGTTGCACGGCCAGCGATCGTTGTCCATCGCGCTCTGGCGGCTGACGTCGTCGACGTTGCCGAGTTGGCAGGGATTGCCCTTCGGGATGCCGCGCGCGGCGCGCTGCCATTCCTCGGTGTCAGGCAGGCGATAGGGCGCGCCGGTGGTCTTGGACAGCCACGCGGCGTAGGCGGCGGCATCGTCCCAGCTCACGCACACCGCGGGATGGTCGCCGCCTTGCGCGAAACCGGGCGCGCGCCAGGTGAGGTGGCGCATGCGCGAAAATGGATTGTAGGCTTCCAGGCAGCGCGAATCGGCGCGATGCGTTGCCTGCACGAACGCAGCGTAATCGGCGCGCGTGACCTCGACACGGGCGATCGCGAATGCGGGTGCCGTGCCCGATTCGGGTACATACACCAATATGGGACCGCCGCGATCGCGCAAGGACGCGCCCGCCGTCGGTGTGGCCGCGCTGCGTTCGGCCGCGGCGAGGTCGAAGCCGGCCGGGAAAATCGCGGGCAGCGTGTCGGCAAGCGGCCTCAGCGCGGCGAATCGCGCCGCATCGTGCGCGTCCGCCGCCCGTGCGGTGGCGGTGCCGACGTCTTTCGCCAAGGCATCGCGCTGGGCGCGCCAGCCGCGACTCGCCAGCGGACTTGCATGGGTGGCCAGCAGATCACAGCGCTTCACGAGGGTAAGGGTCGTACCCAGCTTGTCGCTGCGCCAGGCGCGGTCGAGCCGGTGCCGCAGCGTGCCCAGCATGTCGTCGATGCCTGCCATGGCGTCCGGATTGCCGGGCTCCAGCATCAGCACCGTGAGGTACTGTTCCACCGCGTTATCTCCGCTCGGCGCAAACAGGTGTCCCGCGGCGCGCGATGCATCGGCCTGCGCGACCAGCACCTGGATGCGTTGTGCGAGCGGCGAAACAGGCGGCACTTCGGTAGACGCGTTTGAAGCCGCGGCCGCGTTCGACGCCGAAACGGCCGGTGCCGCGGGCGCCATCGTGCCGGATGCCGACAGGGACGCGCGATGGCGCCCCCACGTGGCCCATCCGGCCAGCGCGGCGACCGCGACGGCCGAGGTGGCGATGGCGACCGTCCATTTCGAAATGCGGACGTGCGGGCGCGACGGCGGAGGCACGCTGGCCCCACGGCCATCGAGCGCGGACAGTGCATTGGCCATTTCCTGCGCGCTCTGGAAGCGATCCTCGGGCGCCTTTGCCAACGCGCGATCGATCCAGTCCTGCCACCCGTTGGACATCGGCGGCAGGCGCGGAACCGGCTGTTCCGCGTGGGCGAGTGCGACCGCCACTGCGTCCTCGCCCTCGAAGGGCAGGGCGCCTGTGAGCAGGTGCCAGGCCAGCACGCCGACGCTGTACAGGTCCGAGCGCTGGCCGGGTGCCTGGCCGCGCGACTGTTCGGGACTCTGGTAACTTTCCGCGGCGGGGTGCGGCAAGCCCATCTCGGCCGCGCAGCGCGCAATGCCGAAATCGGCGAGGCGTGCGTGTCCCTGTGCGTCGAACAATACGTTGCTGGGTTTGATGCCGCCGTGCACGATGCTGCGCCGGTGCGCGTGGCCGAGTGCGTCCAGCACTTCGCGCAGCAGCGCTGCGACTTTCAGCGGCTTGGCCCGCAGCGTATGCGAGGACGATTCCGCGCTCACCAGGAACGGCATCGAATGGAACAAGCGTCCGTCGGCGGTGTGTCCGATCTGGTGCACGCCGACGATGTGGGGATGTGACAGCCGCGCATTGGTGCGCAGCAGCGGTTCGAAACGCGCCGCGGCGTCGGCGTCCGCCACTTCGAAGACCTTCACCGCGACCTGGCGTTCCAGCGAGCGCTGCATGGCCAGATACACGGTCGAGGCGCCGCCACTCCCGATCGGGCGCACCAGCCGGTAGCCCGGTACATCCGTCGCCTGTGCGAAGTCGTTCATGGATGTCCGTCCCGGTTCATCATCCCTGTCGACGTCAAGTATCGCAGCAGATCGCGGACGCGCGCATCCGCGTCACGACGAAGCCGGGGCTTCAGCTCGCAACGGGGGAGGCCGTGGCGGCAGCGATGTGGACGACTTGGTGCGATCAGTCTTCGCCCGCGTGGCGGTTTTCGAGGTGGAACCGGTGCAATAGCCGATGCACGAAAGGTGCCAGCAGCAGGCCCGCCGTGAACACCAGCACCAGGCCGCTGTACAACGCGTAGAACCCCGCGAACAGCTTGCCGGCCGCGGTGTGCAGCGTATCCACCGGACCCATGCCGCCCAGGATCATCGACGCGTTCAGGAACGCATCCAGCCAGTCCATGCCTTCGGTCAATCGGTAGCCGGCCATGCCGAGGCCCAGCGAGAGGACGATCACCAGCCCGCCTGCGAACAAGGTGCGGCCGACGCGACGCAGCAGGAAAACCCGCCACGGCAGCAAGGGCTCGCCGCGGTGCTCGAAACGGAACAGGTGTCGGATCACGCGTCGCTCCCGCTGCAGGGGAGCCGGATTATCCGGCAGACGCCTCGATCAGAACAGCAGCGACGACATCTTGCGGCGGGTGGTCGACACCAGCGCCTCGTCGTGCACGATGCGAAACGCGTCGAGCAGGCGCTTGCGCGCCAGGCCCTCGTTCCAGCCGCGATCGGCCGCCAGGATCGCCAGCCACTGCTGCATGGCCTCGGCCGCATCGCCATCCAGCAACTGGCGCACGCCCAAGCCGTCCAGCGCGGTGAAGTCGCGCGGATCGCGTTCCACGCGCGCCCGCAATTCCGTGGCGGGCGGTATTTGCGCCAGCGATTGCTGCATCGCAAGCAGCGCGGTCAACGCCTTTGCACGATCGTCTTCGGCCAGATCGATGGGCAAGGTGTCCAGCGTCGCCTGCGCGTTCGTGGTGTCGCCGCTGCGCGCGCGGGCCAGTGCGAGATCCAGTTTCAGACCGGCATTGTCAGGGTCGGTCGCAAGCGCCTGCCCGATACGCGCGATCGCGGCCTGCGGCGTTTCCGCGGGCACGGCGCCGTCTTCGACATCCTGCGCGGGCGCCTCGATGCGCGAAGCCGGCTCGACGCGGTGGCGCTTCAGGAATTCGCGCACCTGCGATTCGGGCAGCGCGCCGGAAAACGCGTCCACGATCTGGCCGCCCTGGATCAACACCACGGTCGGGATGCTGCGCACGCCGAACATCCCGGCGAGCTGCTGTTCCTTGTCGCAATCGACCTTGGCGAGCCGGAATGCGCCGGCGTATTCGCCCGCGAGTTTTTCCAGGATGGGGCCGAGCGTCTTGCACGG
>DAIUEL010000151.1:0-6596 GCA_036845145.1 Rhodanobacteraceae bacterium | reverse complement strand
CCACCGATTCGTCGTACTTGAAGCGCAGTTCCGGCACGCGGCGCATGCGCATCGTGCGGGCGAGCTGGTGACGGAATTCCCTGGCGAGCGATTTCAGCGCCTTCACGACTTCGGCGGAAAGCTCCGGCTGCAGCGCAGTAACCCAGACCGTCGCGACATCGAGTTCGCGGCTGGTTTCGACGTCCACCACGCTGGCCTGCGGCAACGCGTGATCGCGCACCGCCGCATGCACCAGCGCGCCGACCTCGCGGCGGAGCTCGGCATTGACGCGATCGGTGCGGTGGTAGGAGCGTTGAGGCATGAGAGCTGCAGGATGCGATGTAGGAGCCGGCCTGCCGGCGATCGGGTCGCGCGCAGGCGCGCTCCTACAGCGTCCTCGCCACCTCGATGCGTTCGAAGCATTCGATGCGGTCGCCGGGCTTGACGTCGTTGTACTGCTTGACGCCGATGCCGCATTCGCTGCCGCTCTTCACTTCTTCCACGTTTTCCTTGTAGTGGCGCAGCGATTCCAGTTCGCCTTCGAAGACCACCACGTCGTTGCGCAGCACGCGGATCGGCTTGTTGCGCTTGACCGAGCCCTCGACCACCTGGCAACCCGCGATCGCACCGAACTTGGACGAACGGAACACGTCCTTGACCTCGGCGACGCCGATGATTTCCTCGCGCACTTCCATCCCCATCAAACCGGAAGCCGCCTGCTTCACCTGGTCGATCACGTCGTAGATGATCGAGAAGTAACGAAGATCCACGCCGCCCGATTCGATCACCCGGCGCGCCGACGCATCCGCGCGCACGTTGAAGCCGATCAGCAGGGCCTTGGAGGCCGCCGCCAACGTGGCATCGGATTCGGTGATGCCGCCGACGCCGGACGCGATCACGTTGACCTTCACGAGATCATTGCTGATCGCGGTGAGCGACTCGCGCAACGCCTCGGCCGAGCCCTGCACGTCGGCCTTGATCAGGATGTTGAGGCTCTGCTGGCCTTCGCCCTTGCCCATCATCGCCATCACGTCTTCGAGCGTGTTGGTGCGCGTGACCAGGCGCTTCTCGCGGCGTTTTGCTTCGCGTTCGGACACCACGTTGCGCGCCAGTTTTTCATCGGCCGCGACCACGAACTCGTCGCCCGCTTCCGGCACGCCGGACAGACCCAGCATCTGCACCGGAATCGACGGACCCGCGCTTTCGACCTGCTTGCCCGTTTCGTCGAACAGCGCGCGCACGCGGCCGTATTCGACGCCGCACACCACGTAGTCGCCGCGCTTCAACAAGCCTTGCTGCACCAACACCGTGGCGACCGGGCCGCGGCCCTTGTCGAGGCTGGATTCAATCACCACGCCCGAGGCGCGGCCATCCGGCACCGCCTGCAATTCCATCACCTCGGCCTGCAGGCCGATCGCTTCCAGCAGCGCTTCGACGCCGTCGCCGGTCCTGGCCGACACCGGCACGAACTGTGTGTCGCCGCCCCAGTCTTCCGGGATGACTTCGTGCTGGGCCAGGCCCTGGCGCACGTTGTCGGGATTGGCTTCCGGTTTGTCCATCTTGTTGACCGCGACGATCAGCGGCACCTTGGCCGCGCGCGCGTGCTGGATGGCTTCCACGGTCTGCGGCATTACGCCGTCGTCGGCCGCGACCACCAGCACCACGATGTCGGTGGACTGCGCGCCGCGCGCGCGCATCGAGGTGAACGCCGCGTGGCCGGGCGTGTCGAGGAAGGTGACTACCCCTTTCGGCGTTTCGACGTGGTATGCGCCGATGTGTTGGGTGATGCCGCCGGCTTCGCCCGCGGCGACTTTCGTGCGGCGGATGTAGTCCAGCAGCGAGGTCTTGCCGTGATCGACGTGGCCCATGATGGTGACCACCGGCGGACGCGGCGCCTTGTCGCCCTCGGCCGTTTCGGTGACCACGTGCGCGGCCAGCACGGTTTCGGCCGTTTTCTCTTCCGCGTCGACGGGCTTGTGGCCGAGCTCTTCCACCACCAGCGCGGCGGTGTCGTGGTCGATGGTCTGGTTGATGGTCACCATGGTGCCCATCTTGAACAGCGCCTTGACCACTTCCGAACCCTTCACGGCCATCTTCTGCGCAAGGTCCGACACGACGACGGTTTCGCCGATCGGAATCTCGCGCATCTGCGGCGCGACCGGCTTGGAGAAGCCGTGCTGGCCCGTGATCTGGGACAGGTCCACCCTGGGCCGCGCGCGCTTGCGGGTGGAGCGGCGTGCGCGTTCGGCGTCGGTAAGGTGCAACTCGCCGCCCGAGTAGCGCGCGGCGCCCTCGTCTTCGTCGTCGCGCATGCGGTGCGAGCCGCGTGAACGCTTGGCCTTGTGCGCCGCGGCGTCTTTGCTGTCGCGCGCCGGCTTCGGCGTTTCGTGGCGGCGCGCGGGTGCCGTGGTGGTCGTTTCGTTCTTCCCCGCCGTGTCCTCGACCGCGCGGGCGGCGGCCGCTTCGGCTTCGGCGCGCGCATGCTCTTCCGCGACGCGCTTGCGTTCGGCCTCGGCCGCCTCGAGCTTCTGCTGCTCTTCCCTGCGACGGCGATCCTGCTCGGCCAGCTCGGCCAGCTCGCGCTCGTGCTGTTCCTGCGATTCCTTCAGCTTGCGCAGCGCTTCTTCGCGCTCGCTGTCCACGACTCCGTCGGTCGGCACCGCGCCACGCTTGACGTAGGTGCGCCGGGCGCGCACTTCCACGTTGACGGTCTTGGCGCTGGCGCCGCGCCCACCCGCCACGGTGATCTCGCTGACCTTGCGGCGTTTCAGCGTGATCTGGCGCGGCGTGACGGCAGCCTCGGCCGACTGCTTGCCATGGTTGCTGCGCAGGAAATCAAGCAGCTTGGTTTTTTCGCGATTGCTGATGACCTGGTCCGGACCTTGGAACTGCATGCCGGCTTCGGCAAGCTGCGCCAGCAGCTTGTCCTCGGGCGTGCCCACCATGCTCGCGAGTTGCTTGATCGTGATATCTGACATCGTGTCCAACCTCTTGTGTCTTCGGCGCCCCACGCACGTTCACCGTGCGATCGAGACGCGCCTCGACGGTGCCGAAACCCCCGGGATCAGGGGTTTCCCGCTTCTTGTTCCATCCTTGCCAGCATCGGCGCCCGCGCGGCCATGATCAGCGCGCCGGCCCGTTCCTCGTCCATGCCTTCGATGTCGATCAGGTCGTCCACGGCCTGGTCGGCCAGGTCGTCCGGCGTCAGGATTGCGCGCTCGGCCAGCGCGTAAGCGGTTTCCTCGTCCATGCCTTCCAGCGCCAGCAATTCCTCGCTGGGCTGGTGTTCATCCAGATCCTCTTCCACCGCCAGCGCCTCGGTCAGCAATGCATCCTTGGCGCGCGAACGCAGTTCCTCGACGATGTCCTCGTCGAAACCTTCCACCGCCAGCAACTCGCCGGACGGCACGTAGGCGATTTCCTCGACCGTCGAGAAACCTTCCTGCACCAGGATGTTGGCGATTTCCTGGTCCACCTCGAGCTTGGCCATGAACAACTGGCGCGCCGCTTCCTGCTCGGCCTCGCTCTTGGCGGCGACCTGGTCCTGGGTCATCACCTTCAAGTCCCAGCCGGTCAGCTTGCTGGCAAGGCGCACGTTCTGGCCGCCACGGCCAATCGCCTGCGACAGCTTGTCTTCGGCAACCGCGATGTCCATCGAATGCTTGTCTTCATCGACGATGATCGACTGCACTTCCGCCGGCGCCATCGCGTTGATCACGAATTGTGCGGGCGCGTCGTTCCACAACACGATGTCGATGCGCTCGCCGTTCAGTTCATTGGACACTGCCTGCACGCGCGAACCGCGCATGCCGATGCAGGCGCCGATCGGATCGGTACGCTTGTCGTGCGCCTCGACGGCGATCTTGGCGCGGTCGCCGGCGTCACGCGCGCAGGCGCGAATCTCGACGATGCCCTGGCCGACTTCCGGCACTTCCAGCTTGAACAGCTCCATCATGAATTCCGGCGCGGTGCGCGACACGAACAACTGCGGGCCGCGCGGCTCGGAACGCACCTCGAACAGGTAGCCGCGCACGCGGTCGCCCACGCGCACCGCTTCGCGCGGAATCGCCTTGTCGCGCGGGATGAAGGCCTCGGCGTTGCCGCCGAGGTCGAGGTAGATGTTGCCGCGCTCGACGCGCTTGGCGACGCCGTTGATCAATTCGCCCACGCGATCCTTGTAGGCATCGACCACCTGCGCGCGCTCGGCCTCGCGGATGCGCTGCACGATCACCTGCTTGGCGGCCTGCGCGGTGATGCGCCCGAATTCCGGGTTCTCGATCTGCTGTTCGATGTATTCGCCGACCTCGGCACCCGGGCGCTCGTCGACGGCGTCCATCAGGCGCAACTGCCAGTCGGGTGATTCCATCTCGCCGTCGTCGGCGATCACTTCCCAGCGGCGGAAGGTCTCGTAGTCTCCGGATTCCTGATCGATGGCGACGCGGATCTCGGGTTCCTCTTCCGGATAGCGCTTCTTCGCGGCGGTCGCCAGCGCGGCTTCCAGCGCACCGAAAATCACGTCGCGCGGCACCGCCTTCTCGGCGGCCACGGTGTCCACGATCATCAACAAGTCGCGATTCATCTCATTTGCTCCGTCGAAGCCACGCTCAGCGCGCTTCGGTGTTCCTCGATCTCGTCATCCGGCGAAAGCCGGGGCCCAGTGATTTCCAATCCATCAATGCTTGCGTTTGGGCTTCCCACCCTTGCTGCCATCCGCGCCCTTGCCCGGTTTGGCCTTGGGCGTGTAACCCAGCGCATCCCAATCCGGCACCAGATGCGCGCTTTCGATCTCGTCCTCGGTGACCTCGATGCGCGTGCCATCCACGTCCATGCCGATGCGCTTGCCCTCTACTGCGGCGATCCTGCCGCGCATCCGCCGGCGGCCCTCGCGCGGCAGCTTCAACGTCACCTTGGCTTCTTCACCAACGAAACGCGCGAACTGCGCGGCATTGAACAACGGCCGCTCGATGCCCGGCGAGGAAACTTCCAGCACGTAATGGCCGGGGATCGGATCCTCCACGTCCAGCAGCGCGGAAATTTCGCGGCTGGCTGCCTCGCAATCGTCCACGCTCACCGCATTCGCGGCGTCACCGTCGTGCTGCAGTGAATCGATGTACACGCGCAGCAAGCCACCGCCATGGCCGGCATTCCATTCCACGCCAAGGCATTCCAGGCCCAGTTCCGCCAGGGCCGGCGCCACGCGCGCCGCGATTGCTTCGGTCTCCATGTCGGCTCGCAACTCCGGAAATAAAAAATGGGCACGAGGCCCATTCCTTAAGTTCGCCGGTTTTGGTCCTGAACCCGGCGTCCCGCATCCGTGCGGTGTGCCACCTGCGCATCGTCCGTGACTGCAACACGAAAGGATCCGTCCTTTCGACAAAGCCTGGCAGCGGGGACGGCAATGCCAATGCCTTCCAACCACTCCACGCGAGCCGCGCAGTATAGACCGTTTACCTCAAGCGTTCAAGGACTTGGATTGCCGACGGGACTGGCCGCCCGGCCATGTTTTCGACCGGGTGTCCGCGGCTTCATTCGGGCGCAACGAGCATGGTCCTCGAGGGTATCGATATCCAATGCCGCGTGGGGAAGCGGCAGCACCTCCACGCTTCCGGGGGTGGCGGCGGATCACCGTGCGCGCACCGCGATCCCCGGCCAGCACGGCGGCGGCGCACCATCGGCACGCCGTCGATACCCAACGTCTGTTTCGGCGCGCCATAGCGACTCGCCTCGCCCGCGGCCAACACGGTCGCGGCGATGCTCGGGGCGTTCACGCCGTCACCGCTTCGCGCGCAGTTGCGAGGCTCGCCGTGCCGCGCCGGCTCGCACGGCGGCTGGATCGTTTGACCGTGATTCATCTTGACCGCCGCCGATTCGATGCGCATTCATCGGCCACGGCTCAAGATGCCAAATGACAGGTACGTCGGCACAGGGGCCCGCGCACCCTTCGTCGAACCCAGACAAGGAGTCACACCATGAAAACCCGTATCGCCGTCGCGGTCGCATCCCTGTTCGCCGTTTCGCTGGGCACCGCTTACGCGCAGACACCGCAGCAGGCAACGCCCCAAACCCCACCCCAGCAGACCATGCCGCAGCAGCAGCCCGCGTCGCCCATGACGTCGGCCAACATGACCAGCAACGGCCAGATGAACGGCAACGCGTCAGACACCCAGATCGAGCAGAAGGTGAAACGCGAGTTGACGTCGCACGGTGTCACCGCCACCGGCGTCACGGTGTCGTTCAATGACGGCACCGCCACGCTCAGCGGAACCGTTTACAACCAACGCGACATCACCAAGGCCAAGAACGCCGCGATGCGCGTGCGCGGCGTGAAACACGTCGATACCTCCAACCTGCACGCGCGCAAGAGCGCCAGCAAACACGGCCAGGGCTGAGTCGATCTTGCGCGGATGATCGCCGCGGGCGTGTCGCACGCCCGCCGTCATGAAGGGCATTGCGCGGCGCTCGGCGTCACGCGATCTGGGCTGAGAGGTCGCGTTTGCGGTTGCAAAAAAAAACCGCCTTCGCAATAATGGCCGTTCCTGTTGCGGGGTGGAGCAGTCTGGCAGCTCGTCGGGCTCATAACCCGAAGGTCGCAGGTTCAAATCCTGCCCCCGCTACCA
>DAIUEL010000150.1:0-6611 GCA_036845145.1 Rhodanobacteraceae bacterium | reverse complement strand
CATTTCTGCGTCACCAACATGCCGGGCGCGGTGCCGCAGACTTCTTCGCAGGCGATCTCCGCGGCGATCCTGCCGTACGTGACGCGCCTCGCGCAGAAGAATTGGCACAAGGATGCAATCCTCGCCAGCGGCATCAATGTCGAACGTGGCGAGCTGGTGCACCCGGCGTTGAAGGGCATGAAGCTCTGAGGGCCTTGCGCCGGTGGCTCGGCATCGCGGTGCCGAGTCGTGTTGTTCCCTTGCGTTGGGCTTCCCCCGGATCAACTCCGGGGCCAGCCCAACCTGCAACCTGCCGTCATTGCAGGACCGCTCGCAGTCGTGAACGGTCCGGTCGTCTCGGCGGCGGGTTCCGGGCGTTTGTAGGTTGGGCCGAGCGCAACGAAGCCCAACGAGGCCCGGATGTTCCCGGGAAGCCCGATCCAGCCTTACCTGGCGCGCAACTGCGTGGGATCAAGGCACCGATGCCGCACCCGCGAACGTGTCGGAACCAACAGATGTGCGCGTCGGCCCATGTCGGGCTCGGCCGTCGCCGAAATGGCGTTATAGTCAGCGCGCTTGACGTTATCGGAATCGAGGTCGTTGCGCGTGGCGCGTGCCAGAGTCCAGGCTGAAACCAGATCCGCGGGGATGAGCGATCGCACGCGACGGCTGCTGCGCGAAGCCGCCGCGTTGCTGTTGTTCCCGCTGGCCGTGTATCTGTTCGCGTGCCTCGTCGGCTACAGCGCGACCGATCCCGGTTGGTGGCATTCGGGCGTGCCGGGGCAGCCCGTGCACAACTTCGGTGGTTCGGTTGGCGCGTACATCGCGGACCTGCTGTTCCATTTGTTCGGGGTGGTCGCCTACGCGTTTCCGGTGTTGCTGGTCGTGCTCGCGGTGGGCGTGCTGCGTGGCTGGTACCGGAGTCGCGAAGACGAGAACAAATGGGAACCCAGTCTGCGCCTGATCGGATTCGTGGCATTTTTCGTGGGCTGTTGCGGGTTGGCCTGGCTGCATGCATCCGATCCGGAATGCGGCAACGTCGCCGCCGCCGGCGGCCTGCTTGGCTGCGGGGCGGGCGGCATCCTGCATCGGGGTTTCGGCGAGCTTGGCGCGCTGTTGCTGTTGTTCGCACTGGCGCTGATCGCGGTGACCTGGATCACGGGCTTGTCCTGGTTCCGGGTGATGGATTGGACCGGGCAACAGGTATTGACGGGATTTGCTTGGACCCGCGGCAAGCTGAAACGTGCGCCGGAAACCCTGGCCGCGCGCGCCGCGCGGGTTGAACGCGAAACCGCGCGCAAGCAGGACAGCGAACGCCGCGCCAAACGCGAGCCGGTTCGCATCGAACCCGCACCCGCGCCGATCGTCAAGAGCGAGCGCGCCAAGCGCGAAACGCAAATTCCGCTGTTCACCGGCGCGGCCGCGGAGGGCGAGGTGCCGCCGCTGTCGCTGCTGCAGGAACCGCAGCCGCAGGCGGGCAAGGGCTACTCCGAGGAAACATTGGAGGTGCTCTCGCGCCAGGTCGAGATGAAGCTGAAGGATTTCCGGATCGATGCGCACGTGGTTTCGGCGCATCCGGGGCCGGTGATCACGCGTTTCGAATTGGAGCCCGCGCCCGGCGTACGCGGCAGCCAGATCTCGTCGCTCGACAAGGATATCGCCCGTGGCCTGTCGCTGGTCAGCGTGCGCGTGGTGGACGTGATTCCCGGCAAGAACGTGATCGGCCTGGAGATCCCGAACGCGCACCGCGAGATCGTCTATCTCTCGGAAATTTTCGGCTCACGTGAATACGGCGACGCGCGTTCGCCGCTGTCGCTGGCGCTCGGCAAGGACATCGGCGGGCGGCCGGTGGTGGTCGATCTCCAGAAAATGCCGCACCTGCTGGTCGCGGGTACGACCGGCTCGGGCAAGTCGGTGGCGTTGAACGCGATGGTGCTGTCGCTGTTGTTCAAGGCCAAGCCGGCCGACGTGCGGATGATCATGATCGACCCGAAGATGCTGGAGCTGTCGGTATACGACAAGATTCCGCATCTGCTGGCCCCCGTCGTCACCGACATGAAGGAAGCCGCCAACGCGCTGCGCTGGTGCGTCGCCGAGATGGAGCGCCGCTACAAACTGATGGCGGCGGTGGGCGTGCGCAACCTTGCCGGCTTCAACAAGAAGGTGCGCGACGCCGAGGCCGCGGGCCAGCCGCTGCCCGACCCGTTGTTCAAGGCCAATCCCGACGCGCCGGAAGAAAAAGCCGAGCCGCTGCAGCCGCTGCCGTTCATCGTGGTGATCATCGACGAATTCGCCGACATGATGATGATCGTCGGCAAGAAGGTCGAGGAATTGATCGCACGGCTCGCGCAGAAGGCGCGCGCGGCGGGCGTGCACCTGGTCCTGGCGACACAGCGGCCGTCGGTGGACGTGATCACGGGCCTCATCAAGGCCAACATTCCGACCCGCATCGCGTTCCAGGTGTCATCGAAAATCGATTCGCGCACCATCCTCGACCAGTCCGGCGCGGAAACGCTGCTGGGCAATGGCGACATGCTGTACCTGCCGCCCGGTACCGCGACGCCCGAACGCGTGCACGGCGCATTCGTGGGCGACGACGACGTGCACAAGGTGGTCGAATGGTTGCGCACCCAGGGCGCGCCGAACTACATCGACGGCGTGGTGGAAGAAGTGCAGACGCTGGGCGACGGCAAGATCATCAACGAATCCGGTTTGCCTGAGGAAGAAGACGGCAACGACGACAACGCGCTTTACGACAAGGCCGTGCACATCGTCACCAGCAGCCGTCGTGCCTCGATTTCCGGCGTGCAGCGGCACCTGCGCATCGGCTACAACCGCGCCGCGCGGCTGATCGAACAAATGGAGCAGGAGGGCGTGGTGAGTGCACCGCAGCACAATGGGCAGCGCGAGGTGATCGCGCCACCACCGGTTTAGATGTGATCATACGTATGTCGTCGAACTCGCGATGACTCGGACTTTGCTCGTCATCCCGGAATTACTCGCGCCAACCTTGGCGCTCGCGCTGCGCGCCGCCTTCGGCGTTCGCGTTTGCAATCCTGCAAACGCAGTCGCGAAGCGATATCCGGACCCTTGAAAGCCCGGGATTGAATTACGATTCATCCGCCACCGGCATCATTTGGCGCGCCATCAGGAGTTCTTCATGCGTAAATGGGTGTTGTGGGTTGCGTTGTCTTTGTTCGCGTGCACGGCGTCTGCCGCCACCGGTGCGCGTGCGCGGCTCGATGCCTTCGCCAACGGCCTGCATTCGTTGCGTGGCAATTTCAGCCAGACCGTGTACGACGCGCACGGCAACATCACCGGCGCCAGTCACGGTCTGCTCGCGTTGCAGGCACCGCGCCTGTTCCGCTGGCAGGTCACCGATCCGTACCAGCAGTTGATCGTCGCCGACGGCAAGAAGGTGTGGGTGTACGAACCCGACCTCGAGCAAGTAACCGTGCGCGACCAGGGCAGCGAGGAAGCGCACAGTCCGCTGACCGTCCTCACCGATCTCTCGCAGCTCGACAGCGAATTCAAGACGACTGACGCGGGCACGCGTGACGGCCTCGCATGGCTGCGCCTGGTTTCGCGGAGCAAGGAACCGCAGTTCGAATATGCCGAAATCGGATTCGACGCCTCCGGTCCGCGCCGGATGATCTTCAAGGACACGCTCGGCAACCGCACCGAGATCGCGTTCTCCGGTTGGGAACGCAACCCGCAGCTTGCGGCCGACACGTTCAAGTTCGTGCCGCCCAAGGGCACCGACGTGGTGGGCGATGCCGCAGGCGGAGGGCAATAGCCGATGTGATGCGGGCGTTTCAGCGGCCCGTAGTTTCCGCCCGCTCGCCCGGCTCCGCCGACGCCCATTGCACCGCTTCCGCGAAATCCCGCGCAAAGCGCAGTTGCACGCCGTCTTCCCGAATACCCATGCCGGCCAGGATGGTGCGCGGCTGCTCCTGCAAGCCCGAAAAGATGACCCGGATTCCGGTGCGACGGCAGCGCTCCAGCATTTGTCCCAACGCGGTGACGCCACTGCTGTCGATCAGCGGGACTTGGCTCATGCGCAGGATGAACAAGCGCGGCGGCTTGAAGAACTGGTTCAGCACGTCGTCGAGACGGTTGGCGACCGCGAAAAACAGCGGGCCGGAAATCCGGAATGCTTCCACGCCGGGCGGCAACTGCGCGCGCTGATCGGGGCCGGTGGGATGGATGATGTCGGCCTGGTCGTTTTCGATCAGCGTCACTTGCGACTCCATCGCCACGACGCCGGCCATCCGGTGCATGAACAGGAACGCCGCCAGTACCACGCCGACCTGGATCGCGACGGTGAGGTCGAACACGACAGTCAGCACGAAGGTGAGCAGCAAGACCGCGCGGTCGCCAATGGGTCCCGACATCAGGTGCCGGAAGCTTTCGATCTCGGCCATGTTCCACGCCACCACCACCAGGATCGCGGCCAGCGTCGCCAGCGGCACGTACTGGATCAACGGTGCCAGCAGGAGCATGAAGACCAGCAGGAATGCCGCGTGCAGCATGCCGGCGACCGGCGTGCGCGCGCCGGAACGGACATTGGTGGCGGTGCGCGCGATCGCGCCGGTCGCCGGCAATCCGCCGAACAGCGCGCTGCCGATGTTGGCAACGCCCTGGGCCACCAGCTCGCAATTCGATCGATGACGACCGCCGATCATGCCGTCGGCGACCACCGCCGACAGCAGCGACTCCACGCCGGCCAGGAACGCGATCGTGAAGGACACCGGCAGCAATTCACGGGTGCGCTCGAAGGGGATGTGCGGGAACGCGAAGGTCGGGAGCGCGTCCGGAATGCCGCCGAAACGCGTGCCGATTGTGTCGACCGGCAGTCCGATCAGGGTGACGGCCACGGCGCCGCCGACCACCACGATCAGGAAGCCTGGCCAGTTGGGGCGGTACTTCCGCAGCAGCACGATTGTCGCCACGCACGCCGCGGACACCGCCACGGTCGCGGCGCTGAAACCCGGCAGGTGCTGTGCATAGGCCGTCCAGCGCGCGAAGAATTCAGCCGGCACCTTCGCCATTTCGAGACCCAACAGGTCCTTCACCTGGCTGGAAAAGATGCTGACCGCGATACCGGCGGTGAAACCGGTGACCACCGGCTTCGGGATGTACTTCAGCAATACGCCGAGGCGCAGCACACCCGCCGCAATCAACATGCAGCCGGCGAGCAGGGTGCACAGGATCAGCCCGCCGAAACCGTGCTTGTCGATGACGTTGAACACTACCGGGATGAATGCCGCCGTGGGGCCACCCACCTGCACCCGTGAGCCGCCGAGCAGCGAAATCAGGAAGCCCGCGACGATGGCTGTGTACAGCCCCTTTTCCGGCGTGGTGCCGGAGGCGATCGCCAGCGCCATCGCCAACGGCAGGGCCACTACGGCTACCGTCAGGCCGGCCACCAGGTCGTGCCGGAAATCGTCGAAGTGGTAGCCACGGCGCAACAGCGTCACCAGCTTGGGGACGTACAGCTGAAAGCCCGATGCGGCTGCAGTCGGTGACGTGGACATGACTATCCGCGGGAGCGAATAAGGACCGCGCACTCTAGTCCAAACGATCGGTCCTGTCTTGGGCGGCGTCCATGCTTGCCGAGGGATGGACAGCGGCGCCAGCCAGCCAACCCCGCCACCGGCAACGGCAACCACCGTGGCTGGATATTCCTGCGTGATGTCTGGCCGGGCGGGCGGTTTGGTGGTCCTCAACTTGATTTACCTGGCGTCGGCAATGGGCTTCCCTCACGCGCGAGGGCGTCCGTGTTGCGAAGCTCGTGACTCTCTAAGATGCAGGCATGCCGCGCCGTCGATCCCCTGCAGAATCCGCCGCCTTGTTCCCCGAGTCCGATGCGCTGAAGCCGCTGGCGGAGCGCATGCGACCGCGCAGCCTGGACGAAATCGTCGGACAGGATCGCCTGCTGGGGCCGGGCACCGCGCTGCGGCGGGCGCTGGAGGCGGGCAGCATGCACTCGATGGTGCTGTGGGGCCCGCCCGGCTGCGGCAAGACCACGCTGGCATTGCTGGTGGCGCAGTATGCCGACGCGCATTTCCAGGCGATTTCGGCCGTGTTGTCAGGCCTCGCCGAAGTGCGCAAGGCCTTGGCGGAAGCCGAGGGGTTGCATGCCCAAGGCCGCCGCAGCGTGCTGTTCGTGGACGAGGTGCACCGCTTCAACAAGGCCCAGCAGGACGCGTTCCTGCCGCACATCGAACGCGGCGTGATCGTGTTCGTCGGCGCGACCACGGAAAACCCGTCGTTCGAATTGAACTCCGCGCTGCTGTCGCGCTGCCGCGTGCACGTGATGGATGCGGTGGGTCCCGACGCCATCGTCGTCGCATTGAAACGTGCATTGGCCGACGACGCACGCGGGCTCGGCGCGCTGCATCTGCAGGTCGATGACGAAGCGTTGTCGTTGATGGCCAAAGCCGCCGACGGCGACGTGCGGCGCGCGCTGACGTTCCTCGAAATCGCGGCGGAGCTTGCGCACGAAAACCGTATCGACGAATCCACGCTGCAGCAGGTATTGGCCGATCGCACGCGCCGCTTCGACAAGGGCGGTGAGCAGTTCTACGACCAGATTTCGGCGCTGCACAAGTCGGTGCGCTCGTCCGATC
>DAIUEL010000149.1:0-6617 GCA_036845145.1 Rhodanobacteraceae bacterium | reverse complement strand
GGTACATCGTGAACAGCCAGTTGAAGATTTTCACCCCGGTCGGGATCGCGATCATCATCGTGGTCAACGAGAAGAACGAGTTGACGTCGGCGCCCGAACCCATCGTGAAGAAGTGGTGCAGCCACACCAGGTACGACAGGATCATGATTGCGATGGTGGCGTACACCATCGACGAGTAGGCGAACAGCGGCTTGCCGGAGAACGTCGGCACGATTTCCGAAAACACGCCGAACAGCGGCAGGATCAGGATGTACACCTCGGGGTGGCCCCAGATCCAGATCAGGTTGATGTACATCATCAGGTTGCCGCCGAAGCCGTCGGTGAAGAAATGCGTGCCGACGTAGCGGTCGAGGCCGAGCAGGAACAGCGTCGCGGTGAGTACCGGGAACGTCGCGATGATCAGTCCGCTGGTGGCGAGCGACGTCCAGGTGAACACCGGCATCTTCATCAGCGTCATGCCGGGCGCGCGCATCTTGAGGATGGTCACCACGAAGTTGATGCCGGTGAGCAGGGTGCCCACGCCGGACAGCTGCAAGCCCCAGATGTAGTAGTCAACACCGGGACCGGGCTGCAGTTCGGACACGGGCGGATAGCCCAGCCAGCCTGCCATCGAGAAGTCGCCGATGAACAACGACACCATGAACAGGATCGCGCCGCCGAAGGTGAACCAGAAACTCAGGTTGTTGAGGTACGGAAACGCGACGTCGCGCGAGCCGATCTGCAGCGGCATGATGTAGTTCATCAGGCCGACGATGTAGGTCATGCCGACGAAGAAGATCATGATCGCGCCGTGCGCGGAGAAGATCTGGTCGTAGTGCTCCGGTGGCAGGTAACCCATTTGTGGGCCGAAGGCGTAGGCCTGCTGCGCGCGCATCATGATCGCGTCGGAAAACCCGCGCAGCAGCATCACGGTGCCCAGGATCATGTACATGATGCCGAGCTTCTTGTGGTCCACGCTGGTGAGCCACTCGTGCCACAGGTAGCCCCATTTGCGGTACTTGGTGATGGCGCCGAGGATCGCCGCGCCGATGATCACCACCACGGCGAGCGTGACCAGCAGGATGCGGCCCTCGGCGTTGTTCGCGAGGAACGGGAGCGAGTCGAGGGTCAACCGCCCGAACAGGAAGTTCCAGATGGCGGCGCGGTTGGGCATGGTTTCAAGCATGGCTGAATCTCTTCACGACAATCAGTGCGCGGCGGCGGCGGGCGCGACCGGCTTCGGCGCGTCGGCCATGGGCTTCATGGCGTCGCTCGCGTGCATGCCGGGCATGGCTCCGCCGCCGTGTGCATCGGCGGCCATCATCTGGCTCCTGCAGATTTCGCCGGGGCGGACGCACATGTTCAGGATGCGGTCGTACAGGTTCGCGTCGTACTTTGCGTAGTACTGCACCGGCGCGGCGCGGCTGGGTTCGCGCAGCTTGTCGTAGGCCGCGAAATCGAGATCGCCGCCCGCCGCGCGCACCTTGCCGACCCACGCATCGAAATCCGGCGTGCTCAGGCCGTGAAACGTGAAGCGCATGTCGGTGAAACCCGTTCCGCTGTAGTTGGCGGAAAAGCCCTTGTACTCGCCGGGCTCGTTGATGACCCCGTGCAGGATCGTCTGCATGCCGGGCATCGTGTAGACCTGTCCCACCAGCGCCGGGATGAAGAACGAATCCATCATGGTGTCGCCGGTCAGCTTGAACCGGATCGGTCGATCGATGGGCGCGGCCAGTTCGTTCACGGTCGCGATGCCGTACTGCGGGTACAGGAACAGCCATTTCCAGCGCAGCGACACCACTTCCACTTCAAGCGGTTTGACGTCCGCTGGCACCGGCCTGCCCGATCCGATCCGGTCGAGCGCGCGATACGGGTCGGTCTGGTGGGTGCCGATCCAGCTCACCGCACCGACCGCGATGATGACCAGCAGCGGCCCCGCCCATACCCACAGTTCGAGCTGCGGCGAGTGGTCCCAGTGGGGATCGTATTTGGCCTCCTTGTTGGAGGCGCGGTAGCGCCACGCGACGACGGCGATCGCAATCATCACCGGCACGATGATCAGCGCGATGATGACCGTGGTGATGATCATGATGTCGCTCTGCTGGCGCGCGACATCGCCGGACGGAGTCAGCAGCACCAGGTTGCAGCCACCGAGCAGCAAAAGGGGGAGCAGCAACACGCTGCGAAGGCGCTTCATGGTCATGGCGTTCGCAGACCCCGGCTTGGGTCGCATGCAGAAAGTGCCTATGATACCTACTCAATCCTGCCAATAGACCCGGCGGCTTCATTAACAGCCGCGACGCCGTTTTGGTCTAGCATGGGCGTGGTATCCCGAAGGCCGGCCCGTGTCGTTCGCCCCCAAGTGCACGCCGCACCGCCTGTCCAACTTTCGCTGCACACAGCCCCGCACGCCATGTCCACCAGCGATACCCTGACCAACCCACCGGCGCCCGGCCATTCGCGCGCGGTCTCTTCACAGGACGAGCACGTCACGCCTGGCGATCTTGCGGTCGGCGTGATCGTCGGACGCATTTCGCAGTCGTTCGACGTGTTCGTGTTCGGCCTGGGTTGCGTGCTGGCGTTTCCGCGCGCGTTCTTCCCGTTCGCCAGCCAGCTCGACGGCATGTTCTATGCGTTCGCGGTGTTCGCGCTGGGTTTCATCGCGCGGCCGTTGGGCTCGATGTTCTTCCTGGTGTTGCAGCGCAACTTCGGTCTCGCGACCAAGTTGACGATCGCGTTGTTCATGCTCGGCATGGCGACCGCCGGCATCGCCTTCATGCCGGGCTACGCGACGCTCGGCTGGTGGGCCATCCTCGCGTTGGCGTTGCTGCGTTTCGGCCAGGGATTTTCGCTGGGCGGAAGCTGGAATGGCCTTGCCTCGCTCGCCGCGTTGATGGCGCCGCGCGAGCGTCGCGGCTGGTTCGCGATGCTCGCCCAGTTGGGCGAACCGATCGGCTTCATTCTCGCGGCGGGCTTGTTCGCCTACATCTGGTCCAGCCTGCCGGCGGATGATTTCTATGCTTGGGGTTGGCGCTATCCGTTCTTCGTTGCGTTCGCGCTGAACGTGGTGGCGTTGTTCGCGCGCCTGCGCATGGTGGTCGCGCCGCGCTACGCCGAGCAAATGACCCACCGCGATCTCGACCCTTCGCCGATACGCGAGACGTTCCGCTCGCAAGGCATCAACATCGCGCTGGGGGCGTTCGCGCCGCTGGCCAGTTACGCCTTGTTCTACCTGGTGACGATCTTCGGGCTGTCGTGGGCGCTGCTGTTCACCCACATGTCGACGACCGAGTTCCTGCTGCTGCAGATCATCGGCGCGCTGGTGGCCATTCCGTGCATGCTGCTGTCGGGCCGCATCGCGGATCGCTTCGGCCGTCGCACCACGCTGGCCGTGTGCGGGGTATTGATCGCGATCTACAGCGGTTGGACCGCCTTGATGCTGTCCGGCGGCACGCTGCAGGCTTACCTGTTCATCCTCGTCGGTTTCGCGCTACTCGGCTTCTCGCACGCGCAGGCCGCGGGTGCAGTCAATTCGGGGTTCCGCAGCGAGTTCCGCTACACCGGCGCCATGATCACGTCCGACCTCGGCTGGTTGATCGGCGCCGGCTTTGCGCCATTGGTGGTGCTGGCGCTGGCGCGGTTCCTCGGCACCGATTACGTGGGGGTGTACCTGCTCTCGGGCGCCGCGGGCACGCTCGGCGCGCTGTGGTTTTCGAGGCGAGGCAGCTTGCCCAACGACTGATCGCTCAGGCTTCGCGCGTGCCGCGCACGGAGCGCAACAGCCGCAATGCGGCGGGTGTCGTGCGCAGCATGGGCTGGAACTTGCGTTCGCGCAACGGCTCGCGGCGGCGCACGTTGTAGCGATACCAGGCGTACGCGGCGAGCGCGCCGTGGGTACCCGCGAACCACGCGAACAGTGACCACGTGCCTGCCGTCGACATCAACACGCCGGCGATCAACGGACCCAACGCCGAGCCGACGCCATACACCAGCAGCACGCTGCTGCTGGCGGCGAGCAGGTGGTCCGGGGGCACGTGTTCCACCAAGTGCGCGACCACGATCGGGTACATCGCGAACGCCATCCCGCCGAACAGGAAGATCAGCGCCATCGCCTGCCACGCACGTCCGCCCGTCGCGAGTGCTGCGAGCGCCAGCACGGCCGCAGCCGCGGCCACCCACGCCAGCACGATCCGGCGATCGCGATGATCGGACAGCCGGCCGAGCGGCCATTGCAGCGCGGCGCCGCCGAGGATCGCGACGCTCATGTAGCTGCCGACCTCGCTAGTCGAAAAACCGAGATTGCGCGCGTACACCGGCAGCAGGCCCCAGAACGCGCCCATCGCGAGGCCGGACAGCAACGCACCTGCGCCGGCCGTTGGCGCGACGTCGAACAGCAAGCGGAGTTGCAGTTTCGGCGTCGCCTGCGGCTGCGGTTGCGCCTGGCGCGTCAACAATACCGGCAGCGTCGCGGCGCAGATCGCCAGTGCGATCACCGTGAACAGCACGAATGGTTGCCCGCCGATCCGCAGCAGTTGCTGCGCCAGCGCCAGCGAACACAGGTTCACCACCATGTACGCGGCGAACACGGTGCCGCGCTGCGCGGGCGCCGCTTGCGCGTTGAGCCAGCTTTCGATGATCGCGTACAGCCCGACCAGCACCACGCCCGTGAGCAGCCGCAGCAGCAGCCACGCGACCGGATTGTCGCCCAACGCATGCAGCAGCACCACGCACGCGGTGCACGCGGCGCAAAACGCGAACGCGCGGATGTGGCCGACGCGGCGCACCAGCGGCGGCATCGCGAACGTGCCGATGAAATAACCGGCGTAGTACGCCGACGTGAGTCCGCCCAGCAGCGTGCCGGAATAACCGGCCGCCATGCCGCGCAGCGGAATCAGTGTGTTGAGCAGTCCCGCGCCGATCAACAGGAACGCGGTGCCGGTGAGCAGCGAAGCGACGGGTCGCAGTGTGCGCAGCATGGGTTCGCGTGCAGCGGAAAATACGTTCAAGCATGGCGTGTGCGACGTGGATGCAACGTGACCGCGTGCGCAGGTCGCAATGATCGTCTATGATGCAGCCGCCCCAGGTGATCGCTCAGCGCAAGCGGCGATTGAAACGGGAATCCGGTGACGTTTATCCATTCGGCATCTTGCGAATGGACGGCCATTCCGGAGCTGCCCCCGCAACGGTAGGCGAGCAAACGTTCCGCACTTTGCCACTGTGCTCGAAGCACGGGAAGGCGCGGATCGGGAAGGTGATCCACCTTCGCTCGCGAGCCCGGAGACCGGCCTTCGGCAAGAACCGGACAAGCGGCGGGCTTGTGTCTCGGGGTTGCGATCCTCGCATCGCGGCGCCGCACGCCTTCCCCTGTCCATGACGCCATCAGACCGCGCGGGCAGGCGCGGACAGGAGTGCTTCGTGAAATCCCATCGTCGTTTGCTCGGCCGCTGCGTGGCGGCTGCGTTGTGTTGTGTTCCCGTCGCCGCGCTGGCGGACAGCACACCCACCCGACTCGACCAGATCATCGTCACCGCGACGCGCACCGCGCAGACCGAAGACGCGACGCTCGCGCCGGTCACGGTGATCACGCGCAGGCAAATCGAATTACTGCAACCCGCGTCGCTGCAGGATCTGCTGAACGACACGCCGGGCATGTCGATCAGCAACCAGGGCGGGCCCGGCAAGGTCAGCGCGATGTTCCTGCGCGGCACCAACGCGAATCAGGTGCTGGTGCTGGTGGACGGCATTCGCATCGGTTCGGCGACGGCCGGGACCACACCAATCCAGCAGATTCCCGTCGACCAGATCCAGCGCATCGAGATCGTGCGCGGCCCGTTTTCCAGCCTGTATGGATCGGAAGCGATCGGCGGCGTGATCCAGATCTTCCTGCGCCACGCGCCCGGCACGTTCACGCCCAACGCCAGCGTGGGCATCGGCAGCTACCGGCACTGGAATGCATCGAGCGGGTTTTCCGCAGCCGGCGACAAGGGCTGGATCGCATTACAGGCCACGCACGACCAGCTCAAAGGCATCAACGCTTGTCGGGTGGGCGCTGCTGAAGCGTTTGCCGGCTGCTTCGCCGACCAGCCCGATCGTGATGGCGTCCACGACAACGCCCTGACCGTCAACGGTGCGTATCAGTTCAACGATCAGTGGAGCGCCGACGCGCTGGCGATGCGCAGCGAAGGGCTCAACAAGTACGACGGTAGTTTCAGCGACTCCGACGCCTATGCGACGCAGGTTCTGGGCGGGCAGTTGCATTTTCGTCCGAACGACACGTTGAATCTGTCGCTGCGCGCGGGCAGCAGCGCGGATTTCGACGAGGACTTCCTTGAGGGCGTGTATGTCGATCACTTCGACACCCGCCGCACGCTGGGCTCGCTGCAGGCCGACGTCGCGTTGGCCGGGGGGTTGCTCAGCGCCGGCGTGGATTGGCAGCGCGAAACCGTTGCCAGCAACTACGCCTTCACGCAAGACGCGCGTACCGATCGTGGCCTGTTCGCGCAATGGCAGCGCGGCTTCGGCGCGCAATCGCTGCAACTCAACGCGCGGCACGACGACAACAGCCAGTTCGGCGGCAAGACCACCGGCAGCGTGTTGTGGGGCTGGAGCTTCGCGAAGGACCTGCGCGTCACCGCCAG
>DAIUEL010000148.1:5004-6620 GCA_036845145.1 Rhodanobacteraceae bacterium | reverse complement strand
CGCCTGGTGTATGCGCGCAACATCACCGACGTGGACGACAAGATCAACGCCGCGGCGCTCGAAGCCGGCGTGCCGATTGCCGCCATCACGGACAAATATGCGGCGATCTATCGCGAAGACATGGCGAACCTGGGCGTCGCGCCGCCCGACGTGGAACCGTTGGCGACGCAGCACATCGCCGCCATCGTCGCGATGTGCGAAAACCTGATCGCGTCGGGTCACGCCTACGCCGCAGAGGGCCATGTGCTGTTCGATGTCGCGAAATTCGCGGACTATGGCAAGCTCTCGGGACGTTCGACCGACGAGCTGATCGCGGGCGCCCGCATCGAAGTCGCACCGTACAAGAGCAACCCGGCAGACTTCGTGCTGTGGAAGCCGTCCACGCCCGACCTGCCCGGCTGGGACAGTCCGTGGGGACGCGGCCGGCCCGGCTGGCACATCGAATGCTCGGCGATGGCGGCGGCGCATCTGGGCGACGTGATCGACATCCACGCCGGCGGCGTGGACCTGGTATTCCCGCACCACGAAAACGAGATCGCGCAGTCGCGCTGCGCGCATGGCACGCGAACCTTCGCGCGCTTCTGGCTGCACAACGGCATGCTCACCTTCGGCGGCGCCAAGATGAGCAAGTCGGTGGGCAACGTGAAACAATTGCACGCGTTGCTGCAGCAATACCCGCCCGAAGCGCTGCGCTACGCGTTGCTCTCCGCCCATTACCGGCAGCCGCTGGATTGGTCGGAAGCGCTGATCGAGCAGAGCATCGCTACGCTGGATCGGTTGTACGGCACGTTGCGTGACTTGGGCGATGTCGATGCAATCGGCGTCGACTCCAGCCAATCGAGCCCGCTGGAAGCAGTGCTGCTGGACGACCTGAACACGCCCGATGCTTTAGCGGAATTGGCCAAGCTGGCCGACGAGACGAGACGCGCGGTTTCGCCAAACACCCGACGTCATGCCAAAGCCGCGCTGCTTGCCGGAGGCGAGATGCTCGGCCTGTTGCAACAGGACCCTGAAACCTGGTTCAAGCGCGGAGCGGAACATGTGGATTCGGCGCATGTCGAAAGTTTGATCGAAGCACGTCGTGCCGCCCGCGCTGCACGCGACTTCGCCCGCGCCGACGCGATCCGCGAGGAACTCGCGGCCATGGGCGTCGCGATCGAAGATGGCCCGCAAGGCACCCGCTGGAAAATCGCCAACTGATGAACGCATCCGACATCCAAAGCGTGCAACAGGAAATCATCGAGGAGTTCGGCTTCTTCGACGACTGGACGGGGCGCTATCAATACCTGATCGATGTCGGCCGCAAGCTGCCTCCACTGGCACCCGAGGACATGACCGCGGCCAACAAGGTGGATGGTTGCCAGTCGCAGGTGTGGATCGTCGTGTCGGGTGACGCGGATCGCCTCGACCTCCGCGCGGCCAGCGATTCGGCCATCGTGTCGGGCCTGATCGCGCTGCTGCTCCGCGTGTACTCCGGGCACGGCGCCCGCGAAATCTTGGATACCGATCCCGCTTTCATCAACGCGATCGGATTGGGCAAACACTTGTCGCCCACGCGTTCCAACGGACTCGCCGCGATGGTGAAGACCATCAAGGCACACGCCGAGCAGGCGTTG
>DAIUEL010000148.1:0-4904 GCA_036845145.1 Rhodanobacteraceae bacterium | reverse complement strand
GCGAACAATCGCGCCGATTGGCCCAACCGGCGGGTTGTCACCCGCCCTACGAAAGTGACCTGACAGGTTGGGCCGAGCGAACTCCATCCGCGAAGCCCAATACTCTTGACCGACAGGTTGGGCTTCCGCCGATCAAGCTGGTGTCAGCCCAACCTACAGGTGTGGATATCGATGGGTAGGCGGGCGTCGTGCGCCGCCAGTCAGGCGGCGTCGCCCTCGCCCGCTGCGCGCTGTTGCTGCAGGTTACCGCGGTAGATCAGGTACGGTTCGGCCTGGCCGTTGATCACCGCCTCATCGACCACGACCTTGCTGACGTGCTCCAGCGACGGCAGCTCGTACATGGTGTCGAGCAATACGCTTTCCAGGATCGTGCGCAGGCCGCGCGCACCGGTCTTGCGCTTGATCGCCCGCTTGGCGATCGCGTTGAGCGCATCCGGCCGGAATTCGATTTCGACGCTTTCCATGTCGAACATCTTCTTGAACTGCTTGGTGATCGCGTTCTTGGGCTCGGTGAGGATCTTTACCAGGGCGTCTTCGTCCAGTTCGTCCAGCGTCGCCACCACCGGCAGGCGCCCGACGAATTCCGGGATCAGGCCGTACTTCACTAGGTCCTCCGGTTCGACGTTCGCCAAAAGCGTGCCGACGTTCTGCTTGCGTTCCTTGCTGCGGATCTCGGCCGAGAAGCCGATGCCGGTGGTTTCCGAGCGCTGCTGGATCACCTTGTCGAGACCTGAGAACGCACCGCCGCAGATGAACAGGATGTTGCGGGTGTCGACCTGCAGGAATTCCTGCTGCGGATGCTTGCGCCCACCCTGCGGCGGCACCGAGGCGATGGTGCCTTCGATGAGTTTCAGCAGCGCCTGCTGCACGCCCTCGCCCGACACGTCGCGGGTGATCGACGGGTTTTCGCTCTTGCGTGAAATCTTGTCGATCTCGTCGATGTAGACGATGCCGGTCTGCGCCTTTTCGACGTCGTAGTCGCACTTCTGCAGCAGCTTCTGGATGATGTTCTCGACATCCTCGCCGACATAACCCGCTTCGGTGAGCGTGGTCGCATCGGCGATGGTGAACGGCACGTTCAAGAGGCGCGCCAGCGTCTCCGCCAGCAGCGTCTTGCCGCAGCCGGTCGGCCCGATCAGCAGGATGTTCGACTTCGCGAGTTCGATGTCGTCCTTCTTGGCGCGCGATTCCATCCGCTTGTAGTGGTTGTACACCGCGACGGCCAGCGCCTTCTTGGCGCGGGTCTGCCCGATCACGTATTGATCGAGCGTGTCCATGATCTCGCGCGGCTTGGGCAACTGGGTGCGGCCGGACGCGGCCTTCTCTTCCAGTTCCTCGCGGATGATGTCGTTGCAGAGCTCGACGCATTCATCGCAAATGAACACGCTGGGGCCCGCGATCAGCTTGCGGACCTCGTGCTGGCTTTTGCCGCAGAACGAGCAATACAGGATCTTGCCGCCTTCGTTGCCGCGGCTGGGCCGGTCCTCGCTCATCTCGTGCTCCGTCGATCAGTCTTGCGATGCGTCATGGCAAATACCCGGATTCCGGCTGCAGCATATCACAGCCGGACGCTCGGCCCAGCCCTGCGGCGCGTTCAGAAACACGCTGGAATCAGTGGAAAATCGCGAAGTTGCGACCGATGTCTCAGGCCGACTTCACCGACTCGTCGGGGCGGCGCTCGAACATCGCGTCGATCAGGCCGTAGTCCTTCGCCTCGGTGGCGCTCATGTAGCGGTCGCGCTCCATGTCGCGGGCGATCTCATCGACGGTCTTGCCGGTGTGCTGGGCATAGATTTCGTTGAGGCGTCCGCGCAGATACAGGATTTCGCGGGCGTGGATTTCGATGTCGGTAGCCTGGCCCTGGGCGCCGCCGGAGGGCTGGTGGATCATGACCCGCGAGTTCGGCAGCGCGTAGCGCTTGCCCTTGGTGCCGGCCATCAACAACAGCGAGGCGGCGCTGGATGCCTGCCCCACGCACATCGTGCTGACGTCCGGCTTGATGAACTGCATGGTGTCGTAGATGGCGAGGCCCGAAGACACCACGCCGCCCGGACTGTTGATGTAGAACTGGATGTCCTTCTCGGGGTTTTCCGATTCCAGGAACAGCATCTGCGCCACGACGAGGTTCGCGACGTTGTCATCGATCGGGCCGACGAGGAAGATGATGCGTTCCTTCAGCAGCCGCGAGTAGATGTCGAACGAACGCTCGCCGCGCGCGGTCTGCTCGACCACGATCGGGACCAGATTCAACGCCTTGGTCTGCTGGGATTGCTGCTGCATGGAATTCTCCGGTTGACGGATGTTGTCAGCCCGCGCTGTTCTGCGGGTGCATCACCTCGTCGAAGCTCAAGGAAACCTCGGTGGTGTCCGCATTCTCGGCCACCCATTCGGAAACCTGGTCCTCGAGGACGGCGGTGCGAACGTTGTCCATCATCTGGGGGTTGCCGCGGTACAGTTCAATGACCTGCTCGGGTTCTTCGTAGGTGGAAGCGATCTTGGCAATCCGCTCGGTGACCTTGCGATTGTCCACCCGCAGGTTGTTGCTCTGGGCGATCTGGCGCAGCAGCAGCCCGGCGATCACGCGCTGATGGGCGATCGGCTGCGCGGCTTCCAGCGCGGCCGGCGGCAGCGACTGCTCACCGGAAAGATTCGGCATGGCCGAGCGCACCAGCGATTCGGCCTCGGCGTTTTCCAGCACCTTCGGCACGTCCACGTCGGCGTAGGTGGCCGCCAGCTTGGCGCCTACTTCGTTGCGCAGGCGCGCACGCAGGGCATTGTCCAGCTCGCGTTCCAGGTTGGCGCGGACTTCGGTGCGGAAGGTCTCGACGGTGCCGTCGGCGATCCCGAAATTGCGGATGAACGCCTCGTCCACGTCCGGAGTTTTCGGTTCCTGCACTTCGCCGATCTTCAGTTCGACCCGGGCCTGCTTGGCCGCGAGCTGCGGAATCGGAAAGGTCGGCGGAAATTGTGTCTCGAACGACAATTCCTCGCCCGCCTTGCGACCCCGCAGCGCTCCGTCGAACGCGGCCAGCGCGGTATTGCCGCCCAACACGGTGGCCGCGCGCTCGCGACCCTCGGCCGGGTGCCGGAAATCGTCCGCCTGCGCGGTGTAATCCACGATCACCATGTCGCCGTCGGCCGCGGCGCGATCGACCTTCTCGAACACCCGGCGCTGCACCTGCAGGGTCTCGATCATCCGGTCGACGTCGGCCTCGCCCACTTCCGCCTTGGGGCGATCGATCTTCAGGATTGCGACTTCCACCATCGGCAGTTCAGGCATCACCTCGAACGTTGCGGTATAGGCGATTTCGCCGTCCCGCGGCTGGCCATCGGTGTCGATGCTCGGATTGGCGACCGGCTGCAGGTTCTGCTGCTGCACGGCCTCGCGGAAGGTACTGCCGATCAGATCGGAAAGCGCCTCGCCGCGCACCTGCGCGCCGAAGCGCTGCTCGATGACCTTGGTCGGCACCTTGCCGGGCCGGAAACCCTTCAGCCGTACATTGCGTCCGAGTTCGCTGATGCGCTGGCGCACCTTCGACTCGAACTGTTCGGCCGGAAACTTGACCGTCAGCTTGCGCTCGAGCTTGCCGACGTTTTCCAGGGACACTTGCATTGCAGCTCCTGATGTTCAGTGCGATGTTGCGTGTTCATGCCGATCATGCGCGCCAGCGCGCCGTCCCTGGGCCCGGAGTCGCCATCCGTGGACACCGGCTGTTGCCTGCAAGCTCGATGTTCCCGATCCATGGCAAAGGTAAAAGATACTTCCTGGTGCGAAAGGCGGGACTCGAACCCGCACGGGTTGCCCCACTGGGACCTAAACCCAGCGCGTCTACCAGTTCCGCCACTTTCGCCCTGCTTCATCGAAAATGATATCGCGCGGGGCGCGATGATCACCCCCCTCGCCCGCTTGCGGGAGAGGACAAGGGGTGAGGACGGACTCGGCTGGAAAATGGTGGGCCGTGTAGGGCTCGAACCTACGACCAAGAGATTAAGAGTCTCCTGCTCTACCAACTGAGCTAACGGCCCGCTTTATTCATAACGTTGTCCCCGCACGGGGGACGATCACTCCCCTCTCCCGTTCACGGAAGAGGGCAAAGGGTGTGGGCCGCGTATCGAACATGACCCACGCACACAAGCGCTCATTGTACAAAAAATGGGGTGGATGATGGGATTCGAACCCACGACAACCGGAATCACAATCCGGGACTCTAACCAGCTGAGCTACATCCACCACTGAAAACTTTTCGCAAGCAACCATCCATGGTGCACCTTCCAGTCGGCACCCATTGCCTCCTCCTCACACCCGGCGCGACAGTCCACCGGACTGTCGCAAACGCCTCGCGTTCGACCCTCCATGGCCCACCGGTTCGACTCGCGCGCGATCCCACCGGCATCGCGCAGGCGCTCGTCGGACCACCACCATAGCGAGCCGGCAATTTTCATCGACCCGCTCGAAACTTGCAAGCACGGCCGATCGGTGATTGATTCGCCCCTGCGGCTGCGCTAGCTTGCCCGCATGCCGAAATCCGCCAAACCCGACACGCCTGCCGCGGACGTTTCGCCCGTCGCGCAATTCGAGCAATCGCTCGATGAACTGGAACAACTGGTCGCGAAGATGGAGGGCGGCGAGTTGAGCCTCGATGAATCGCTGCGTTCGTTCGAACGCGGCATCGCACTCTTCCGCAGTTGCCAGTCGGCACTGGAGCAGACCGAGGCGCGCGTCAAGCTGCTGCTCGATCCCGGACGCCCCGAAACGGCGCGCCCGTTCGAGCCGCCGGAAGAATCCTGAAGCAAAACGGGCGCGCCCGGCGACGGGCGCGCCCCATCATGGAGCCCGCGTCAACGCCCGTCCATGGGCTGCACGGGATGAGTGCATCCTGCACTCACTTGATCAGCCGAAGCGC
>DAIUEL010000147.1:0-6664 GCA_036845145.1 Rhodanobacteraceae bacterium | reverse complement strand
TACAACAAGTTCTACAACTGGATCTGGCTGTACAACGGCTTCCACGCCGAGCACCACTACCGGCCCAAGGTGCACTGGACGAAAATGGTGGCGCTGCGCGATTCCATTCGCGACGAGCAGCGTGCGAAAGGCGTGCACGTGATGGGCTGGTGCCACGCGCTGGGCTTCATGGACCGCTCGCCGCCCGCGCATACGCGGATCGATCCTCCGGCCGCGGCGCAGCCCGTCACGCGCACCGCCTGAACCTGCTGCTGTCTACGCTTCCGTCACGGCAGCGAACGTACGCTGGCTCCGTATTGATGCTGCACGAAGGAGGGCGCCGTGCTCAAGTGGGCCATCATCTTCGCCATCATTGCGCTGATCGCGGGCGCGCTCGGCTTCACCCGCATCCAGGGCATTGCCGCGACGATCGCGAAGGTCTTTTTCGTGATCTTCCTGATCCTGTTCATCCTCGCAGTCCTTGCGCTGGTCGGGATTTTCCACGCGTTGTAGCCGGTCTGGAACGCAGCGGGCGTGGCACACTAGGCGGCCATGCCCGGCCTGATTCCCGAACGCTTCATCGACGAACTGCTGGCCCGCGTCGACATCGTCGACGTGGTGCAGCAGCGCGTGCCGTTGAAGCGCGCGGGCCGCGAATGGACGGCCTGCTGCCCCTTCCACGACGAACGCACGCCTTCGTTCTATGTCAGTCCGGCCAAGCAGTTCTATCACTGCTTCGGCTGCGGCGCGCACGGCAGCGCGGTGAAGTTCCTGATGGAGTACGACCGGCTGGAGTTTCCGGACGCGGTCGAGGAGCTGGCGCAGTCGGTGGGATTGACCGTGCCGCACGAAGGCGGCCCGGCGCGCCCGCGCGAGGATCACACCGACCTGTACGCACTGCTCGATGCGGCCGCGGGGTTCTACCAGCGCGCATTGCCGGACAGTTCGGCGGCCAAGGCGTATTGCAAGAAGCGCGGACTGGACCAAGACGTCATCGAGCGTTTCCGGATCGGTTGGGCGCCGGGTGGCTGGGATGCGATGAAGCGTACGCTCGGCACCAACGACACCCGCGTGAAAATGCTGGAACAGGCCGGGATGCTCTCGACCGGCGAGAAAGGCAAGCAATACGACCGCTTCCGCGAACGGCTGATGTTCCCGATCCTCGACCGGCGCGGACGCGTGATCGCCTTCGGTGGCAGGATCCTGGAAGGCGACGGGCCGAAATACCTCAATTCCCCCGAAACGCCGCTGTTCCACAAGGGCCGCGAACTGTTCGCGCTGTGGCAGGTGCGCCAGGCCAACGCCAAGCTCGAACGCCTGATCGTCGTGGAAGGCTACATGGACGTGGTATCGCTGCATCAGGCCGGTGTCACCCAGGCGGTCGCGACGCTCGGCACAGCCACGACGAACGAGCACGCGGAATTGTTGTTCCGTGCCGCGCCGGACGTGTTCTTCTGTTTCGATGGCGACCGCGCCGGCCGCAGCGCCGCGTGGCGCGCGCTGGAATCGGTGCTGCCGCGGATGCGCGACGGGCGCCAGGCGTTTTTCCTTTTTCTTCCAGAGGGCGAAGACCCCGACACGCTGGTTCGCAAGGAAGGCCAGGACGGTTTCGAGACGCGACTGAAAAACGCGATGCCGCTGTCGGAATATTTCTACGCCTATCTGTCGCACGACGTGAACGTCGCTACGCTCGACGGCCGCGCGCGATTGGCCGAACACGCAAAACCGTTGCTTGCGAAATTGCCCGATGGCGCATTCCGTGACCTGATGTTTGCGGAACTGGAGAAGCGCACCGGCGTGCAAGGCGCACCTGCACACGCCGTACCGTCCGCTTCACATCGGCCAGCGCCTGCCAACAATGCGCCGCGTCGCACGCTGGTACGCAGCGTGATCGCGATGTTGTTGGCCAACCCCGGACTCGCGCAGGAAGTCACGCTTCCCTATGCCTTCGCGGCGTTGGACAAACCGGGCATCCCGCTGCTGACCGAATTGCTGGATTTCCTGCAAGAGCGACCCGGCATCAATACCGCGCTGTTGCTGGAGCACTTCGCGGGGCGCGAGGAATCCGGCGCCTTGCAAAAGCTCGCGCTCACCGAATTTCCGGGTGAGCCCGAAGCACTGCGTGCGGAGTTCGTGGATGCCTTGCACAAGCTTGCCGAACAGACCACGCAACAACGGCTGGACGCATTGATCCGCAAGCAATCCGAGGCGGTGCTCGACGACTCCGAGAAAAGCGAACTGCGTGCGTTGCTGTCCCGCAAGGCCAAGCCGATCGCTTCCTAAGCGCCCCCTAAGCGTGTGCTGACAGCGTGTCGCGATGCCCGACTTTCCGGCGCGTCCACTGCGCGCGCTCCCGACGATCGCGTTCGCCGCACTGGCCGGCTGCGCCACGTTTCATCCGCTGCCGCTGGCGAGCGGCCGTGGACCACAGCGGGCGAAGGACATCACCGTCCCGGCGCAAACCATGCCGACGCCGGCGCTGCGCGCGTATACGTTCGATCCCTCGAACGGCCTCGACGCCACCGAAGTCGTGATGCTCGCGGTCGCCCGTGATCCGGACCTGAAAATCCAGCGCGATGCGGCGGGCGTCGCCCAGGCGCAGGCCTACGCGGCGGGTCTCCTGCCGGACCCGCAATTGGACTACGAGCACGACCGTCCGACCGGCAGTTACCCGCCGGGCACGACCGATGCCTACACGGCGGGGCTGACGTTCGACTTCGGCAACCTGATTACGCATTCGGCGCGCGTAAAGTCGGCGCGAGCCGGCGCACGCCAAGTAGATCTCGATTTGCTGTGGAGCGAATGGCAGGCGATCGCCGAAGCACGCACCTTGTTCGATCGCGTGTACTACCAACGCAAGCTGGTCGGACGGCTGGAACAGGAACAGTCCGTGCTGGCGCCGATGCAGGGCGCGATCGAGCGTGCCTTGCAGTCGGGCGACCTCTCGTACGATACCGCCGGCAGTGGCTTGAACGCGGCATCCGACGTCGCCAACCAACTCGGCGATGCCCGGCGCCAGCTCGACATGGCCGAACACGACCTCCACGGCCTGCTGGGATTCGACGCATCGGTGCCGTTGCATCTGACCGGCGAGCCGTTCTCGATCAATCCGGACACCGGGGAAGTTGAGCGCGCACTCGGCGACATGTCCAGGCGACGTCCCGACCTGCTGGCGTTGCAGGCGGGCTATCGCGCACAGGATCAAAAGTTGCGTGCAGCGATCCTCACGCAGTTCCCGGCGATTACCGTCGGGTTCGTGAAGGCGCGCGACAACGGCAATATCTCCAGCAAAGGATTGTCCGTCTCGTTGTCGCTGCCGCTGTTCGACGGCAACCGCGGCAACATCGCGATCGAGCGCGCCACGCGCCAGCAACTGCACGATGAATATGCCGCGCGGCTGTTGACCGATCGCAACGACGTGCAACGCCTGATGGCAGACCTGCGAAGTGATCGCGCGCAGAGCACGGCGCTGGTCGCGCACGCCGCACAACTTGCGCGCGCACGCGACGCGGCCAAGGCCAACTACGCGGCCGGACGCCTGGACTGGCCGACGTACCTCGCGATCCGCGGCAATTCGCTGGCCGCCGACACGGCCTTGCTGGTGCTGGACCAGAACACCCACGAAACCGCGATCGCACTTGACGCGCTGGTGGGCGCCTGGCCCGACGCTTCGCTTGCAGAAAAACGATCAAAAGCCGTGGTCCACGAATGAACGCAAAGAACCCAAACAAAGGCAGGCTCGTAATCCTTTCCTTTCGATATGCGCGCTCATTCGCGTTGCTTGGCGGACTGACTTTGCTCTTGACGGCCTGCTCCGCCGGCGCGCCGGAGGCCGAACTGCAACCCGCGATGGCGGTGCGCGCCGTAATGCCGAAGATGCAGGTTTTCCATGCTGGCATCGCCGCGTTCGGCCAACTCACTGCCGGAACGCGCAACGCCCTCACGTTGACCCTGCCGCAAGCCGGACAGGTCACCGCGATCGAGACTATCGCCGGGCAGCGCGTCAAACGCGGCGCCACATTGCTCGTACTCGAGACCGATCCCGCCACGCGCAGCGCCTACCTTCAGGCGCAAAGCGCGTTGAAGGTCGCGCGTGACGAACTCGCCCGCACCGGGCACCTGCGCTCGCAGAACCTCGCCACCAACGCGCAACTCGATGCCGCGCGCAAGGCCCTGGCCGATGCGCAGGCCACGCTGAACGCGCAGGCGAAGCTCGGCGGCGCACAGGCGACCACCAATTTGCGTGCGCCGGCCGATGGCGTCGTGACCACGCTGGCCGTGCAGCGTGGCGAGCGCGTCGCCGCGGGCGCCGCATTGCTGCAGCTCGCGCCGACCTCGGCAATGGAGGCGCAGCTCGGTGTCGATCCGGGTGCAGTCGCCAACGTCCGCGCCGGCATGCCGGTCATGCTCATGCCGGTATACGCCGGCCACGATGCGTCGCCGCTGCACGGCACCGTCGCGATAGTGGGCGATGCGGTGGACCCGCAATCGCACATGGTCGACGTGATCGCGACCCTCGATTCCAAGGTGTCGTTCCCGGCGGGCACCGCATTGTCCGGAAGCATCGTCGCCAGGCCCTTCAAGGCCTGGGCCGTGCCGCGCAACGCCCTGCAGAACGACGCGCAAGGCGACTTCGTCTATCAAATCGAACACGGCAAGGCCAAGCGCATCGACGTGAACGTGCTCGCGCCCAATGGCAGCCCGATCGGTGTCGAAGGCGCGCTGGATGCACGGGCGCCGGTGATCACGCTGGGCAGCTATGAAGTTTCCGACGGCGATCCGGTGCGCGCGTCGGCGCCGACGGGCGGTGCGCCGCAGGGAACCGCCGCGCGATGAACATCGCCACGTGGTTCCAGGCGCACCGTCGTTCGCTGCTGTTCCTGGTCCTGGTGCTCGCATTGGGCGGGCTGGCATCGGTGTTCAACCTGCCGGTCGCACTGTTTCCGGACGTTTCGTTTCCGCGCGTGCGCGTGGACATCGACGCGGGCGACCGACCCGCCACCCAGATGGTCGTCGCGGTGACGACGCCGGTCGAGGAAGCGATACGGCGCGTGCGCGGCGTTCGCGACGTGCGATCCACCACCAGCCGCGGCAGCGCCGAAATCAACGTCACCTTCGATTGGGGCGCGGACATGGGCCGCGCCTTTCTGGATGTGAATGCCGCGATGAGCCAGGTCCTTCCCGACCTGCCCGCGGATACCCGCATCAGCGCGCGGCGCATGGACCCGACCACCTTTCCGGTCCTGGCCTACAGTCTGCGCAGCTCGACCCTGACGCCAACGCAGTTGTACGACCTGGCGCAATACCAGTTGCGCCCGCTGCTGAGTGGCGTGCAAGGGGTGTCACAAGTGGACGTGCAGGGCGGCGCGATCGGGGAACTTCATGTCGACGTCGACCTTCGCAAGCTGCGCGCACAGGATCTTTCGGTTGCCGACGTGACGCGCGCGGTCTCCAGTGCCGCGGACATCTCCGCACTCGGGCGTTTGGCCGATCACTACAAATTATTCCTGCTGCTGGCCGATAACCAACCCGGCAGCGCGCAGGCCTTGCGCGACGTGGTGGTGCGCGCAGGCCCGGATGGCGTGGTGCGGGTGGGCGATGTCGCTGCGGTAACGCGGGGCACCACGCCACGGTGGATCCGGGTGACAGCGGACGGCAAGCCGGCGGTGCTGCTGCAGGTGTTCCAGCAACCCGCCGCCAACAGTATCCAGATGGTCGCGGCGGTGAAGGCGCGCCTCGCGGCGTACGTGCCGCAGATGCCGAAGGGCGTGAAGCTCGCCATCTGGTACGACCAGACCCAACTGGTCAGGGGCGCGGCGGGCAGCGTGCGCGACGCGATCCTGGTCGGCATCGTCCTTGCGGGACTGGTGCTGCTCGTGTTCCTGCGCAACACCCGCGTGATCCTGATCGCGTTGCTGGTGGTGCCGGCGACGCTCGCGATCACCGTGTTGCTGCTGAAGCTGCTTGGCATGAGCTTCAACATGATGACGCTGGGCGGCATGGCGGCCGCGGTGGGCTTGCTGATCGACGACGTGGTGGTGATGCTGGAGCACATCATGCGTCGCTTGCGCGGCGCCAGCGGCGACGGCGCGCCCGCCAAGGTCGGCCAGCGCATCGCACAGGCCGCGCGCGAATTCGCACGCCCGCAGACCGGCTCGTCGCTCGCCACCATCGTGATTTTCCTGCCACTGGCTTTCCTGACCGGCGTGACCGGCGCGTTCTTCAAGGCGCTTTCGTTGACGATGGCGAGCGCACTGGTGATTTCCTACCTGCTCACCTTCATCGTGGTGCCGCTGCTGGCGGAGCGACTCATCGATGAGCGCCACGCGGCGGAACGCCCGCCCACACGTTGGTGGCAGCGCTTGATAAGCGGGTATGAAACCGTCCTGTTGCGCGTGCTGGAGTGGCCGGCGCTGCTGTTGATCGGGCTGATCCCGCTGGTGCTGCTTGGCGTACTCGCATACAGATCGGTCGGCACCGGCTTCATGCCGAAGCTGGACGAAGGCGGCTTCACCCTGGATTACATCGCCGAGCCGGGCACCTCGCTGGACGAAACCAACCGCCTCCTCGAACAGGTCGGCGCGATCCTGCGCGCGGATCCGTACGTCGATACCTGGTCGCGCCGCACCGGGCTGCAACTCGGCGGCGGCCTCACCGAAGCCAACACCGGCGATTTCTTCGTGCG
>DAIUEL010000146.1:0-6714 GCA_036845145.1 Rhodanobacteraceae bacterium | reverse complement strand
CGCGCCTTCTTCACCTCGTCATCGGCGCGCGTGTTGGCTTCGGCCAGTTCCTTGCGCGCACGGTCGGCGGCTTCGAGGCCTTCGGCGATGCGCTTGGCGCGCTCGTCCATGGCCTTCATGATCGGCGGCCAGATGTATTTCATCGTGAACCAGACCAGGATCAGGAAAACGATGATCTGGGCGATGAGCGTGGCATTCAGGCTCACGGTCGCAATCCTCTCGCGTGAATCAGGAGTTCAACAGGGCTGCCGTGTTCGATTACGGTGCGGCGCCGACGGCACGCGCAGCCGTACGCACGATTTCGCCGAACGGATCGACGAAGATCAGGTACAGCGCGATACCCACGCCGATGATCGGAATCGCGTCGATCAGGCCGACCAGCAGGAACATCTTGCCTTGCAGCATCGGCACCAGCTCGGGCTGGCGCGCCGAACTTTCGAGGAACTTGCCGCCCATCAGACCCATGCCGATGGCGGCGCCGATGCCGGCGAGGCCCAGCATGAAACCCGCAGCCAGGGCGGTGAAGCCTTCAACACTGGCCAGTGCGCTGATATCCATTGTGTGTCTCCGTAGTACTTTGAGTTGAAACAGCGGTGGTGGAAAGGAACTTGGGTTCAGTGGTTCTCGGCCGCCATCGACAGGTAGCCGACGGTCAGCACCATGAAGATGTACGCCTGCAGGCCGATGATCAGCCAGTGGAAGATGCCCCACGCGGTGGCGAACAGGATCTGGATGTACACGCCCGCGCCGATCGCCGGCAGGAAACCCATGATGCTGCCGACCGGGATCACCACCAGCAGGATCAGCGGGATCCAGGCGCGCATCCACTTGCCCTTGCCGTAGGCCAGCAAGGCCACGGTGATGACGGCCAGCGCCGCGAAGATCCAGAACGAGGCGAAGGTGATGGGCGTGACCGTGGCCGGCGCGCTGAAGCGCAGCGTCATGCAGGCCAGCAGGATGAAGATCACCTCGCCCGCGTACATGTTGCCGAACAGTCGAAGGCCCAGGCTGAGCGGCTTGGAAAGCTCTTCCACGACTTTCAGGATGAAATTGACCGGCGCCAGCCATTTGCCGAAGGGCTGGAACAGCGCCTCCCTGGTGACGCCCTTCAAGCCCTTGTTGTGGAAGCTGTACCAGAACGTCAACAGGAACACCGTGATCGCCATGGACATGGTGATCGCGGGATCGGCCGTGGGCAGCACGCGCAGGTGTTCGAGGCCGGTCGCCTCCGCGGCCCGCGGCAGCGCATCGATCGGCAACAGATCCATCAGGTTCATGAACAGGATCCAGAATCCGACCAGCAACGCCATCGGCGCCACGAACGCCGATTTCTTGTGGAAGATATCCTTGACCTGGCGGTCGAAGAACTCCGTGCTGATTTCCACGAAGCCTTGCCAGCGCGCCGGAACCCCGCTGGTCGCGCGTCGCGCCACGGGCCAGAACAGGAATACGAACAACAGTCCAAGCACCACCGAGAAGAACATCGAGTCGATGTTCACCACCCAGAAGTCGGTGGAGCCCTTGACGATCTTCCAGGTCTTCAGGTCGAGCTGGAGATACGTCAGGTGGTGCAGGATGTATGCACCGCTCGTGATGGGACCTTCTGCTGCCATGCGTTGAGTTCCAGCCTAACCCGTATGTCAAATGTCGAAACGCAGCACCAGCCAATTGACCGCCATCGCCGCGCCGGCGCCCGCGAGCACCGGCACCAGCGGCAGGCGTAGCCGCACCAGGATCAGGAACAACCCGCCCAGCACGACCAGCCATTTCAGCAGCATCCCCAGCGCAAACCGCCGCATGGTGACGGCGCCTCGTGCCAGTGATGGCCTGAATACCCGAAGCGCCAGCAGCGCGGTGCCAATCGCCACCACGCTGCCGCCACCGAACGCGCCCAAGGCCGATCCTGCACCCCGGACCAGAAACAACAACCCGACGATGATCGCCGCCACCACTTGCGCCAGCACGACCTGCACGGCAAGCCGGCGGCCGGCGGCCAGCGAATTGTCCAAATTCAGCCACCTCGGGCGCGGCTTCGACCCGCCCAAAAGCTCGCAATCAAGCTTTGGAATTGTAACAGTGCCGTCCGCGCGGTAGCAACCGCGCGCGGTCGTTGCCGCCGGAATTTCAAGGGATTTCGGGGGCTGGCGGAACCCACCTGCGGCAGGCGTCACTTCCCGATGCAGAAGGTCGAGAAGATCGCACCCAGAAGGTCCTCGCTGGTGAAGGTGCCGACGATCTCGCCGAGCGCGTGCTGCGCGGCGAGCAAATCCTCGGCCACCAGTTCGGGCGTTGAAGTCGCATGCGCCGCTCTGGCGTTTTGCAGCGATGCACCGGCGCGCTCCAAGGCGAGCACGTGCCGGGTGCGTGCGCTGAATTCGCCGCCGCGCTCGCCGCCCAGCGCTGCATCACGGAGCGCGGCGCGCAACAAATCGAGTCCTTCCCCGGTGCGTGCGGACAACGCGATGAAACTGGTGCCGTCTCGTTCGCTGCGCGACGGTGGCATGCCTTCGAGATCAATCTTGTTGATGACCACGATCCGTTTCGCCGAAGGCGGCGTCCCGTCGAACAGGGCTGCGTTTGCGATTGCAGCCGTGCGCTCCACCACCCGCAAGACCAGGTCTGCGCGGGCCAGTTCGGCGCGCGCGCGGCGAATGCCTTCGCTCTCGACGACGTCGGCCGATTCGCGCAAACCCGCGGTGTCAGCGAGGGTGAATTCCACGCCGTCCAGCACGATCGATTCGCGCAGCACATCGCGGGTGGTGCCCGGAATCTCGGTGACGATCGCGCGATCGTTGCCCGCAAGCGCGTTCAGGAGGCTCGACTTGCCGACGTTGGGTTCGCCAACGATCACGGCACGCATGCCGTCGGTGAGGCGCGCGCCGCGGTGGGCCGCAGCGAGCAAAGCCTGCAGCCCGCACGTGACCTCTTCGAACAACCGCTCGATCACCGGCTTCGATGCGCTCTCCGATGCGTCGTCGGAAAAATCGATCGCGGCTTCGATTTCCACGCGCAGACGCACGATCAGCTTCGCCAGCGCATCGGCACGCCGCGAAAACTCCCCCTCCAGCGAGCGCACGGCCGCGCGCGCCTGCGCCTCCGAACGCGCCGCGATCAGGTCGGCCACCGCTTCGGCCTGGGTCAAATCGAGCTTGTTGTTCAAGAAGGCGCGTTCGGAAAACTCGCCCGCGCGCGCGACCCGTGCGCCCAGTTCGCACGCGCGCCGCACCAATGCGTCCAGCACCACCGGACTGCCATGGGCGTGCAGTTCCAGCACGTCTTCGCCGGTAAAGGAATACGGCGCGGCGAAGAACAAGGCGAGGCCACGGTCGATCGCGGTGCCGTCCCTGCCGGTGAACGCGGCCAGGTGCGCGCGGCGCGGCTCGGGCGCGATCCCGCACAGTGTTTTCGCGATCGCGCGCGCGCCGCCACCGGAAATTCGGACCACCCCGATGCCGCCGCGTCCCGGCGGGGTCGCGATGGCCACGATGGTTTCGCTCGCGGACGACATGCGCCTGCCTGCGCGATCAGGCCCGTGCGCGCGCGTCGGCCCGGTCGATCTTGCGGGTGATGTACCACTGCTGGCCCAGCATGCAGACCTGGCGCACCACGTAATAGAGCGTGAGACCGGCCGGGAAGAAGAAGAACAATACCGCGAACAGCACCGGCATCACCTTCATCACCTTGGCCTGGGTCGGGTCCATGCCCTGCATCGGCGTCAGGAACTGCGAACCCAGCATCGCAAGCGCGTACAGGATCGGCAGGATGAACAGCGGATCGGCCGCCGACAGATCGGGCACCCACAGGAACGATGCGTGGCGCAGCTCGACGCTGAAGATCAACACGTAATACAGCGCGAAGAAGATCGGCAGGATGATCAGGTTGGGCAGGCAGCCCGCCATCGGATTGATCTTCTCCTTCTTGTACAGCTCCATCATCGCCTGCTGGTATTTCTGCTTGTCGTCGCCGAAGCGCTCCTTCAGCGCTTTCAGGCGCGGCTGCAACTTGCGCATGCGCGCGCCGGCCTTGAACTGGGCTTCGGTCAGCTTCCAGGTCACGGCCTGGATCAGCAGCACCAGCACGATGATCGCGAGCCCCCAGTTGCGTACCAGGCTGTGCAGGAACGACAGCAGCTTGAACATCGGCTGCGCGATCACCGTCGACCAGCCGTAATCGACCGTCAGGTCAAGGCCCGGTGCGATCTTCCCGATCTGGTTCTGCAGGTTCGGCCCGACGTACAAACGCGTTGCACTGGTCACCGTTTGGCCCGGCGCTGCCGCCAGGCCCGGTCCGACGGCGCGGATCAGGTAGCGGGCTTTGCCGTTCGCGTCGCGCGGCGCCACTTCAACGCTGGAAAATTGTTGCGGCTGCTTGTCGTCCGGAATCCACGCCGCGACGAAGAACCGCTGGGTCATCGCGACCCAGCCTCCAGTCACGCTCTGGTGCAGCGGCTCTTTCTGGAAGTCGCCGAATTTCAGCTTGTTGAATTTGGAATCCGGGCTGTACCACGCCGCGCCGGTGTAGGCGAAACTATCCGGGTTGTAGAACTCCAGGAAATGCTTGGGCGGCGGCGGCGGCTCGACGCGGTCGAGTTGCTGGTAGGCATTGCCGTGCCAGGTTTTGCTGCCATGGTTTTCGATCTGCTGCGACAACTCGACCACGTAGCTGCCGCGCGTCAACGTGTAGCGCTTGATCACGTCGACGCCGGACGCGGCGTCGCTCCAACGCAGCGTCACGATGACTTGCTTCTGGCCGGGCGACAAGGTGTATTGCGTGGCCTCGGGCGTGAACATCGCAAGATGGTTCGGCGCGGTACTGCCGTCTGCGCCGATCAGTCCATCCTGCGCAACGTAGTACGTGGCCGATGTCTGGTTCAGCAACCGGACCGGCGCGCTGCCGCGCTCGACCTTCTGGGGATACTTCAGCAACGCGGCGCCGACGATGGTGCCGCCGCGCGGATCGATGGTGAGCGTCAGCAAATCGTTGCTGGCGGTGATGAGATCCTGCCTCGGCGTTGCACTGGTGTTCGCGGCCTCCGGCGGGGGTGCTGCAGCCGCGGGCGCCGACGCGGGTGCGGAGGCGACACTCACCGATGCGGTCGGCACCGCCGCTTCATCCGCCGCGGGGGCCGACGAAGCGGCAACCTGGGCCGGGGTCGGCGGAGGCGTCGACGGGTAATCGTGCTGCCATGCCTGCCACAACAGGTAGGCGACGGCCAGCAGCGCCACGACCAGCAGTGTGCGTGTTTGATTGATCACAAGGGATTCCGGGCTTTGGGCGCTACAGGCCGGAGCAAGTCAGCCGCCGATTGTGCCGGGGGCAGCCGTCTGCTTCAACGCCTTCAATTTCTGCCATGCGTATCGCAGGTCCGCGTGCAGGGCAGGACGATCGGCGGCGACCGCCGACGAGCGCGCGATCACCAGAACATCGAACGGTGGCAATTCTTCGCGTTGCTCGCGAAACGACTCGCGGACGATTCGCTTGATCCGGTTGCGTTGTACCGCGCGCTTGCTCACCTTGCGCGATACGGCCAGTCCAAGCCGCGCGGTGGCCGTGGGGCTTTCAATCCAGCGCAGCAGGAAATGCTTCGCCTGCCATCGTCCCCGGGCATTACGCAGCGCGGCGAAATCGGCGGCTCGGCGCAGCCGCGCATGCGGCGGCAAGCCGGCCATGCGTGAGACTTACGGAATCAGACGCTTGCGGCCCTTGGCGCGGCGCGCGGACAGGACCTTGCGGCCATCGGCCGTCTTCATGCGGGCACGAAAACCGTGGGTGCGGGCGCGCTTGAGCACGCTGGGCTGATAGGTGCGTTTCATGGGTGACTCCGCAGCGGATTGCCCGCGCGAGGCGGGTCAGGCATGGAAAAAGACTGTGAATTCTAGGGTTTCCATGATGCTGCGTCAACGGAAATGTTGACTTCGCAACCCGCGGCGGCGGCGCCCCGTGCAGCCTTCCGGCAGCCTGTTAGACTGACCCGTCCACCGCGCGCAAACATTGGCGCGACGGCATTCGGACCGATTCATCACGGGTTTCCATGAGCGATCTCTGGCAACGCTGCCTCGCGCGGCTCGAAGGCGAAATCGAGCCCAGCGTCCTGCATACCTGGCTGCAACCCCTGCAAGCCCGCGACGACGACGGCACCTTGCGGTTGTTCGCGCCCAACACCTATACGTTGGAGTTCGTCCGCAACGGCTATTTGTCCCGCATTGAGGGCACCCTCTCGGCGTTGGCCGGGCGGCCCGTGCCCCTGCGGCTGGAAGTGGGTTCCATCGCGACAGTCAGCAGGCCGGCGGCGGCGCAAACAGGGGCGTCCGTCCCCGCAGTGACGCCGCAGCACAACCTCGACCCGCACTATACCTTCGACAATTTCGTCGAGGGAAAATCCAACCAGTTGGGCAAGGCCGCCGCCATGCAGGTGGCCCAGAATCCGGGCCGCGCCTACAACCCGCTGCTGTTGTACGGCGGCACCGGACTCGGCAAAACCCATTTGATGCAGGCGGCGGGCAACCTGATGTTGAAGCACAACCCGTCGATGAAGTTGCTGTACGTGCATTCCGAGCGCTTCACCGAAATGATGATCACGGCGCTGCGCAACAAGAACATGGATGATTTCAAGCACAAGTTTCGTTCGGTCGACGCGCTGCTGATCGACGACATCCAGTTCTTCGCCGGCAAGGACGCAACCCAGGAAGAGTTCTTCCACACCTTCAACACCCT
>DAIUEL010000145.1:0-6762 GCA_036845145.1 Rhodanobacteraceae bacterium | reverse complement strand
GCCAGTGCGGGTTGTGCGCGGCCATCGCGATGCCGATGCAACCCGAACCGGTGCACAGGTCCAGCGCGCGTTCGACGTCGCGGCCGTCCAGCCATGGCGAAAAACCGTCCTCGATCAATTCCGCGATCGGCGAGCGCGGCACCAGTGCGCGCGCATCGGATTTGAACGGCATGCCCGCGAACCAGGCCTCGCCGACCAGGTAGGCAACCGGCTCGCGGGTTTCGATGCGGCGGTCGATCAGCGACAGCACGCGGTTTTTTTCGATCGCGGTCACGCGCGCGCTGCCGTAGGCCGGCGGCAGGTCGGGCGGCAAGTGCAGGCAGGACAACACCAGATGCGTCGCCTCGTCGATGGCGTTGTCGTGGCTGTGCCCGAACGTCAGCCCGGCTGCATTGAAGCGGCTGGCCGCGTAGCGGATCAGATCCACGATGGTCTGCAGTTCGTTCGTCATGGCGGCGCACGCAAAGCGGGCAGTATAGACGTGGCTCTGCGGCTAAACTTGCCCGATGCGCTTCTCGATCATGCTTCAACATCTCGCGCCGCAGAAAACCCTCAGCCGCATCGTGCGCGCCGCCACCCGCTGGACCTGGCGGCCATGGAAGGACTTCCTGATCGGCCGCGTGGTGCGCGCCTACCGGGTCGACATGCGCGACGCCGCGCAACCTGATCCATACGCGTTCCTGAGCTTCAATGATTTTTTCACGCGCGGACTGCGCATCGGCGCGCGACGCGCCGAGGGCGACGCCGACACCATCGTCAGTCCCGCGGACGGACGCATCAGCCAGATCGGACGCGTCGAAGCTGGTCACATCCTGCAGGCCAAGGGTCGCGATTACACCGTCGCGGGTTTGCTGGCCGATCCGGAGGCCGCCGCGCGATACCACGACGGCGCCTTCGCCACCGTCTATCTTTCGCCGAGCGATTACCATCGCGTGCACATGCCACTGGATGGCGAACTGGTCGAAAGCGTGCACGTACCGGGGCGCCTGTTCAGCGTTGCACCGCACCCGGTTGCCGACATCCCGAACCTGTTCGCGCGCAACGAACGGCTGATTTGCCATTTCGAGAGCCCGCGCGGGCCATTCGTAGTGGCCATGGTGGGCGCGATCCTGGTCTCCGGGATCACCACCGTGTGGGGCGGACAGGTGGTGCCACCCTACGCGCGGGAGGTCGTGCGCCGCGATTGGCGGGGTTGGGGCGTACGGCTGACGCGTGGCGCGGAAATGGCGCGCTTCGAAATGGGCTCCACGGTGATCGTGCTGACGCCTTCCGGGCGACTCGATCCGGCGCTCCAGCCCGAGTCGATCGTGCGGGTGGGCCAGCGGCTCGGGGATTTGTGGCCGGACCCCGATCAAGGCACAATCATCGTGCACAGGGACAACGGCGCAGCCGCGTGAGGAATCCGTCTTTGACCTCGCAACACCAGAAACCCGGGGACAACTACCTCCGGCGGCTTGTCACACGCGTCACCGCGATGGGCCGCCACGCCCGTCTTCGTCGCCAGCTCGGCGAAATCGAGCATCGCAGCCTGGAATTGCCGCGCTCCTACCGCGAGCAACTGGCGGACCTGATCGGCCGCGAATGCGACAACGTCGCACAATGCGCCGATCCGTCGCAGTACGGCATCCAGATCGAAGGCGGCGTGACCCAAAACGGCCTCGACGTGGGCTATGACCGCGCACGCTCGGACAACGTGCAGGTGCGCATGCGCGGCCTCGCCCTGTGGATCGCGCTGGTCTACCACGAGACGCGCGGCGCCAGCGCGCCGGATGTCGAGGATCTGCATCGCCACGTCCTGCGGATCATGCGCGAACTGAAGGTGTTCTCCTCGCGGCTGGAATCCGGCGGGACCAGCGCTTGACCGCGCGCGGCCCCCGCGCCCACGGCGCCGGCCGGTACGAGGACGCATCGAGGTCATGATCGAAGTCGGACACGCAAGCCACACCGGGCTGCGCCGCGAATTGAACGAGGACACTTACTGGGCCGATGCGGATCTCGGCCTGTTTCTCGTGGTCGACGGCATGGGTGGCCACGGGCGCGGCGAAGTGGCCGCAGCGCTCGCGCGCGACGCATTGGTGGAAGCCGCCCGCGCCAATGGCGACCTGGAAACCGCCGTCCGCGGCACGGGCGGCAAGATCGCGGAGCTTGCGCGTCGTGCGCCCGGCAACGCCCCCACGGGCGCGGCACTCGCTTTGCTCAAGCTCGAGCGCGACCACTACGCCGCCGCCTGCATCGGCGACACCCGGATTTATCTGTGGCGCGCCGGTGCAATGCAGCGGTTGTGTCACCTAAACCCGGATGCCGCCACACATCCCGAGGCGGAGGAATCCGAGCCGCCGCCCGGCAAGCCGTCGCCCAGGCGCAATCGCGCCACACAGGCGCTCGGCATCACCCCGCCGCCGGAATTGTGTGCCGAGGCCCATGGGGCTGCACTGGAACGGGGCATGCAGTTCCTGTTGTGCAGCGACGGCTTGAGCGAAGAATTGCCCGATGCCCGCATCGCCGCAGTGCTGGCGCGCACCGACCTCGCCGCCCAGGAATGCGTCGACCACCTGATGCTGGCCGCGCTGGACGCGGGCGGCCGCGACAACATCAGCATCGTGCTGGTGCGGATGGGTTGACGGATCGGACGGATCAGGCCGGCTCGGCCACGGGCTCGACCGCTTCGCGTCGCCACAGACTCCCGCCGCTGGTCTTGTCGAGCGCATCGAGCCGCGCATCGTGGGCGACGGTTTCCTGCGCGGTCGCGCGCAGGACGCGCGGTCGCATCGTCAACGCCAGTCCCGCCATCCCTGCCGCCTCCACGGCCGCCTGGGTCGATGCTTGCTCGCCGCCCAGCGCCAATGCGCCCTGCCCGGCCGTCATCGCAACCCAAACATCGGCGAGCAGGTGCGCGTCCAGCAGCGCACCGTGCACCTCGCGCTGACTGTTGTCCACGCCGAGCCGCTTGCACAGGGCATCCAGCGTGTTCTTCTGGCCCGGATACTTCTGCCGCGCCAGCGCCAGCGTGTCGACCACCGCGGCGTGATCGGCGACGCAGCCGAACGCGGCACCCGCGCGCTTCAGTTCGTCGTCCAGAAACGAGGTGTCGAAGGCCGCGTTGTGGATCAACAATTCCGCACCGGCGATGAAAGCAACGAAATCGGCCGCGATCTCGGCAAACTTCGGCTTGTCGCGCAGGAATTCGTCGGTGATGCCGTGCACCGCCACCGCGCCCACATCGATCGCACGCTCGGGATTCAGGTAGTAATGGAACTTCCGCCCGCTGGGACGGCGATCGACCAACTCCACGCAGCCGATTTCGATCACGCGATGGCCGCGCTCGACCTCGAGCCCGGTGGTTTCGGTATCCAGCACCACCTTGCGCGTCACGGCGTGATCCTCATGCGTTCGGCTTCGGCGCGGGCGGCCTGGTCCACGCGTTCGTTTTCGGGATGGCCCGAGTGCCCGCGCACCCACGCCCAGCTTACCCGATGGCGATCGCGCACCGCCGCGAGGCGCAGCCACAAATCCTGATTCTTGACGGGCTGCTTGCCGGCGGTTCGCCAGCCGTTCGCGCGCCACGTCGCGATCCACTGCTCGATGCCGTGCCGCACGTATTGCGAGTCGGTGGTCAGCCGCACCTCGCAATCGCGCTTCAACGATTCGAGCGCCATGATCGCCGCCATCAGTTCCATCCGGTTGTTGGTGGTCACGGCTTCGCCGCCGGCCAGCAGTTTTTCCTTGCCACGCCAACGCAAAAGCGCGGCCCAACCGCCTGGGCCCGGATTGCCGAGGCAGGCGCCGTCGGTGAAGATTTCGACCGCATCGCCGTCGCTCATGCGCGCTGGCGCACCAACGACTTGCGATGGGCGCCAGGCAACACGGGTTTGGTTTCGACCACCCGCCGCGCAACCGCCTTGCGCAAGGGAATCGCAGCCAGCGTGCGCCGCTGCGCCTCGACGACCCACGCCCCGCCCATTCCGCGCACCAGCCAGTGCGGCACACCCGCCGCGCCGCGCACCCGCGGCCAAGGGGCGCCGCAGCGCACCGTCCGCGATACCTTCAGGCCCGCCGCACGCAGGGCACGTTCCCAGCGGCCGGGTGCGGTGCCGGCGTGCCACAGCGAACGCGGATGAAAATCCGCGATCAGCAACACGCCGTGCGGCGCGAGTACGCGCGTGAATTCACCGGCGACGGCTTCCGGCTCGATGCCGGCATCCTGCGTGAAGCGCACCAGCACGGCACAGAACGACTCGTCCCCGAACGGCAGCGCGTCGACCACAGCATCCAGCGAGCCGCACCAGCGCCCATTGCCAGAACCGGGCCGCAACGTCGTCCAGCAACCGACCCCGGGTGTGGAGGGCACCGCCATCGGCATGCCGTCCACGACCAATGCATGGGTGCCCGCCACACGTCCCAGCCGCGCCTCGCACACGGCCAACGCATCGGCACCGATCGCTTCGATCGAAGGGTCATCCTTGTCGAATGGACGTTTGGACATCGTGGATTGCACGTAAAACCTGTGGTGATGCATCACGAGCGCGATGTGACCATTGTGACGGATTCATGAGCGAACGATAAGCAGTCGCGCTGGCTTAACGTTCAGCTAACGAACACCCCCTGGGTCACTGTTAGGGTTGGCTCTTTTTGGCCAGAACCGTATCGGAAATGTCGTCCCTGCGCGCCCTGCCCGCCCTGCGCGACAACTACATCTGGATGCTCGCCGAGGCGGCCAGCGGTTCCGCGCTGGTGGTCGATCCCGGTGAGGCGGCGCCGGTGCTGCGCGCGCTGGCCGAGGACGGACGCACGCTCTCGGCCATCCTGCTCACCCATCACCACGGCGATCACATCGGCGGCACGGCGGAACTGCAGTCGGTGTTTCCGAACGCCATCATCTACGCACCGGTCGACGACCGCATCCGGCTGCCCGCGACCCGGGTGGGCCACGGCGACGTGATCCAGATACCCGCGCCCGCCGCCCGTTTCGAGGTGCTCGAGGTGCACGGCCACACCCGCAGCCACATTGCCTATCACGGCGAAGGCTTGCTGTTCTGCGGCGATACCCTTTTCAGCCTCGGCTGCGGCCGGATGTTCGAGGGCACGCCGGAACAGATGCTCGCCTCGCTGGACCGCCTCGCCGAATTGCCGTCCGACACCCAGGTCTGCTGCGGCCACGAATACACGCTCGCCAACGCCGATTTCGCGGCGACGGTGGAACCCGACAACGTCGCGTTGCAGTCGCGCATGCAAGACGCCCGCGCCCAACGCGAGCGCGGCGAGCCCACCCTGCCGGCCCGACTGGCCGACGAGCGCGCCGCCAACCCGTTCCTGCGCGTCGATGCGATCGCGACCGAGCAGATCCCATGGCCGCAGGGCGCCAAACCCTCGCCACGACGCGTCGACCGGTTCGCCGCGCTCAGGCTGGCCAAGGACAACTTCCCCGCATGAATACCGCGCGCACCGGCACCCGCCTGTTGACGCTTGCGGTCTGCGCGATCCTCGCCGCCTGCGCGGCCGAACCCATCAAGCCGCCGCCGAAACCCGCGGTGGTGATGGCCCATCCGGAACCGCCGCCCACCACGCTGGCCCCGCTCGCGCACGCCGTGGCACCCGGCGAACCCTGGGCAAGCTTGACCGCCAGCTTCGTGATGCACGATTGCGCCGATTCGCCGCTGATCCGCGCGAACGCCGCGATGTACACCCGCTCGCCCGCGCACTTCGAGCAGCGCCTCAAGCACGCGCTGCCGCTGATGATGTACGTGCAGAAGCAGTTGCAGGCCGCCGGCATTCCGGGCGAATTCGTGATGCTGCCGATGCTGGAAAGCTCGTACCGGCCGGTCGAACCCAGCCACCGCGGCGATCCCGGTGGCATGTGGCAGATGCTGCCGGGCACCGCGCGGCGACACGGGCTGACCACCAGCCGCGATTACGACGGCCTGCGCGATCCGGTCGCGTCCACCCGCGCCGCGATCACGATGCTGAAGAAGCTCGATGCGCAATTCGGCGACTGGCGTCTGGTGGACATGGCCTACAACGCGGGTCCGTATGCGGTGGTCAGCGCGCTGCGCGGTCATCCCGATCTCGGCGACGGCGCGATTCCCGACATCCCGGTCACCCGCACCACCCGCATGCACCTGGCGCGGCTGATGGCCTTGAGCTGCATCCTGCGCGACCCGCAGCGTTTCCATGTCGAGCTGCCGACGTCCTCGCCGGCCGATGCACTGCAGACGATCGAGGTGCCGGCGGGCACGCGCCTGCGCAGCGCCGCGGACATGGCCGAGATCCCCGAATCGACCCTGCGTGCGCTGAATCCCGGCTACCGCGGCGAACGCATTCCCGACGGCAGCCCGCGCACCCTGCTGCTGCCCGCCGACGCCGCGCAATCGCTCGCCGCAGCACTGATGGTCAATGCGTCCGAGTCGGTTGCGCAGGTCGATACCCGTGAATCGGACGGCGGCCCCAGCGACCGGCTGCCACTGCCGGCCGAGCCCGCCCGATCGGGCGAAGACACGCCCGGCCAGGCGGCTTTCGCCGCGCCGTCGCACGGCAAACGCCATCGCGTCCGCGAAGGCGAAACGCTTTGGTCGATCGCGCATCGGTACCACGTGAGCGTGGCGGACCTGAAGCGCTGGAACGACCTGAGCGGCCACACCCTGCGGCCGGGCGAGACGCTGCGCGTGCAAGGGTAGGTTGGGCTGAACACGGCTTCATCTGTGTGAAGCCCAACAATTTCGCCGCATGCCGTTGGGCTTCGCCGATGAAACCGGCTCAGCCCAACCT
>DAIUEL010000144.1:4534-6802 GCA_036845145.1 Rhodanobacteraceae bacterium | reverse complement strand
CTCGTCAGTAGCTTGGGAAGCTACAGCTCTACCATTGAGCTACACCCGCGCCGGAAACGGGATGGTAGCGAGACGCGCGCCAGCCACGCAACGGCCTTGGAACGCCGGCTAAACGGTTTTCTCAGGCCTCGCTCGGGATACTGTACTCAGCAGGCCAGCATTCAGCGCCGCTGCGATGTGATGCACGCGTCGGGCGAAGGGCGCCGCACCGACGCAGTCAAATGCGCCCGGACCCACCACGGGGGTTTTCATGTCCCGCTTCCCTCTTTCGCGTTGGATGTTGGTCGTCGGCGTCGTTTGCGCCCTGTTGCTCGGTGCGGTCACGGTGCAAGCCCAGCAGTACGACGACTCGCAACCCTACGACCAATCCCAGAACTACGACAACACCGAGCAGGCGCCGGGGCGCGTCGCGCGGCTTGCCTACCTTTCCGGGCAGGTGCAATTCGCACCGGCCGGCGAGGACGATTGGGGTTCGGTGGAAATCAATCGCCCGATGGTGATCGGCGATCGGCTGTTGACCGGCGACGATGGTCGAGCGGTACTCGAACTCGGCGACGCCTCGGTCCGCATCGACAACGGCAGTGCCTTCGATTTCCTCGACCTCGACCAGGACAACGTCCAGATCGAACTCTCGCAGGGCACGCTGAACCTGGCCGTGCACCGGCTCGACGAGGGCGCGAACTTCGAGGTCGACACGCCGACCATCGCGTTCGTGGCTTCCGCGCCCGGCGTTTATCGCATCGACGACAATCCCGATGGCAACGGCAGCATGGTTACCGTGTTGCGCGGCTCGGGCACCGTGTACGGCGAGAACGGCGTCAGCCGCCAAGTGACCGAAGGCACTTCGTATCGCTTCAACGATTCGGCGCTCGCCAGCGTCGACGAAACCGGCCTGCCCCAACCCGACGACTTCGATCGCTTCTGCGAAACGCGCGACACGAACTACCAGCGCTACGCGCAGCAACAGGCACGGTACGTGCCGCCCGAGATGATCGGTGGCGATGATCTCTATCAGTACGGCCAATGGAATGACGTGCCCGAATACGGCAACGTGTGGTACCCGACGTCCGTTCCGGTCGGCTGGGCGCCGTACCGCTACGGTCATTGGGCATGGATCGATCCCTGGGGCTGGACATGGGTCGACGACCAGCCGTGGGGCTTTGCGCCCTTCCATTACGGCCGCTGGGTGTACGCGCGCAACCGCTGGGGCTGGATGCCGGGACCGGTGCATGCGCGGCCTGTGTACGCACCCGCGCTGGTGGCGTTCGTCGGCGGTTCGGGCCTCTCGATGTCGGTCCGGATCGGCGGCGGCGGGCCGGTCGGCTGGTTTCCGCTGGGGCCGCGCGATGTGTACGTGCCGTGGTTCCACGCGTCGCGGCGATATTTCACCAACGTCAACGTCACCAACATCCGCAACGTGTACGTCAACCAGACGGTTATCAACAATTTCTACGGCGATTACCGCGCGGGACGCGCGCCCTCACGCGGCGGTCGCGATTACGCGTACCGCCGGATGCCGGGCGCGGTCACCGCAGTGCCCCGGACCGTATTCACCGGCGCGCGTCCGGTGCACCCGGCGGTACTGAAGTTGAACGGCACACAACTCGCGCGCAGCGAAGTCGCCCTGCGGCCCGGCGTCAATCCTGACAAGGCCAGCATCGGTGTGCGCAGGCCGACGCCACGTCCGGCCGTATTAAAGGGCCGCGAACCGTTTGCGCGGCCGGTGGTGGCGCGACACCAACCACCGCCGCGGCCGGTCGACTTCGCGGCGCGTGAAAAAGTAATCGCCCGGCAGCACGGCCAGCCGCTCACCCCGGCGCAGATGCAGGATTTGCGCAAGGCGCGTCCGTCCACGGCGGCCCGCAACGACCGCATCAAGCTGGTGCCGACCGTCGCTGGCGCGCGCCGCGGCACTGCGCCTGCGCGCCCGGCAGAACCGGCAGCACGCAACCGACCGGCGCGTCCCGCAGTGGCGACGCGACCCGCCGAGCCTTCCACCCGTCGCGCCGGCCCGACGGAACCGTTCAAGAACACGGTGCATCCGATACCCGCGCGCAACCAGCCGGCGCAGCCCGTCCGGCGCGCGGGCGAATTGCCCAGCGCGCGCTTCGCGCATCCCGGCGAACGCGGGACCTTGCCGCGTGCCTCGGTGATCCGGCCCGCAAACGAACCGCAGCGCAACCCGCCACAGCCCGGGCGCCTGCCCGTGGTGCGGCCGGTCGAGCGCGCGCCGCAATCCGCCGGCAATCGCGCGGCCCCGCAACAGCG
>DAIUEL010000144.1:0-4434 GCA_036845145.1 Rhodanobacteraceae bacterium | reverse complement strand
CAGCGCGAACAACAACAGCGCCAGCTTCAGGAGCAGGCACAGCAGCGCGCACGCGAACAACAAGCCCGGCAGGTGCAAATGCAGACGCAACGCGAGCAAGTCATCCAGCAACGCGCGCGCCAGCAACAAATGCAGCAACAGCGGCAGGCACAGATGCAGGCGCAACAGCGTGAACGCGCGCAAGCCGCACAACAACAAGCCCGCCAGCAACAAATGCAGCAGCAGCGCTCGATGCAGGTGGAGCAACAGCGCCGGGCGATGGACATGCAGCGCCAGCAACAGATGCGCGAACGCCAAGTACAGCAGGCACCGCAACGCTACACGCCGCCACCGCGCAACCGTCCTGCACCCGAAAATCGCGAGCCGCGGGCGCGCAAACGCCCGCCTCCGAGCAGCGACGATTGACGTGCGAACGAAATGGATCTCCCGGTCGAATTGGAGTACGTGGGCACCAGACCCCGCTCGTGGCTTGGCCCTGCACGCCCACCGTTACCAATTTGCAGCGTTACACTTCGGACATGAAGATTTTCCTCAACGGTCAGTCACGTGAATGTGCGACCGCCACGACGGTCGCATCGCTGCTCGCCGAAACCGGCCATGGCGAACGCCGCGTCGCCGTCGAAGTGAACCGCGAAATCGTGCCGCGCAGCCGCCACGGGCAGCATGAATTGCGCGATGGTGATCGCGTGGAAATCGTGCAGGCAATAGGGGGAGGCTGAGTGCTTACGCGATGCCGGGGCATCGCGTGCGAAGCCGACGAGGCGCGCCGGGATCGCGCCCGAACGCCAAGGGCGGCCCGAAGGGCGGAGCGAAGCGAACGCGCGCGAAGCGCGAGCGCCATGGATGGCGCCAATAACGCCCGAAGCAGGATGCGGAGGGCCGGGTTGCTTTGCGAGGGTGAGACGGCGCGTTTGCGATCTGCCAGTGGCAGATCGCGCGCTGGCGAACGACCGGCCAAGGACGGCCGGGCCGGCGCCCCGCACCAAGGACGGTTGCTCGCCTGACTCCATGCTTAGCAACGGCGTCCGCTCGCGAAGCGAGCGCGGCTCATATCCCGTGGCAAGACCAGCATTTTTTTGACAGCGGCTTGTTCGCAGAGGAATGGAACACGCGTACTACAATTGCGTCCTGCTTCTACCACGACGCACGCCATGAATGCCTTGCCGCAAACCGCTTCATCCGACATCCCCGATCCGCTCGTCATCGCCGGCCACACCTTCCGCTCGCGCCTGCTGACAGGGACCGGCAAGTTCAAGGATCTCGACGAAACCCGCCGCGCGACCGAAGCCGCGGGTTCCGAGATCGTCACCTTCGCCGTGCGACGGATGAACCTCGGCCAGAAGCCGGACGAGCCCAACCTGCTGGACGCCCTGCCACTCGACCGCTACACCCTGCTGCCCAACACCGCGGGTTGCCACAGCGTCGAGGAAGCCCTTCGTACCTGCCGGCTGGCGCGTGAACTGCTGGATGGCCATTCGCTGGTCAAGCTCGAGGTGATCGGCGACCAGAAGACGCTGTTCCCGGATGTCGTGACCACGCTCGACGCCGCCGATGCGCTGGTAAAGGACGGTTTCGACGTGATGGTCTACACCACCGACGATCCCTTGCTGGCTCGGCGCTTCGAGGAACTCGGCTGTGCCGCGGTGATGCCGCTGGCCGCGCCGATTGGCTCCGGGCTCGGCATCCAAAACCGCTACACCATCCTGGAAATCGTCGAAAACGCAAAGATCCCGGTGATCGTCGACGCAGGCGTCGGTACTGCCTCCGATGCTTCGCTGGCGATGGAACTCGGCTGTGACGGCGTGCTGATGAATACCGCGATCGCCCACGCGAAAGATCCGGTGCTGATGGCGCACGCGATGAAGTGCGCGATCGAAGCCGGGCGCGCGGCGTTCCGCGCCGGTCGCATTCCGCGCAAGCGTTTCGCTTCAGCCTCCAGCCCGATCGATGGCATGATCGGCTGATTTCTTGCTCTTTTTCTTGCTCTCCCTGCGGGAGAGGCGGAGCGAAGCGAACGCGTGTGCAGCACGAACGCGTAGTGCCGGGTGAGGGCGCGCCATTTCGACGGCGATCCGAAATGTTCCACGCCCTCACCCCTGCCCCTCTCTCGAGGGGAGAGGGGTCATTCTTGAATAACGAAACGTTCAAGCGCCACCGCACCGTCCGCAGCTTCGTCCTGCGAGAGGGCCGCATCACCCCTGCGCAGCAGCGCGCGTTCGCGGAACACTGGACCCGCTTCGGCATCGACTACGCCGGCCAGCGGCGCGACCTCGATGCCGTGTTCGGACGCCGCGCGCCGCGCGTGCTCGAAATCGGCTTCGGCAACGGCGAGGCGCTCGCGTGGGCGGGCGAACACGACCCCGCGCGCGATTACCTCGGCATCGAAGTACATCGGCCTGGCGTCGGCCGGCTGATGAACGCGCTGGCCACGCACGACACCCGCAACGTCCGCATCTGGAACCACGATGCAGTGGAAGTGCTGCGGGACGAAATTCCCGAGGCCGCGCTCGACGAAGCACGCATCTGGTTCCCCGATCCCTGGCCCAAGAAGCGCCATCACAAGCGGCGGTTGATCCAGCCCGCGTTCGCGGAACTGCTGGCGACGCGAGTGAAACCGGGCGGTCTGTTGCACCTCGCCACCGACTGGCCCGAGTATGCTTCGCACATGCAGGAAGTGCTGGCCTCGCAACCGGGCTGGCGATTGCGGGCAGGGGAAAGTGGCGAATCGAGGCGACCCGAATGGCGGATCGAAACGCGTTTCGAGCGGCGCGGGCTCGATCTCGGCCATCCGGTTACTGATTTGTTGTATGACCGTGTGCCACCATCAGCGACCGTTTCGAATTTTCTAACCTGACCGGACCTTGGCCCGATGGAGCTGACCCTCACCCCCGACATGATGCTGGTGCTCGGGTTGGTCTGCTTCACCGTGATCATGCTGATCCTTGAATGGGTGCGCGCGGACATCGTCGCGCTGCTCATCGTGGTGGTGATCGGGATCACCGGCCTGATGCCGGTGACGCAACTGTTCGACGGTTTCGCGTCCAACGCCGTGTTGTCGCTGATCGGCATCATGATCATGGGCGCGGGGCTGGACCGCACGGGCCTGTTGAATCGCGCGGCGTCGTTCATCCTGCGTCTTTCCGGCGGCGTGGAAAGCCGCGTGTCGCTGCTGCTGAATGCCACGGTCGGCAGCCTTTCCTCGATCATCCAGAGCCAGGCGCTGGCCGCACTGTTCCTGCCGGTGGCCAGCCGCATTTCCGCGCGCACCGGCGTGCCGCTGAAGCGCCTGCTGCTGCCGATGGCGTGCTGCATCCTCGCCGGCACCAGCATGACGTTGATTTCGAACTCGCCGCTGATCCTGCTGAATGATTTGATCGCGAGTGCAGACCGCAACCTGCCACCGGGCGCGCAGACGATTGAACCGTTCTCGCTGTTCTCGATCACACCGATTGGCATTCCGCTGCTGCTGGTCGGCATCGGCTACTTCGCCCTCTTCACCCGGCGCGTGATGCCGGACGACACCGAGGAACGGCCCAAGGTCACCCCGGGCCGCACCGAAAGTTACTTTGCCGATACCTACGGCATCGACGGCGAGGTGATCGAACTCACGGTGACGGCCGACAGTCCGCTGGTCGGCATGAGCATCGGCGAAGCGGAAACGCTGGAAAACGCGCCGCTGATCCTCGCGATCAAGAACGGCAATGAATCGCGCCTGGCACCGCCTTCCGACCAGATGATCTGGGTGGGCACCGTGCTGGGCGTGCTGGGTTCACGTCCCGAGGTCAACGAATTCGCGCAGGCGATGCAATGCCGCGCCGGCAACCGCATCCAGGCGTTGGCCGACATGTTCAATCCGACTCGCGCCGGCATTTCGGAAGTGGTGATCCCGCCGCAGTCGAAATTCATCAAGCAGCAGGTGGGTGAACTGCGCTTGCGCAAGCGCTATGGCATCTCGGTGCTGGCGGTGAATCACGGCGACCAGGTGACGCGCGGCGAAGATGTGCGCAAGGCCAGTTTGCGCGCCGGGGATTCGCTGGTGCTGCACAGCTATTGGCGCGACCTGGCGCTGGCGGCCGAAAGCCGTGACATCGTTCCGGTCACGGATATCCCGAGCGGCGAGGAACAGCGTCCCGGCAAGGTGCGTTACGCGCTGGCGTTCTTCGCGCTGGCGATGGCGCTGGGACTGTTCACGGACCTGCGCCTCGCGGTGGCGATGATGACCGGCGCGGTCGGCATGCTGCTGGCCGGCGTGCTCAACATGGACGAGGCCTACGGCGCGATCAACTGGAAAACCATCTTCGTGATGGCCTGCCTGATCCCGCTCGGCATCTCGATGGATTCCACCGGCACCGCCGCCTGGATGGCCCAGGAAATCATGGTGTATCTCGGCGGCATGCCGCAGTGGCTGATCCAGGCCTTCATCGCGATCCTGGC
>DAIUEL010000143.1:3784-6836 GCA_036845145.1 Rhodanobacteraceae bacterium | reverse complement strand
AGATCATCCGCTTCTACGGCGATGCCATGCAGGGCTTCGTGGGCGGCTACCTCGAAAACAGCCTGAAGGTCTTCCTCGAACAGCAGGACAAGTTCCGCGACCAACTGAACAACCTGCTGGGCCAGACGCCGTGGTCGATGTTGAACGACATCACGGAACGCAACATCGATTTGTGGAAGTCCCTGCAGCCCGGCGCCGCGTCCGCGGCGAAGCCCGCTCCGGAACCGGAAGCCGACGAGAAGAAATCCGCGCGCAAGCGCCGTTGACACTTCGCGTCCGGCTCCGTACCATCGACCGAATTGTTGCAGCGCAACACATGCCGCTGCGCGGCATGGCTTTGCGCCACGCAGGTCACGGAGGACCGCTTTCGACCGCCGTCAACGACGGTCGCATCCAATCCGAAGAGAAACCTCAATGACCAAACGTGTAGCCGTCGTCACCGGCGGCATCGGCGGGCTGGGTACCGCCATTTGCAAGCGACTCGCGGAAGACGGCCGCCAGGTCGTCGCCGCCGACCTCGGCAACCGGCAGGAACGCCTCGCCGCATTTCGCGAGGAAACGCGTGAGTACGACGGCAACATCGTGTTCGCGCCCGCCGACGTCGCGAACTTCGAGGACTGCGCCAACCTGGTGAATCACGTCGCCGAAAAATACGGAAGCGTCGACATCGTGGTGAACGCGGCCGGCATCACGCGCGACACTTCGCTGAAGAAGATGAGCCAGGCGCAGTGGAGCGACCTGATGCACGTCAATCTCGATGGCGTGTTCAACATGTGCCGCAATACGGTCGATGGAATGACGGCGCGCAATTTCGGGCGCATCGTCAACATCAGTTCGGTGAACGGCCAGACCGGTCAGTTCGGCCAGACCAACTACTCCGCCGCCAAGGCCGGCATGCACGGCTTCACGATGGCACTGGCCCGCGAAGTCGCGAAAAAGGGGGTTACCGTCAACAGCGTGTCGCCCGGCTACTGCAAGACCGAAATGGTGATGAAGGTGCCGGAAGACATTCGTGCCCAGATCGTCGCGCAGATTCCGGTCGGGCGCCTCGGCGAGCCTTCGGAAATCGCCCGCACCGTCGCCTTCCTCACCGCCGACGACGCAGGCTTCATCACCGGCGCCAACATCCCGGTGAACGGCGGGTATTTCATGTCGTTCTGATCGCCGCGCCGGCGTACGCCGTCGAGCTTTGCCGAACGACCAGGGTGCGCGGCCGATTACGCACCGACCGTCTTTCAAGGTGCTTTCGTCGCCGCGTCGAGCGCTGCGAGCCTCGCGTGCAATGCGTCCAACCGCAAGTCGGCGTGCGCGCCGGGCGAGGTGCGTGCGATGAGGCTTTGTTCGGGCGTGCGGCCCTGCCCCGCTGCGTTCGCCGCATCGGCAGCAGCGCGATAGGCGTCGCGGAACGGCACGCCTGCGGCGGCCTGCTCGATCGCGACGTCGGTCGCGTACATCGCGGGCTCGATAGCCGCACGCATCGCGGCTTCGTTCCACTGCATGCGCGCAAGCAAATCCGGCATCAGCGCCAGGGCCATCAGGCCACGGTGCACGCCATGGAAAATGCCGCCCTTGCTGAACTGCAGGTCGCGCTGGTAGCCCGACGGTAGCGACAGCAATTGTTCGACCTCCGTGCGCGCGGCGGCGACGCTGGCATAACTGGCGCGCAGCAGTTCGATCACGTCGGTATTGCGCTTGTTGGGCATGATCGACGAGCCGGTGGTGTATTCGGGCGGCACCTTCACGAAATCGAACTCGGCAGTCGTGAACAGCGACAGGTCCCAGGCCAGCCGACGCACGTCGAGCAATGCGCTTCCGATCGCCTCCAGCGCCGCCATCTCGAATTTGCCGCGCGAGAGCTGCGCGTACGTCGCCGCCACCTGCAGACGCGCGAAACCGAGCGCGCGGGTGGTGTGATCGCGATCGAGTTTCAAGTTCACGCCGTAACCGGCCGCGCTGCCGAGTGGATTGGCGTCGATCCATTCGCGCGTCTGTTTTGCCCGCGAGGCATCATCGACGAACGCTTCGGCAAAGCCCGCCCACCACATCGACGTGGATGAGACCACCGCGCGCTGCAGATGGGTGTAGCCGGGCATCGGCAGCGATTCGTCGGCTGCGCGATCGAGGCAGACGTGCGCGGCCGCGACGCAATGCTGCTGCAACGCCGCAAGTTTTTCTTTCAGCCACAGACGCGTCGCGACCAGGATCTGGTCATTGCGGCTGCGCCCCGTGTGGACCTTTCGACCGACGTCACCCAAACGTTCGGTCAACCGCGCCTCGATGGCCGAATGGCCGTCTTCGAACTTCTGGTCCAGCACGAACGCGCCGCTGCGGAAATCGCCGGCCAGCGCGTCGAGTTCGCGCTTCAACGCGCTCGCTTCGTCGCCATCAAGCACGGCAATGTTGGCCAGGCCTTCGACGTGTGCCTTGCTCGCCGTGATGTCGTGCAGGAAGAACTCGCGATCCAGTAATACGTCGTCGCCGGCGAGGAAGCGCATGATCTTCGCATCGACCTTGCTGTCGGATTTTTGCCAGAGTGGACTGGCCATCGAATCTCTCCTGTGGTTGTAGGAGCGTGCCGTGCGCGCGATCTGGATCATGCGGATCTCGCAATGGTCGCAGGCATGGCCTGCTGCTACAGGGCTATTCCCGTGAACTCGTCGATGCCCAGCGCCAGGTTGATGTTCTGCATCGCCTGCGTCGCCGCGCCCTTCAGCAGATTGTCCAGCGTCGCGACGATGACCACCCGCCGGCCATCGGCGGACAATGCGAACCCGCCGATTTCGGCGTGGTGTCGCCCCGCGATCCGGCTGACCCATGGTGGATCGTCCACGATGCGTACGAGTACCTCATCCCCGTACGCATCCTGAAAGCGCGCCAGCACCTCGTCCCGCTTCAACGCACGCGACAGATACAGATTGGTGGTCACCGTGAGGCCACGAAAGTGCGGCGCGACATGTGGCATGAATTCGATCGGCACGCCGAGCTGGAACGACGCTTCCCTTTCGTGGATGTGTCCCGTCAGCGCATACGGCATCAGGTTGTCGCGAAGTTT
>DAIUEL010000143.1:0-3684 GCA_036845145.1 Rhodanobacteraceae bacterium | reverse complement strand
ATCGACGATCAGCGTATCGGCCGCCGCGGCCTCGATGCCTGCGACGAAGGGGGCGGCTTTACCGTTGGGAAGCGCGAGAATCACGATGTCCGCGCGCCGGGCCGCAACGGCGGGCGGATCGAGGTTTTCATAGCGCAAACCGCCGGCATACGCGTCGTTGTGGGCATCGACGCGCTGCCCGTCCAGTTCGCGCGAAGAAACGAACGTGAGATCCAGCGAGGGATGCGCCGCGATCAACCTGATCAGTTCCGATCCGGTGTGGCCACGCGCCCCGACTATTCCAATCGATTTCAGCGATGGATTCATGTCAGTCGATGAGGCTTGGTTGACGCTGCACGCAGTGCGCGACGCAGCGTTCGATGGTTTTGAAATCGGCGCCGAGGCCGTACCAGAAGACCTTGAACTTCGGCGCCTTGAAGCAGCCGTCCGATTGCTCGTGATAGAACGCGTTGATGCGGTTGCCGTGGCGCGAGCGCCAGAACAGCTTCGGGTTTTCCGCGCGCATGACCTGCCACACGGCGCGCCCGAGGCCTTCCCCTTGCGCATCTTCCAGCACCGCGAATTTGTCGAGGTAGGGCAATTCGTCCTCCAGCGTCAGGATCATCGCGGTTCGGTAATTTTCGCTGACGTAAATGCGGTACGGCCGGATGCGTTCGAAGTAGTCGGCAGCGAGGCGGCGCGGCGCGAAGCTGGAATCGATCAGCGCGCGCATCCGACCCTTGTCGACACCGTCCCAGGATTCGAAGCGCAGAACCTTTTCGCCGCGCCGCACCAGCGTGCCGGAGCCCTTGTGGGTGAACAGTTCCTTGGCCAGTTCGGACGGTCGCGTGATCGACACCGACGATGCCAGCGGCAGGTCCCGCAACAGATCCGCGATCTGCTCCAGCTTCAGCCGCATGCCGCCGCTGACCCAAGGCTGGGCCATCAGGTGTTCGTATTCGGTGGACAGGTTGATCGAATCGATGACCTTGCCCGCACCGTCCAGCAAACCGCCCGTGCCGGTGAGGAATACGATCTTGTACGGCTGCAACACGCGTACCAATTCGTTGGCCGCGAAGTCGGCGTTGACGTTTAGGATCTGGCCCTCGTCGGTTTCACCGAGGCTGGCGATGATGGGAATCGAACCCATGCGCAGGCTCGCCTCGATGGGTGCGAGTTCGATGCGCCGGACCTTGCCAACCAGCCCGCAGTTCTCGCGATCCAGCCAGTCGGCTGCAAACACGCCGGACACCACCGACGTCGCGCGCGCATCCATGGCGTGCAGGGCATCGACCAGCGCAAGATTTTGCTGGTGGAACACGCGGCGTACGATGCCGAGTGCCTGCGGCGACGTCACGCGCAGGCCGTTCACCGTGCGCTTCTCGATGCCGGCCTTCATGAGTTCGTCGTCGAGCTGCGGACCGGCGCCGTGCACCACGATCGGCGTCAAGCCCACGCGCTGCAGGAACGTCAGCGACGAGGCCAGTTCGGTCAGATCATCGCGCAGCACCGCACCGCCGACCTTGACCACGGCGAATCGCTTTGCATCGAGTTGCGAGAAGCGCTTCAAGTACTGCTGGATTTCGCGCGCGCTGCCCATCGCCGAGAGCAGGCGCACGATGGTGTTGCGTACTTCGCTCATGCCGATCGTATCCTCACGCGTGGACCACCGGAAGCGACCTCCGGTGGCGCCGCACGGTGGCGTCCAGGGCCACGCCTGCAGTGCCGGGGGCAAAACGGTTCATGACCATTTCTCCGTGATTCGCAGATAGGTGCTTGCCGCGGTTTCAAGTTCGTCCAGCGCCACCCATTCGTCGGCACTGTGCGCCTGCGCGATGTTGCCCGGCCCGTACACGAACGTCGTGCAACCCGCTTTCGAAAACAGCGCGGCTTCGGTCCAGAAGTCGACCGCATCGCCGACCGGAATACCCAGGTGCTGCGCGAGCCCGCGCGCGTCGTGCATGCACGATTTCGCATTGGCGGCATCCGCCGGCAACGGTGGGCCGCGGAAAGTCTCTTCGAACTCCGCGGGCGCAGGTTCGACAAGCGCGCGCAAGTCCTCCAGCAGACTGTCCATGTCCACCGACGGCAACGGCCGCATTCCAAACCGGAGTTCAGCCTCCGGAGCGATCACGTTGGCCTTGATGCCACCTTCGATCCGACCGAGATTGAAACGCATGCCATGCAATCCGCCGAAGCTTTCCGTCGACTGCGATTCGGCAAAATCCAGTGCCGCGGCACTCCAGCGAACGGCCTGGTGCAACGCACTGTCGGTCGGCTTCTGTGCGGCCGATGCGTGCCCCGCATGGCCTTTGAACCGCGCACGCACCGACTGGATGCCGCGGTGCGCGAGCACCGCCTTGCAGCGCGTGGGTTCGGCGACGATGACCGCTTGAAAGCAACCCGCTTCCTCGGGACGGATACGTGGGGGTGAGGGTCCGATGCGGTCAAGGCTTCCGTCGGTTTGCGAACCCTCACCTGGCGCTACGCGCCACCTTCTTCCGGAGGGAGAAGGACGGGGCGCCAGGAATGTTTTGATGCAACGCGGATCGGCGCCTTCCTCGTCGGTGGTGAACAGCAGCGCCATGTCGCCCTGCGACGCGTTCGCCGCCGCCAGCAGCGCCGCCGCCGCGCCCTTGATGTCGCACGCGCCCAGTCCGACGGCGCGATCCCCACCCACGCGCAACTCGAAGGGACTGGCACTCCATGGTTCCGAATCCGGCACCGTGTCGAGGTGCACGTTGAACAGCAGCTTCGGCCGGCCGCGAACCGCGAACAGGCTGACCGCCCCTGCGCCATGATCGCTCACCTCGACATCGAAGCCCGGCAACTGCGCACGCAGGTAATCGAGGATTCCGCCCGCGCCGATCGCACGCGGCGGATTGCGCGTGTCGAAGGACACAAGCGCCTCGAGATGCTGCAACACCACGTCAAGCACGACCCGTCCTCCCATCGTGCGTGAACGCCCCCTCTCCCCCGACGATTTCGTGGGAGAAAAGGATTGGGGCGAGCACGCGAGGGAGAGGGTTACGAGCGGCAGTCCCCTTCATTTGCGATTGACCTCGGCCCAGAGGCTCGAACTCATCCCGAACAACTTGATGAAGCCTTCCGCTTCCGCCACGCCCCAATCCGCGGCTTGCGCGTAGGTCGCGCCCTTGGCATTGAGGATACGTTTCGATGTCACCGCCACCGCGTCGACACGACCGCCACGGGTTTCCAGCGTGACTTCGCCCTCGACGCAGCGCTGGCTGGATTCCAGGAATGCTTCGAGATCGGTTTTCAGCGGATCATGGAAGAAGCCTTCGTACACCAGTTCGACCCACTTGCGTGCCACATCCGGCTTGAACCGGTTCTGGTGTTTGCTCAAGACCGCTTCCTCGAGCGCGCGGTGCGCGGTGAGCAAGGCGATAAGACCCGGGGCTTCGTACACGATGCGGCCCTTCAAGCCGATCGTGGTGTCGCCGGTGTAGAGCCCGCGGCCGACGCCGTACTGCGCGAACAGATGGTTCAACCTCGCCAACAGCATGTGCCCGACGATGCGTTCGCCGTTCAACGTGTGCGCCTCGCCGCCGGCGAACCCGATCTTCACCCGCAGCGGTTCAGACGGCCATTCGCCACGCGGCCTGCACCAGCCGCGCGCGTCTTCGCCGGGCGTCTGCCAGCGATCGATTTCACCGCCCGACAGCGTCACGCCCAGCAGGTTTT
>DAIUEL010000142.1:0-6839 GCA_036845145.1 Rhodanobacteraceae bacterium | reverse complement strand
AATGCTTCGCGCGCATCGATGCGATTCGCGATGCGGGAGCAACGGTTCTGTTCGTTTCGCACTCTGCCGGTACGGTGATCGAGCTTTGCAATCGCGCGCTCCTGCTGGATTGCGGGGAGTTGTTGACGGAAGGCAGCCCGGAATACGTGGTGTCGCGATATCAGAAGATCCTGTATTCGCCCGCCGATCGATATCAATCGATCCGGGAACGAATCAAGGCCGGGCATGAAGCGGATGTTTCCCCGCACGACGAATGGAGCAGGCTCGGGACACAGGCTTTGGCGGGCACCGATGTGTGCCGGACAACGCTGCCGGCCCGCGTCAGCACCACGCCGACCCGCGCTGTCGCGAAAGCCGCGAACAACGGCCCCGGGCAAGGGGCAGACGGATCGTTCTTCGAAGCGGGGCTGGTTCCGACAAGCACCTTTCGCTATGACAACGGCGGTGCCTTCATTCTCGACCCGCACATCGAAACGCCAGACGGCCGGCGCGTCAACATCCTTCAGGCGCAACGCGAGTACTTCTATGCCTACCGTGTGCGGTTCGACCAGTCCGTCCGCGACGTCCGATGCGGCATGTTGATCAAAACCGTCACCGGATTGGAACTGGCCGGTTGCATCACGTCATGGCGCGGAGACAGCTTGCCGAACGTGGACGCCGGGGCGGAACTGGATGTCCGGTTCCGGTTTCCGTGCCTGTTTGCATCAGGCGCCTACTTTCTCAACGCGGGCGTGCAGGGCAGCGTCGGCGGGGCGCACGTCTATCTGGATCGCTGGATCGACGGCGCGATGTTCAAGGTGCTCCACGAACCGGGTCGGTTGGCGACAACCGTGATGGACATCGGCATCAGGCCGGAAATCCATGTCGCCAACGGGGTCACCGCCTGATGAAGCGCGCATTGCTCATTTTCGGCATGCACCGGAGCGGTACGTCCGCCCTGGCCCGGGTCGTCAATTTGCTGGGCGCGGAGCTCGGAAATGATCTCGTCCCCCCCGGTCCCGACAATCCCGATGGATTCTGGGAGCACGCCGAAGCGGTGCGAATCAACGATGATCTCCTGCACGGATTGGGGCGCACGTGGTACGAAATGCGCGGCATGCCGGATGGATGGGTCGATTCTTCGTCCGCACGATCCGCGGCGCAGCGCATCGGTGGGTTGATCGAGCGCGATTTCGCGACGGCCAAGCTGTGCGCCGTCAAGGATCCGAGGATGTGCCTGGTGGCGCCGGTGTGGATCGCGGCCTTCGAGACGAGGGGGTTTGAAGTCGATTGCCTTTTCATCGTGCGCGATCCACGGGAAGTGGTCGCATCCCTGCATCGACGCAACCAGTGGCCGAGTGCGCCGCTTTATCTCATGTGGGTCCAGTACCTGATGGAAGCGGCGGCAGCGTCCGGATGTCGACGCCGTGCCATCCTGACCTACGACCAGCTGCTTTCGGACTGGCGAGGCAGCATGATCCGTGTGGCCCAGGAGTTGCATTTGCGCTGGCCGGTCACGCCGGACGGCGTGATTTCCGAAGTTGTCGACGCCTTTGTCGATGCGGGTCAGCGGCACCACCAGCGGCCGTCCGGCGAGCCGGGCGGCGAAGGCCCGGCCATGCCGTGTCCCGCCGCTGCGCTCTATCGGACCTGCCTCGCGATCGCTTCAGGCGAGAAAACATGGGCTGCGATATCCGACCTCCAGGATTCATACCGCGGGACCGCCCGGCTGTATGCGGCGCATGTGGACCATTTGTTTGCCGAGCGTCAGCGCGCGGAGCGTCGGGCGCAAACCGCGGAAGCGCGCCTCGGGGAGCAGGCCACCATGGCCACGCTGGTCCGCGACGCCGCACAGGGATTGCAGGACCAATTGGACAGTTCGGTTCGGCAATTGCAGGAGAAGCTGGACAGTTCGTTGCATCAATTGCAGGGCGAGATGTCCGCCCTGTCCGGCGAGATCGAAGCCCGTTTCGAAAGGCAACGCGAGGGCATGATGGTGGTGGAAGCCAGGATCCAGCGACAGCACGCATTGTTGAACACCATTTCACTGCGGATGGAGCAGGCGGCTTGTCACCGTGGGTTGGAGCGGCCAGGCGCCATCGACGCGCAGCCCCGGACCGAAATGCAGAAGTTGCGGTCGGCGCTGGCGGACAGTGACGCCACCGTCGCCGCCTTGTTCGCATCGTCGAGCTGGAAGCTGACGGCCCCCCTGCGATGGCTCAGCGTGCACGTGCTGCGGCGTCCGCCGGCATTGGCGGGGCCGGCGGCTCTCGAGGCGGCAGCACCGGAACCCCGGGGTGATCAGTCACCACAGGCGGTCTACGTCCGCCGCCCCGGCGCCGACGCTGCTGCCGAGCCCGGCGCAACCGCCACGGTGGAACGGTGGGATCGTCGCGACAGGCGCCCCAGGTCGATAGCGTTTCGCTGGATGTAGGGCGCGTTGCGGGCTTGGGTTGGTGATGGGCAGGTAGCGATGTCATGAGCGGCTGGAAAGTGAATGGCAGGGCCGGCGGCGCGATCCGGGACATGCAAGATGCCCGGCGGCCGGCAGACGCGGGTACGGCCCGTCGGGCGGTGCTCGAAAGCCTGTTCACGGCGGCGACGGGGCGCCCCGGCTTCGAGTACGTTTCGATGGATGACGATCCGGCTGACCCTTCCGGAATCGACGTACGCGCCATTGCGTTCTATCTGCCCCAGTTCCACCCGATCCCGGAGAACGATGAGTGGTGGGGTCGTGGATTCACCGAATGGGCCAACGTGTCCAAGGCGGCGCCGCAATTCGCGGGACATTACCAGCCGCGGCTGCCCGACGAACTGGGTTATTACGACTTGCGCGTCGTCGATGTCATGCGCCGCCAGGTCGAACTGGCGCGGCACTACGGGCTGAAGGGATTCTGTTTCCACTATTACTGGTTCAACGGCAAGCGGCTGCTGGAACGGCCATTGCAACAGTTCCTGGACCACCCGGACATCGACTATCCGTTCTGCGTGTGCTGGGCGAACGAGAACTGGACGCGGCGCTGGGACGGCCTCGATGACGATGTCCTGATCCGGCAGCAACATTCGCCCGAGGACGACCTCGCGTTCATCGCATCGCTCGAACCCATGCTGCGGGATCCCCGCTACATCCGGGTGGACCGCCGCCCGCTGATCGTGCTGTACCGGCCGTCATTGCTGCCCGATGCCGCGGCTACGCTGGAACGTTGGCGTGAGCACTGCCGACGGGCCGGGATCGGCGAGCTTTTTCTCGCGATGGTGCAGTTCGACCTGGAGGACCCGCGCATCCATGGCTTCGATGCGGCCATCGAATTTCCGCCCCACAAACTCGGGTGCGGGCTGGAGCCGGTCAACAAGCATCTGGACATCGTGAATCCCGCATACCGGGGCAACGTGGTCGAGTACGGGGACATCATCGAACGTGCCAGACGAACCGAAGCGCCCACCTATGACCTGATCCGCGGTGTATTCCCTTCCTGGGACAACGAGGCCCGCAAGCCGGGCGCCGGTTACACCTTCGCCAACGCGACCCCTCGGCGCTATGGCGAATGGCTGGGATTGGCCATCGACTTCGCCCGCAAGCATCCGGTGGCTGGCGAGCGGCTGGTGTTCCTGAATGCATGGAACGAATGGGCAGAGGGTGCCTATCTCGAACCCGACCGTCGCTATGGTTATGCCTTCCTCGACCAGACCCGGCAGGCATTGCTCGAAGGCGTGTGCGAAGCAACGGAAACGCCGATCCGCCGGATCGTGATCGTCTCGCACGACGCGCATCCGCATGGCGCGCAGTACCTTGCGCTCCATATGGCACGTATGTACAGCGAGCGGTTCGGGCTCAAGGTGGACGTGGTGCTGCTGGGCGAGGGGCGATTGCGCGACGAGTTTGCCCGCTGGGCCACGGTGCATGATCTGGCCGGCGTCGATGTGCTCGCGGTCGAGGCGCGACATCTCGCACGCAGGTTGCACGCCCGCGGCGCCCGCCATGCCATCGCCAATACCACGGCGTCCGGGCTGTTCGCCAAGATCCTCAAGGACGCAGGGTTTCGTGTCATCGGCCTGGTCCACGAACTGCCCGGGGTGATTCGCAGTTTCGACCTGCTCGACCACGCCAGGGCGCTGCTGGCGAATGTCGATTGCACGGTATTCCCCTCTGGAAGCGTCCGCGACAGGTTCAAGGAATGCATTGGCCTGGGATCGACCACGACCGAGATTCGCAGCCAAGGTCTCTACAAGCTCAACCGCTATGCCTCGTCGGAGGGGAGGGCCGAGGCGAAGGGGCGGCTGCGCCATGCGTTGGGCATTCCCGAAGCCTCGAAGATCGTCCTGTGCGTGGGCTACGCCGACCACCGAAAGGGCATCGACCTGTTCGTCGAAATCGGCACGCGGGTGATGCGTGCGCGCGATGACGTGCATTTCCTGTGGGTCGGACATTTCGATGCGACGCTGGAGCCAGGCATCCTCGAATCCGTGCGCGCCGCCGGATTGACGGATCGCTTCCACTTTCCCGGCATCGATCCCGATACCGATCTCTACTATGCGGGCGCCGATCTCTACGCCCTGACCTCGCGCGAGGATCCGTTCCCGTCCGTGGTACTGGAAGCGCTGCAAGTGGAGGTGCCGGTGGTCGGCTTTGCGGGCGCGGGCGGTTTCGTCGAGCTGCTGGAGCGCGGTACGGGTGTGTTGGTGCCCGCCCTGGACGCGCAAGCGTTCGGCGATGTCGTGCTGGAATTGCTGGGTGACGAGCAACGCGCGAGGGCGCTGGGCGTGCGCGGCCATGCGCTGGTCGACGAGGAACATGATTTCCGCAAATACCTGTTCGACCTGCTGGACCTGCTCGGGTGCCGGTTGCCCAGGGTTTCCGTGATCGTTCCCAACTACAACTACGCCCGCCACCTGCGCGACCGGATCGGGTCCATCGTTCGGCAGACCCAACCGTTCTTCGAGTTGATCGTCCTCGATGATGCATCCAACGACGACAGCATCGCCGTCATCCAAAAGCTCGCCGCCGAATATGGCATCTCGTTGCGGCTGGTGCACAACGACGTCAACAGCGGTTGCGTATCGCGGCAATGGGCGCGGGGCGTCGAACTCGTACGCGGCGACCTGGTGTGGATTGCCGAAGCCGACGATTCGTGCGAGCCGGAGTTTCTCGAGCGCCTGACGGCTGCCATGCAGGACGGCTCCGTGGTGATGGCGTACTGCCAGTCCCGGCAAATCGACGAGGCCGGGGATGACCTCGCGAACACGTACCTCGGATACACCGACGATGTGTCAAGCGAGCACTGGTTGCGGGCATACCGGGAAAAGGGCGCGGACGAAAACGGGAAGTACCTGGCCATCAAGAACACGATCCCCAACGTCAGCGCCGTGTTGTTTCGCCGCGATGCGTTGCGCAATGTGATGGAGCGCGAACTCGACACCATGGCGGACTTCCGGATTGCCGGTGACTGGATCGCCTATCTCGCCGTGCTCGAGCAAGGCGACATCGCGTTCGTGCCGGAATCGCTCAACCTGCATCGCAGGCATGCAGCCGGCCTCACCATCGGCAGCGACCAGCGGTTGCACATGCTGGAGGTGTTGCGGGCCCAGCAACTGGTGTCGCAACGCTATCACCCTGATCCGGCGGTCCAGCGGAACATGCTCGCCTACGTGGACCACCTGCGTCGACAATTTGCCTTGGACGAGACCGAAGTCGAGCGGCTGATGAATCAAACGATCGCCGGAGACTCGGTCACGCTTCGGTGAGCGGCGAGCCCTGCCGGCGGCGCCAAGCCTGATGAAAGCCAGCCGTATGATGCAGCTGAACGCCTTCCCCGAAACTTTCGTCGGTGACTGCATGGCAAAGGAAGAAGGTGTGTGAGCCGATCTCCTGGTGGTGCACGATGCCCAACTCCAGGATGCGAAGTGCATCGGCCATCACTGGAATGCCGAATTCCCGGGAGGGTTGCACAGCGAACGAAAGTTCATTCCAGTCGCCGAGTGGCCGCTTGTGATGCTCGGCAAGCTGGTAAACGGTGGTCTTCAACTCCGCGGGAACGCCGGACAACGCGACCCGCCGCACTTTCCGCATGATGGGTGCGGAGACATTGGTGCTGCGCAGGGCCAGAGAAAAGAACCCACCCCGCTGCAGCGGACCGATCAAGTCCATCGGAAAGATGTTCCTGTGCCCCAGCGTCTCGACCGATACCAGCACCACTGGCCGCGGACACAGGTAGGCGATCATCAGTTGCTGGGCCGCGTTGGGTTCCATGCCCGGGTTGTGCGGCGATCGATTTTTCAGCATTGCGCGATTCTGGAGCCACGCATTCCACGACCGCCGCGGCCAGCCCAGGCAGTAATGCTCGCCATCTGCAACGCGGTAGAAGACAAGCGGCATTTCTGAGGCGGCGACCGGCGCCGTTCGCTGCAGCCGCAGGATGCCGAGCATCCTGCCCGTGGCACTGTCGCGGTATTCAAGTTCCGGCGAGGGGCCGGAATCGAGACTGGTCGCGATCATGAGCGGGTTGAGCGAAGCCACGGTGTGATCCGTGGTGACGTCGGCCGTTTCGCCGTCCCAGTGCAAGGCAGCGCTGACCAGCGTTTGCGGTGGAACCACGGCAACCGGAGACCATTGCGGCAGTGGACGTACCAGCGGCCTTATCCAGTCCTTCCACATCTCACACCCGCCGGAACAAAAGGAACATGTAGAGATGGGTGGGCAACCCGAAGCGCGGCACCAGACGCTCCGGGCGGAAATACGGCGATGCCGCGCGTGCCACGGCATTGGGCGCATAACGATGGATGCGGCTTTCCCCCGGGCTGGGATAGCAGCCGCTTCGCATGAGATTGGACATGTTCGACCACCACCAACGGTGACGTGCATC
>DAIUEL010000141.1:0-6926 GCA_036845145.1 Rhodanobacteraceae bacterium | reverse complement strand
TCGTTCTCGAACATCTCGCGCCGCAATTGTTCCGTGTTGATCAGGTTGCCGTTGTGCGCAAAGGCGATGCCGTACGGCGAGTTCACGTAGAACGGCTGCGCCTCTTCCGAATCCTCGGCGCCCGCGGTGGGATAACGGCAATGGCCGATGCCGGCGTGGCCCCGAAGTTCCTGCATGTCGCGCGTGTGGAACACATCGCGTACCAGCCCCGGTCCGCGCCGCATGTGCAGCTTGTGGCCATCATAGGTGGCGATGCCGGCGGCATCCTGTCCGCGATGCTGCAATACCGTCAGCGCGTCATACAACGCGGTGGCGACTTCGGTCTTGCCGACGATGCCGATGATTCCGCACATGGGAAACTATGCCTCAAAGAGCCCTGACGTTTGCGGTTCGCACGAACAGGGTCATGTTTCCACAACCCCATTGAACCCGCACGAAGCGCGGGTTCGATCGCCTCCTTGCCTCAAGGGGGCAGCATAAGCGTCCGACCGCATATTGCTGCAGACGGACGTTATTGTCCCACATCATCGCGCTACCGGCCGTGTCCGGGTGCACGACTCGACGCGCCTGAAGCGGGGATGGCGGCCGATCCTGCCACGGCGGGATCGGCCACTTGCCGCGCCACGCGCTGCACCGCCGATATGGGGACATCCGACAGCGCGGGCAAGGACTGCCGGCCAATTCCGACGTAGCGATTCACCTCCGGCGGAAGCTGCCGGGCAAACCAGCCGGCGCCGTTCGAGAAGGCCGGCAACAACGCGGATTCACGCCACCAGGCGGCATTCCGTGGGGCGGTGGTGAAGCCGAGCATCAGCACCGCGAAGGTGACCAGCAGCAGGCCACGCGCCAACCCGAACAGCATCCCCAAAACGCGGTCGCCACCACTCAAGCCGCTGACCTTCACCAGCATGCGCAGCATCCAGCCGACCAGCGCCCCCACGATCAGCACGCCCGCGAAACAGGTGACGTAGCCGGCAACGATGCGCGCGGTGGGATCGGCGAGCCAGCCGCCATAAAGCTGCGCGATCCCGGCGCCGAACGCCCACGCGACCCAGAACGCGGCGATCCAGCAGACCAGCGACAGCACTTCGCTGATGAAGCCGCGCATCAACCCGAACAGGGTCGAAAGCACGAGGACCGCAAGGATGACGATATCGGCGGTGTTCATGGTCTTCGCGCAACCAAGCGAGATCCCTCGTCAGGCCATGGAAGGCCGTTCCTGTTTGCAGGCTGGAATTGTCTCCAGCCATCGATCCGTCGTTGTCGTGCAGCGATCAGGACGATCGGGTCATTCAGCCACGATATTCCCGCTGATCTTCAGCTTGTCCGCGATCTGACCGCGGGTGCTTTCCGCCACGTTGCGCGAAGCGAACGGGCCGGCGCGCACGCGCCACAGTTTGCCCTTGGACGTTTTCACGCTGTCGACGTAGCCGTCGAAGCCCTGCCCGCGCAGCCGGTCGCGCAGCTTGTCGGCGGAAGACTCATCGCTGAACGCGGCAAGCTGCACCGCCCACGCGCCCGCCTGGGCGGCGGCTATCGCGGACGAAGGCGCATCGCCGGTCTGGTTGACCGTGCCGGATTCGACCGTCATCGAGACGTGTTCGATGTCCTTCAGTTTCAGGCGCGCGGCTTCAGCCTCGGCGCGGCTGCGGAACGGCCCCACGCGCACGCGCATCACCGGTTTCCCCTGCCAGGTTTCCGGCGTGGCCAGCGCGGTGAAACCGTTCCGTTTGGCCTTAGCGACCAGCGTGTTGGCGCTCCCATGGTTGGCGTAGACGCCCAGGTTCACTGTATAGGTCACGCCGGCCGCCGCGCCGGCTCCGCCGGGAAGCGGCTCGGCGTTGGCCGAAGCCGCGGGCGGTGCCTTGGCCACCTCGGGCGCCGATCCGGTACTCGATGCAGTCTGGACCGGCGCGCCGGAAACAGGCGCCGAGGCCGACGCGGAAGCCACGGGCGCCGAAACGACCGGCGCGTTGGTCGCAGCGATCGGAAGGCTCGCCGTGCCCGCCGACGCCGGCTGCGTCGTGCGATGGCCCAGATCGAGCGTCGCGACGCGATCGGGATCGACGAGGGTCGCGTTTGCACTGGAGCCGGCGCTGGCGGCATCCGGCCCGACCTGCAGGATGCGCGTCTGCAATTCACCACTCGGTTCCGGCGGGATTTTCATGCTGACCGACTGCGACCCCGAATCGGAATGGCCGGGCAACAGCATCGGCACGAAGATCACCGCCAGCGCGATCAACACCACCGCGCCGAGCAGACGTTTTTTCAAACCTGAATCCATATCTGCGACACCACTATGCGAGGCACCGGCGCTGAACTGCGCGCCGCAGGCGCGTGAGCGCGAACGCCCAAATCGCGGGCGGAGGAATTATACGCGGTGGCATTCACGCAACACTGGCGCGACCACGTGGAAGCTGCCGAACGCGATGATGCGATCTTCAGGCGAAGCCTCCGCGCGCGCCGCGGCCAACGCGGCGGGAATGCCCGGGTGGTCGCTCCAGACAGCCTTGGGCAACACGGCGCGCACGCGTTGCGCCAGTCGCGCGATCGTCTCGCCACGTGGCGATTCGTCGTCGAGACCGGCGAGGTACCAATGATCGATGCGCGCCCCGAGCGCGACCACCACGCTTTCGATGTCCTTGTCGGCGAGCGCGCCAAACACCGCGCGGGTAACGCCCGCGACCGCATGGCGATCCAGCCAGCGCGCCAATTCGCGCGCCGCCTGCGGATTGTGGCCGACGTCGACCACGAGGTCGGGATGCTCCGCCAGATGCTGCAGACGGCCGGCGAGCAAGGGCGTGCTCGCGTCGCGCCCACTCGATTTTCCCAGCGCGCATGCATCCCAGCGGATGCGATCCCCCAACGCATGCAGCGCCGCGATCGCGGCCGCGGCGTTGCGATACTGGAACGCGCCCTCCAGCGCCAGTTCGCCGCGCAAGGCGATATCGCTTGTACCATCGGCCGGCGCGACATGGCGCGGCTGCGCGGGATCGCGATGCCACCACGCCAGCACATCCACTTGCGGTTCCCAGCCGAAGTCGCGCCCCAGCACCTCCACGTCGGCACCGATCGTGCGCGCGTGTTCCAGCAGCGACTGCGGCGGATCGGTTTCGCCGATGATCGCGGGCTTGCCGGCGCGAAAAATGCCCGCTTTTTCGCGCCCGATCGCCTCGCGGTCGGGACCCAGGTATTCCATATGGTCCAGGTCGACGGTGACGACCACCGCGCAGTCCGCGTCCACGATGTTCACCGCGTCCAGCCGCCCGCCCAATCCGACTTCCAGCAGCGCCACGTCGAGATTCGATCGCGCGAAAATATCGAAGGCAGCCAGCGTGCCGAATTCGAAATACGTCAACGTGGTCCCGCCACGCGCGGCTTCGACGCGCTCGAACGCATCGATCAATGCGGCGTCTTCGGCTTCGACGCCTTCCGCGCGCACGCGCTCGTTGTAGCGCAGGATGTGCGGCGAGGTGTAGGCACCCACGCGCATGCCGCCCGCGCGCAGCATCGACTCCAGAAATGCGACGGTGGAACCTTTGCCATTGGTACCGCCAATCGTGATCACCGTCGGCGCGAGCCGTGGTGCACCCATGCGTTTCCACACTTCACGCACCCGATCGAGACCCATGTCGATGCCGCGCGCGTGAATCTGCTGCTGATACGCCAGCCACTCTTCGAGATTGCGTCGCATGAACCGTCCGAATCCGCGTCGAACGCGTATTGTCGCATCGGGGCCGCCCGCCCCGCCCGTTTCCGCCCGCCAGACAAAATGGGCGCCCGAAGGCGCCCATCACGTGTCAGGATTTTCGCGGCGTGCGATCAGGCGCCCGCGACGACGTGCACCTTCACAGGCGTCTTCACGTCGGCGTGCAGCGACACTTCGACGTCGTAATCGCCGGTGTTGTGGATCGCGCCTTCCGGCATGATCACTTCGCTCTTTTCCAGCGCGAGACCCTGCGCGGTGAACGCTTCGGCAATGTCGCGCGGACCGATCGACCCGAACAATTTGCCTTCGGGGCTGGCGTTGGCGTTGATGGTGGTTTCGGCGTTCTCGAACTTGGCGGCGCGCGCCTGCGCGTCGGCCAGCAGCTTGTCCGCCTTGGCCTGGTATTCGGCGCGCTTGGCCTCGAAGGACTCGAGGTTGGCCTTGGTGGCCGGCACGGCCTTGCCCTGGGGCACAAGGTAATTGCGGCCGTAGCCCGGCTTCACCTTGACCTTTTCGCCGAGGGCACCGAGGTTTTTCACTTTTTCAAGCAGGATGAGTTCCATGAGGTTCTCCGATTCGTTAGCGCCGCTTCACGGCGCAGCCAGTGGACGGGTGTCCGAAGGATGCAAGACAGCCGCTTCGTTCGAAGCGGCTTTTGATGAAAAGTCAGGGCAGGACGCCCTTTCCAGAGTCCCCAATCGCCGAATCTCTTCCGTACCTCGACGATTGGTTACGCAGCGATCAGGGATGATCGCTATACAAAATGATTGTCGCTGTAGGGCAGCAACGCCAGGAACCGCGCCCGCTGCACCGCCGTGGACAACTGGCGCTGGTAACGCGCCTTGGTGCCGGTGATGCGGCTGGGGACGATCTTGCCGGTTTCGGTGACGTACTGCTTAAGGGTGGCGAGATCCTTGTAGTCGATGTGCTCGACGCCCTCTGCGGTGAAGCGGCAGAACTTGCGGCGGCGGAAAAACTTGGACATGTGCGTGTCTCCGGACTTCTTGTTTCTGGTCGGGCGAGGCATCAGGCGGCCTCACGGTCGTCGCGATCGTCGTTGTCGTCATCGCGGTGGCGGGACGGCTTGTCGTCCTTGCCGGCCTTCATGATCAGCGACGGCTCGGTTTCGGCCTGATGCCACGCCACGATCAGGTGGCGCAACACCGCATCGTTGAAACGGAAGCCCGCTTTCAGCTCGGCAACGGCCTTGGGCCCGCACTCGATGTTCATCAGAACATAGTGGGCCTTGGCGAGATGCTGGATCGGATAGGCGAGTGGGCGACGACCCCAGTCTTCGAGACGATGGATCTTGCCGCCTTCGGCTTCGACCAGCGCCTTGTAGCGCTCGATCATGCCGGGCACCTGCTCGCTCTGGTCCGGATGGACCAGGAACACGACTTCATAGTGACGCATTGTGGTTTTCCTCATGGGTGTCGCCAAGGCATGGTGCCGTGGCGGGGCAGCCTCCCGACCCGAACGATTCGGCAGTGAGGCGAGGGTCTTCGGCCTCGTAAACCGCTGACCGAAGAGCGGAAATGGTACGGGAAACGCCGTTGTGGCGCAAGGAGGAACGGGAGGGGATCGTTTGCGGGACGCGCTTGCAGGGCCGGCACGCGACTTGGGAATGGCGAAGGACCAGAAACCCTGCCGCTAACCTATTCGGCCCCGATCCCCTGTTCTGCCACGGTGAAGCTTTCTCCGCAGCCGCACGCGCCGGTCGCGTTGGGATTGTGGAACACGAACGCGGCGTTCAGGCCCTCGCGCGCGTAGTCGATGCGCGTGCCTTCCACGAACGGCAGCGCCTTGGCATCCACCACCAGCTTGATGCCGTCGAGCTCGAACACCTTGTCATCGCCGGTCACTTCACGGGCCAGGTCGACGGTGTAGCCGAAACCCGAGCAGCCCGTGCGCTTGATGCCGAAGCGCACACCCGGCGCGGACGGATGCTTGCCGAGGAAATCGCGCATGCGCGCGGAAGCGGCGGGTGTCAGTTCGATGGCCATGGCGGATATCGGTTGCCTGTACGAGTCGGTTATTATCGCGCGTTCGTCTTTCCAATACATGGCCCAGCGAGGGCACGGATTCAAGCCATGGCAACCTTGAGCGTGAAACAGGCACTCGCCGGCGGCATGCCGGCCAGCGAAACCGTCGAAGTGCGCGGATGGGTGCGCACGCGCCGCGATTCGAAGGCTGGCTTGTCATTCGTGAATGTGTCCGACGGCTCCTGCTTCGCGCCGCTGCAGGTCGTGGCGCCCGCCGCGCTGCCGAACTACACGCGCGACGTGCAGAAACTCTCGGCCGGTTGCGCGATCATGGCGCGCGGCAAGCTGGTGCCGTCGCAGGGCAAGGGGCAGGCGTTCGAATTGCAGGCCGACGCCATCGAGGTACTCGGCTTCGTGGAAGATCCGGAAACCTACCCGATCCAGCCCAAGCAGCACTCGCCGGAATTCCTGCGCGAAGTCGCGCACCTGCGGCCCCGCACCAACCTGTTCGGCGCGATCTCGCGCGTGCGCCACACCATGATGACCGCGATCCACCGGCACCTGACGGCGGAAGGGTTTTACTGGGTCAACACGCCCATCATCACCACGTCCGACGCCGAGGGCGCAGGCGACATGTTCCGGGTATCGACGCTGGACTTCGCCAACCTGCCGCGCGACGACAAGGGCGCGATCGATTTCAAGCATGATTTCTTCGCGCGCGAGGCGTTCCTGACCGTCTCCGGGCAACTGAACGTCGAGGCTTATTGCCTGGCGCTCTCGAAGGTCTACACCTTCGGCCCGACTTTCCGCGCCGAAAACTCCAACACGCCGCGGCACCTCGCCGAGTTCTGGATGTGCGAACCCGAGATCGCATTCGCGGACCTCGCCGATGATGCCGATTGCGCCGAGAAATTCCTGAAGGCCATCTTCAAGGCGGTGCTGGAGGAGCGCGCGGACGACATGGCGTTCTTCGCCGAGCGCGTCCAGAAGGATGCCATAACCCGTCTCGAAAAATTCATCGCCGCGCCCTTCGAGCGTATCGATTACACCGATGCAATTGCGGCTTTGCAAAAGTCCGGACAGAAATTCGAGTTCCCGGTCGAATGGGGCGTGGACCTGCAAACCGAGCACGAACGCTGGCTGGCCGAAACCCACATCGGCCGCCCGGTGGTGGTGATGAACTACCCCGAGAAGATCAAGGCGTTCTACATGCGCCTGAACGACGACGGCAAGAC
>DAIUEL010000140.1:0-6928 GCA_036845145.1 Rhodanobacteraceae bacterium | reverse complement strand
TGCTGCTGGTGGTCGGCGTCAACGGCGTCGGCAAGACCACCACCATCGGCAAACTGGCGCGACGTTTCCAGCAGGAAAATCGCGGCGTGCTGCTGGCCGCCGGCGACACGTTTCGCGCCGCCGCGGTCGCTCAGTTGCAGGAATGGGGTTCGCGGCTCGGCGTGCCGGTATGCTCGCAGGGCCAGGGCGCGGACTCGGCCAGCGTGATCTTCGACGCGCTGCAGATGGCGGTTGCGCACAAGCACGACATACTCATAGCCGACACCGCCGGCCGCCTGCACACACGTTCCGGATTGATGGACGAACTGGCCAAGGTCAAGCGCGTGCTGGGCAAGCTCGACGCCGAGGCGCCGCACGAAGTGCTGATGGTGATCGACGGCACCACCGGCCAGAATGCGATCAACCAGGTACGCGAATTCATCAACGCGATCGGGGTCACGGGGCTCGCGGTCACCAAGCTGGACGGCACCGCCAAGGGCGGCGTGGTGTTCGCGCTGGCGCGGGAGTTCGCGGTGCCGATCCGCTACGTCGGCCTTGGCGAGCGCGCGGAGGACATGCGCGTCTTCGACGCCCGCGCCTTCGTGGACGGACTGCTGCCCGTCGGCGGCTGATCATGCCGGCCACCGCGCCATCGTCGCGGCACCTCCTGCGCTGGATCGCGTTGGCGATCGTCGCGGTATTGGCCGCGCTGGCGATCGCGGCAGCCGTGTACGTCCACAACCTGCTGCAACCCGCCCGCTTCACGGCCTTGCTGGAAAACGACCTTGCGGCGGTCGGCCTGAGGCTGCGCCTGCAGGCACCCGCCGAACCCACCCTGTTCCCGCGCCCCGGCGTGCAGTTGAAGGGTTTAAGCCTGACCAACGCCGGTTCCAGCCGGCCGGTGCTGCAGGCGGCCGGCGCCACCATCGTGGTGCCGTGGCGTGCGCTGCTGCATGGCGAGGTCGCCATCGAACGCGTGGACGTGGTCGCGCCACACTTGAACCTGGACGAACTCGAATCGCTGCTTGCGCGGCTGCCGCGCCGCGCCGCCGGACCCCCGCGCCTGCCCACCATCGCCACCGGCGTGCACATGAGCCAAGGCACGCTTTCCCGCAATGGCTCGCCGTTGCTGTTCGACTTCAGCATCGAGACCGGCGCATTGGCACCCGGGAAAGTGTTCCGGTTGGAAGCCGCTGCACGTGGCGCGACCGGCAACCGCTTCACCGCCGCGCTCACCACGGTGCCATCGGCAGCCCACGACGGCGTGATCGATCTCAAGGCTTTGAATTTCCGCCTCGCCGAGCAGCAAGGCACCGCGCTGGAACTCGAAGGCGAAGGCAGTTGGCGTGGCGGCGAAGATCTCGCGATGCAACTCCGGGGCACGCTTCGCCATCACGCATTCGCGCCGCCACCGGCAGCGTCAACCGGTGCGCCCGCCGCGTCAGGCTCGTCGCTCAGTCCGCCTGCCATCCCCGCGGAATTCGTCACCGACAACATCGCGCTGGACGTTTCGCCCGCGCGCGGGCATGCGCCGCTCGCGGTCGCCCTCAAACTGGACGGTGACGACGCGCACGCCGACCTCCGCTTGCAGCCCACCGAATTCGGGCGCTGGTGGAAACGCGTGCTGGCCGCGCAGCCGGGCCAGCCGCCGGGCGCGTTGCCGTTCACGGGCAAGGCCGAAGTGCGGCAACTCGATATCGGCTGGCTGAAGGCCACCGGGTTCACGATCGATGCCGGCCCGGATCTCGCCCCGACCTCGAGCTCTTCGAGCGCGGCCCCGGCCGCGTCGACAGCACATTGAGGCGTGGACGATTTCGCGCGCCACTTGTTGCACTGGTACGACCTGCACGGTCGCCATGACCTGCCGTGGCAGCACCCGCGCGCACCTTATCGCGTTTGGGTTTCGGAGGTGATGCTGCAACAAACCCAGGTCGCGACCGTCCTTCCGTACTTCGAACGATTCGTCGACGCGTTGCCGGACGTCCGTGCGCTCGCGGCCGCGTCGGAAGATCGCGTCCTGGCATTGTGGTCGGGACTCGGATACTACCGGCGCGCGAGATACCTGCACGCGGCAGCGCAGCGATGTGTCGTGCGACACGATGGCGAATTGCCGCGCGATTTCGAATCGCTGGCCGCCCTGCCCGGCATCGGTCGTTCCACCGCGGGCGCGATTCTGGCGCTGGCGCACGAACAACGTCACGCGATCCTCGATGGCAACGTCAAGCGGGTGCTGAGCCGCTATCACGGCGTTGCCGGCTGGCCTGGCGAGCGCACCGTCGAAAACGCGCTGTGGGCGCATGCCGAAACGCACACGCCGGAAGCGCGGATCGCCGACTACACGCAGGCGATCATGGACCTCGGGGCGACCGTTTGCACGCGCGCGAATCCGCGCTGCGATGCCTGTCCGCAAGCGCAAGTTTGCGCCGCGCATCGGGCCGGAATCACGGCCGTGATTCCGGCCGCGCGTCCCGCGCGCGCGCTGCCGGAAAAGTACACGTTCTTCGTCGTGCTGCGCGACGAGCACGATCGCGTGTTGTTGCAGCGGCGCCCGCCGCAAGGCGTCTGGCCGGGATTGTGGAGCCTGCCGGAAGCCGCCGACGAACACGCTGCGCAGGAGCTTGCTTCGCGCCTCGCCGCTCTCGATCCCGACACCGCCGTCGCCTTGCCGGTCATTCTGCACGTGTTCACGCATTTCAAATTGCACGCCTCGCCGATCGAGTGGCGCGGCGTGCGTGCGCGCTCCGCTGTTGCGGACGATCCCGCGACCCGCTGGTATTCACGCGCCGAGATTGCGGATCTCGGCATCCCTGCGCCCGTGAGAAAGGTATTGATGCGATGGCCCGAAGCGTCTTCTGCGAAAAACTCCAGCGCCAAACCGAAGGCCTCGATCGCCCGCCATGGCCGGGCGAACTCGGCCAACGCATCTACGAACACATCGGACGCGAAGCGTGGCAACAGTGGCTTGACTACCAGACCATGCTGATCAACGAGAACAGGCTGTCGCCGCGCGACCCGGACACGCGCAAATTCCTCGCCGCGGAGATGCAGCGATTCCTGTTTGGTGAATCTCCTGCCGGGGAAGCGGGCGACTAGCCGCCGGAGGCCGACGCGCCTTCCTGTTTTTCCTTCGCGCGATCCTGCTTCATTTTCAACTCGTTCACCGGCACGATCTTCGTGATCTTGCATCGCTGGTGATCGAACGTGACGAAGTCGAAGTTGCGATACAGCATCTGGTTTTTCGCGGTCAAGCCGATGCCGTTCGCGAACGCAAGGTTGATGCACGGCGTTTCCACCGTCAGCAGGTACAGCTTGTTGACGCCGAACCAGATCGCCACCTGGTCGGGCGCCAGATACTGGAATCCATTGATCTGGAAATAGCGAACGTGGTCCACCGGCGCCTCGGCATACTTCTGGTAGCGCGCCAGGTCGGCATGTTCCGAATCCGTCTGCTGCGCAATTGCCGGCACCATCGCGGCGCCAGCCAGCAGCATCGCCAAACCCACGACTTTCGGGAAGTTTTTCATCCTGATCCACCTCATGCCGCTGCCCGGGTTTCTCACTATACTTGCCGCGCGGTCGGGTGGCTGATCATGTGCCGGCCGCCGGTCACGTGCGACCGCCCCTTCACAGGAGTTGGCTCTGGTCGTGTCGAAGCACCCGCAGGTCAACGCCAATCGCGACGCATCGGCCAGCCCGCCGAGGCGTTTGCCTGCGCCGCTGGAATGGCTGGCGCGACCGTTGGCGCGACTTTCCACCAGCCTGTTCAATCTGCGTGCGGGACTCACTTCGGACAGTTTGATCAGTCTGCTGCTGATCGCGGCCGGCGTCTGGTACGGGCGCATGCAACCGGCGCTGGCGGCGCTGACCGCGCTGTGCGGATTGTTCGCCTTCACCTTCATCGAATACGCCGCGCACCGTTGGCTGTTCCATGGCAACACGGGTCCGTTCAAGTCCGGCCACGATCACCATCACGACAACCCGCTCGGCTACGACGCGCTGCCGTTCTTCATGCCGCCGCTTTTCATGTGCGCGCTGGGCGCGCTGTTCGCGCTGGCGATTCCGGTCGGTTACGCCTTGCTGCTGGCCGGCACCATCGCGGCGGGCTATGCCGCCTACGGGCTGAGCCACGTCGTGATCCACGTGCATCGCTTCGACAGCCCGATGATGCGTCGCTGGGCCGGTTTCCACAACATCCATCACTACCACCCGGACACCAACTTCGGCGTGACTACCGGCCTCTGGGACGTGATTCTCGGCACCCGCTATCACCGCAAGCCGCGGACGGTGTTGTAAACAGAGCTTCCGGTTTCGCAACCAGAGCGGCGCCCTCGCGATCTCCAAGGGTGATCGTTTAGCATGTCCGTTTGCGCTGCCGCCGGAGCCGTGAATGGATCGTCGCGATTTCCTGAAATCCGCCAGCCTCACCGCGCTCGCCGGCATGCTGCCAGCCACGGACGCGCTGGGTGCGCAGATGCACGCCGCTGCTTCCGGCGACGCGACGGCCCTGCCGGCCGGCAGGGCCGATCACACGCTGCGCATCGGCCACGGCGTGCTGGAACTGTCGGACCGAAAATTCGTTTCGACCACGCTCTACAACGGTGACTTTCCCGGTCCGCTGCTGCGCTTGAAGGAAGACCAGGAAACCGTCGTCGACGTCTTCAACGACACCGACCACGACGAGCAGGTGCACTGGCACGGCCAGTACCTGCCGGACAGCGTGGACGGCGCCGACGAGGAACGCACGCCGCCCGTGCCGGCGCACGGCCATCGCCGAATCGCGTTCACGCCGACACCGTCCGGCTTGCGCTTCTATCACACCCACGTGCGCGCGGGTCCCGATCTCGCACGCGGGCTGTACACGGGTCTCGCGGGTCCGGTGTACATCGAACCGAAAAACGAACCCGGCGCCTACGATCGCGAAGTGTTCCTGACGCTCAAGGAATTCATGCCGTACCTGACGCGCGTCGACATGGACATGGCCTTCATGGAACCCGCGGGCATGGAAATGGACCTCGTCACCATCGCCGCCAACTCCGACCCGAACGCCGGCAGGGTGCCGCCCGGCTACGAACTCGCCTACGGCGCCTTCGCGATCAACGGCAAGTCGCTCGGCCACGGCGAGCCGATCCGCGTGAAACGTGGCGAGCGCGTACTGCTGCACGTGATCAACGCCAGCGCCACCGAGAACCGCAGCCTCGCCCTGCCCGGCCACACCTTCAAGGTGGTTGCGCTGGACGGCAACCCGGTGCCGCATCCGGCCGAGGTGCCGGTGCTGTGGATCGGCACCGCCGAGCGCGTGTCCGCGATCGTCGAAATGAACCATCCCGGCGTGTGGGTGCTGGGCGACACCACCGATTCCGACCGTGAAGGCGGCATGGGCGTCGTGATCGAATACGCGGGCGCCACCGGCAAGCCGCAGTGGCAGGCGCCACCGAAGTTCATGTGGGACTATCGCCTGTTCGCCGATCCGGAGCGCACGCCGCCGAAACCCGACGAAGTCATCGACATGGTGATCACCGCGCGCCAGAGTGCGGCCGAGGGTTTCGACGTGTACGCGATCAATGGCATACCTTTTGACATGCAAACCATGCCGGTCATGCGCAAGTTGAAACTCGGGCGCCGCTACCGCCTGCGTTTCCGCAATGCCAGCGGCGACATCCATCCGCTGCACCTGCACCGCCACGGTTTCGAAATCACCAGGCTCCATGGGCAGCCGACAGCGGGCGTGATCAAGGACGTGGTGCTGGTGCCGCCGTTCCAGACCACCGAGGTCGACTTCACCGCCGATCAGCCCGGCCTCACCCTGTTCCATTGCCATATGCAGCAGCACATGGACTACGGCTTCATGGCGCTGTTCGAAACCGCCTGAGTCGCTGACTGACGCCATGGATCACTACACGCGCCGATTACATTCCCGCGCGTACGCTTGCGCCTCCCACACCGGGCAGATCGGAGGCAGCGATGAACAGGTTCCTGACAATGGGCATGGCCGGCGCACTCGTCGCCAGTCTTTCACTCGTCGCGTTCGCGAACGGCAACATCAACAACGAGGTAAGCACCGCGCACGCCCACGCGCTGATGGCGCAGAGCGCCAAAAACATCGCGATGGCGCACGCGCACCTGCAACACGCGGTCAACTGTCTGGTCGGCCCCAACGGAGCCGGCTTCGACGCCAAGGCCGAAAACCCGTGCAAAGGCCAAGGCAATGGTGCGATTCCCGATTCGATGTCCAACCAGGCGCTGCACGGCAAGCTGGAAAGCGCATTGACCACCGCGCAGGCCGGGCTGAAATCCGACTCGCTCGCCAGCGTGCAGCAGGACGCGGGCCAAGTTGCGGCGACGCTCCAGGACAGCGGTTCCAAGGCAAACCCGGCGGCCGGCGGCAGCTCCTGGTAGTTCCGGCATCGGCAATCCGTGCGCGGGTCTCGGCGAACGCCGCGACCCGCGTGGCCTGACGTGGATCATTCACGCTGACGTCGCAGCGCGGGACACTGCGCCATTCGCATCGGGAATCACGCCATGGCAACGCGCTACACGGGCCTTTCCACCAATATCCTCGACGCCGTCGGCGACACGCCACTACTGGAAATCGACGGCGTGTTCGCCAAGTGCGAATTCCTGAATCCGTCGGGTTCCATCAAGGCGCGCATCGCCAGATACATCATCGAACGTGCCGAAGAAACCGGCGCGATCAAGCCCGGCGACACCATCGTCGAAGCCACCAGCGGCAACACCGGCAATGCGTTTTCGATGGTCGCCGCGGTGAAAGGCTACCGCATGATCGTGGTGATGCCGGAAGGCTTGTCGAGCGAGCGCGTCGCGATCTCGCGCGCGTATGGCGCCGAGGTCCTTTTCTGCGGCACCTTCCACGTCAACGATGCGCTGGAACGCGCACGTGAACTCGGCAAGCAGCCCGGCTTCTTCTTTCCCGGCCAGTTCGAGAACGAAT
>DAIUEL010000139.1:0-7002 GCA_036845145.1 Rhodanobacteraceae bacterium | reverse complement strand
ACTGCGAAGCTCGCGCAGAGCAGCGCAAACAGCGGCAAAAACAGTGCGTGCATAAACACCTAACTACAAGTCGGTTTGAAAGTGAAGCATAACTCCGCCGTCTAATCCCGAACGCGAGTCTTGCCCGGTCGGAATATCCCTACACGAATCCAAGGCTTGGACCACTCGCGCCATCTAATTCCGCCGCCTAATCTGACCGCCTTTCCCCAGACTGCGGATCGGGGCCATGCGATCTTCCCACCCGGCACCGACAGGTGCAAGCAAGGTTCCCCCGACGCGTCCACCTCGCCTGCTGGACCGGATGCGAGCGCGCGTACGGCGACTCGGGTTGTCGATCCGCACCGAGGAAGCCTATGTCGGCTGGGTGCGACGTTTCATTTTTGCCAACGACAAGCGGCACCCACGTGAACTGGGGGCGCGCGAAGTCGAGGCATTCCTGACGCACCTTGCGATGCACGGGCGCGTGGCGGCGTCCACGCAAAACCAGGCGTTATCGGCGCTGCTGTTCCTGTATCGGGAAGTATTGCAGCAGGAACTGCCGTGGATGGAGAACATTCGCCGCGCCAAGAGGCCGGAGCGCCTGCCGGTGGTATTGAGCCGCGAGGAAGTCGCCGCGCTGCTGGAAGAAATGAACGGCGTGACGTGGCTGATGGCGAGCCTTCTGTACGGCGCCGGTTTGCGGTTGATGGAATGCGTGCGGCTGCGCGTGCAGGACGTGGATTTCGTGCGCCGCGAAATCACTGTGCGGCAGGGCAAGGGCGGCAAGGATCGCCGCACGATGTTGCCAGCGATCATCGTGGATGCATTGCAAGGCCAGCTTGCGGAAGCGCGACGCGTGCACGAACGCGATCTTGCGGCGGGTTTTGGCGCCGTGTGGCTGCCGAACGCTCTGGCGCGCAAGTATCCGAATGCCGCGCGCGAATGGGCGTGGCAGTACGTGTTCCCGGCTTCATCGCGCAGTATCGATCCGCGTTCGAGCGTGGAACGCCGGCATCATTTGGATGAAACTGTCTTGCAACGCGCGGTGAAACAGGCCGTGCGTCGCGCGCGCATCGACAAGCCGGCGACCTGCCACACACTGCGCCATTCATTCGCCACGCACCTGCTGGAAGCAGGCCATGACATCCGCACGATCCAGGAACTGCTCGGCCACAAGGATGTGTCCACCATGCAGATCTACACGCACGTGCTGAATCGCGGCGGGCGCGGGGTGTTGAGCCCGCTGGACCGGAGTTGAACGGACTTCAGGCAGCGCGCGGATCAGGTTGCCGGCGCAGGTGCACCAGCAGCAACGAAATCGCCGCGGGCGTGACGCCGCTGATGCGGCGCGCCTGCCCCAGGGTGGCCGGTTGCACGCGTTTCAATTTGGCGGAAACTTCGGCGGACAAACCGCGCACGCGATCGTAGTCGAAACCTTCCGGGATCGGCGTGGATTCGTGGCGGCGCTGGCGTTCGATTTCATCGCGCTGGCGATCGAGGTAACCCGAATATTTCGCCTGCACTTCCACCTGCAGGGCGACGTCTTCGCGTTCGACCGCGGGACCGAAGCCGGCGATTGATGTCAACGACGTGTAATCGAGTTCCGGGCGACGCAACAAGTCCAGTGCGTTGGCTTCGTGCCCAAGCGCGATGTCGAGCTGCGATTGCACCGCCATGCCGAGCGCGTTGGAAGGCGCCGCCCAGATCGATTTCAGCCGTGCGGTTTCGCGTTCCACCGCATCACGCTTCGCACGCATCGCATCGAAGCGCGGCTGCGGCACCATGCCAAGTTCGAAACCTTTTTCGGTGAGGCGCAGGTCGGCATTGTCTTCGCGCAGTTGCAGCCGGTATTCGGCGCGCGACGTGAACATCCGGTACGGCTCGATGGTGCCGTTGGTGGTGAGGTCGTCGATCAACACGCCGGTATATGCCTCGTCGCGACGCGGCCACCAGGGTTGTTCGTCGCGCGTGGCGCGCGCGGCGTTCAAACCTGCAATCAAGCCCTGCGCCGCGGCTTCCTCGTAACCGGTGGTGCCATTGATCTGGCCCGCGAAATACAAACCGGCGATGGCTTTGGTTTCCAGCCACGGCTGCAGGCCGCGCGGATCGAAGTAGTCGTATTCGATCGCGTAACCCGGCCGCGTGATGTGCGCGCGCTCGAAGCCCGGAATCGAATGCACCAGTTCCACCTGGACGTCGAACGGCAATGAGGTGGAAATGCCGTTCGGATAAATTTCGATCGCATCCAGCCCTTCCGGTTCGATGAAGATCTGGTGCGACGCCTTGTCGGCAAAACGCACCACCTTGTCCTCGATCGACGGGCAATAGCGCGGGCCGGTGCCTTCGATCTTGCCGGTGTAGAGCGGCGAGCGATCCAGCCCCGCGCGGATGATCTCGTGCGTGCGTTCGCGGGTATGCGTGATCCAGCACGGCACCTGGCGCGGATGGTCGTCGCGCGAACCAAGGTACGAGAACACCGGCAACGGATCGTCACCCGCTTGTTTCTCGAACACCGAGTAATCCAGCGTGCGCGCGTCGATGCGCGGCGGCGTGCCGGTCTTCAGGCGATCGGCGCCCAGCGGCAATTCGCGCAGGCGCTTCGCGAGCGTCGTTGCGGGAGGATCGCCGGCGCGACCGCCCGCGTGGTTTTCCAGACCGATGTGGATCTTGCCGGCGAGGAACGTGCCGACCGTCAGCACCACGCGCGACGCGCGGATCGTCAAACCCATCTGCGTGACGACACCGGCGACGCGGCCGTGCTCGATCACGAGGTCGTCGACCGATTGCTGGAAGATTTCGAGATTAGGTTGCCGCTCGACGATGCGCCGGATCGCGGCCTTGTACAACGCGCGATCGGCTTGGCAGCGCGTCGCGCGCACGGCGGGGCCTTTCGACGCATTCAATGTGCGCCACTGGATACCCGCGAGATCCGCCGCGTGCGCCATCGCGCCGCCCAGCGCATCGATCTCTTTCACGAGGTGCCCTTTGCCGATCCCGCCGATCGCGGGATTGCAACTCATCTGTCCGATCGTCTCGATGTTGTGGGTGAGCAGCAGCGTGCGCGCACCGCAGCGCGCGGATGCGAGCGCGGCTTCGGTGCCCGCGTGACCACCGCCTACGACAACTACGTCGTACTTCACCATCTTGAGATACTCGACCTGTGTTGTGGGCACCGTCGGTCACTACGCTCGAACATCCTGTTCTCGCCAAGTGACCCGGCCCTCGGCTCCCTGCCTCGGGCGCTCAACGGCGCGAGCTGCCACTGGCAACTCGCGAGAACTCCGTTTCGCCCCGCGTGACCACCGCCTCCAACGATCACGTCGTCACCGGTCACGTCATAACTGGTCATGCGCTGTCACTTGTTTCCAATTGCAACGTGCAGTGCGCCGTTTTGGGCGGCGCGATTGTCAATTCCCGTTTGCAATCCCCGTGGCAATCATTGCGAAACGTTACCGCGCGCGAGCGTTGCGCACGTAATCCTTCGCCTACCCGGCAACGTCACAATCTCTTGCAAATTTCGGCTGCGGATCCCGATGGATTGGCATGCGCCGTGCACCAACACTGTGCGCTCCCGCCGATGCAGTCGCGAACGCGACAGGGACCGGGTACAGGGACCGGTCTTGCATCGGCGGGAAGCACCACGGATTGGTGCGAAAAGGAACTGGCGCCCGGCGGTCATCAGGAACAGGGGGAATCCAGAGTAACCGAGTTCCGGGCGCCAGATTTAGGAAAAATATCGGGCGTCGAAGCGGCAAATCAACCCGCAACTGCCCCTTCGGCGAAGAGTATCAGCGGCTGTGGATGAACGCCACTTGAAGCATTCAGGTTCAGGCGGACTTTCACGAAAAGACTTCGGGAGCGTGTGATGAACTACGTCGCAATGACCAATGAAGAATGGCAAGAGGTGTACCGGCACCATGACGAACTGGTCCAGATGGCCAAGCTCGAACTGCGGACCGAAGAGATCCGCGAAGTGCGCCCTGCCGGGGCGCCGCCGCATGCCATGAAGCCGGTCGAGCTGCAATTGCACGAGCTGGACAGCGCCATCATCCCGCACTGAGGCGCACGTCCGGTCCATCTTTTTGGGGGGAAAAGGGGAGCGCCATGCGCTCCCTTTTTCATGGCTGGAATCAGGGGATTTCGACCTTGGTCGACGCCGCCCGGCCGGAAGGTGCCGGACGAATCGGTGGCGCCGCCCGTGCCGGGGACGAAACCATCGGCGCCGGCCGTGAAACCGGGACCGGCGCCTGGAAACCGGATTGGGCCGGCATCGCGATGGGACGGCGACCGGCGAATTCCGGTTCCGATGCCACGCGCGGTGCCGGGCGCGAAACCATCGGTATCGGCGCCCTGAAGTCAGGCGGGGCAGGCGTGGCCCGCGGACGCGGATTGGCGAATCCGGTCTCGGCTGTCATCTGGGGCGACGCCACCGCAGGGGCCGGAGAGCGGTCGGACGTCCGGCGGCTCCCCATGCGATCGGCGGGCGCGTGCACGAAATCGTGTGCGAATCGCGCCGATGGCAGCGCCCGGCGGTTGGCGAAGCGTTCCATCGCCCGCGCCGGCTCGCGGTCGGACGGTTTTGCGCCACGCGAGCCTGGCGGCACGGGCGGATGATCGGGCGTCAGAACCGGACGCGGCGAACCCGACGCCACCGGATCGTGGCCATCGTGGTGGTGGCGACGCCCGTGGTGACCGCAGTTCCATCGCGCGCAGCCCCAGCCCGAGGAGTAGTACCACTGGCTCCCGTAACCCGGGAAATTCCACACGTTCGAAATGCCGAGATTGAAGGTGAAAGACGACCCGTAGCCGTAGCCCCCGTAACCGCCGTACCACCCGTACGGATAGGAGTAGGGCCAGGTGCCGTTGTAATAGCCGTAGCCGCCGGTGCCGGGATAGCCGTAATAACCCTGGCCCGAATACGGCCCGTCGCTGGTGTAGTAACCGCCGCCGCCCGCGACATCCGGTTGCACGAACGCGGAACCGGTGGCGCAACCCGCCAGTACCAGCGCGCCGGCGCCCAGTGCCACGGCGCGCGCAACGCGGCCCCATGCCTTGGATGAAAATGTTCCGCGCATGGCGCACCTCCGGGTTCAGCGGGATTTCTGTACCCGATGGTACGCCTTTATGCGCGAAAGGGTGTGAACCCGGCCGGCAACTTCAGTCGACGCTGCCCGCCGCCAACATGCGGGTCAGGATTTCGGTGAGGTCGGGCGAGCGTTGTCCGCGCCCCAGCAAGGCCCGCAGGGCGGTTTCGGCCAGGACGCGGCGCTTCGGTTCCAGTCGCGTCCAGTCCTCGAAGGCCTTGGCCAGCCGCGCCGAAAGCTGCGGGTTGCGCGCATCGATTTCGGCCAGCTTGTCCGCGAAATACCGGTAGCCCGCGCCATCCGGGCGGTGGAACGCCACCGGATTGGCGCGCGCGAACGCGCCCAGCAGCGCATGCACCCGGTTGGGATTGGCCAGCGTGAAGGCTGAATCGGATTCCAGCGCTTGCACGCGTTCCAGCGTCGCGTGCGCGGGCACGGTCGCCTGCAGCATGAACCACTTGTCCAGCGTCAGCGCATCGCCGTCGAAACGTTCGCGATACAGACGCAACGCCTCGCCCGCCTGCGCGGCATCGTTGCGCACCAGTGCAGTCAAGGCGGCCAGCCGCTCGGTCATGCCGTGCGCGTCACGGCATTGCGCGAACGCGAGCTCGGTGCCGGCGCCGGCGTCGTGCCGAACCAGCAGCGAAAGCACGCGAGCCTTGAGACGACGGCGCGCGGCAGCTTCCTGGTCGAGCGCGCCTGCTTCGCCGGCGTGCAGTTCGCGATAGGCCGAAGCGAGCGACGCACCCAGCCGCCGCGCCAGCGCGTTTTCCAGCGCGTCGCGCGCGGCGTGCGCGGCATCCGGGTCGAACGGCCCATGACGCGCACCGAGTTCGAGTTCCGAAGGCGGCGTCAGCAGGTCCGCCAGCAGCGCGGGATCGATGTCGGCGCGGGCCTTGAACAATTTCTCCAGCGCGGCGAGCCATGCATTGGTGGCGGCGTGCGAGTGGCCGCTTGCAAGCGCTTCGTCGAATGCACGTGCGGCCAATTGCTGCGCGGCATTCCAGCGATCGAAACCCTCCGTCTCGTGCTGCAGCAACAACGCAAGCTGCGTGGGCGCGTAGTCGAACACCACGCGCACGGGGGCGGAGAAGCCGCGGCAGAGCGAAGGCGTGGGCGCGGCAATCACGTTTTCGAACACGAAACGCTGTTCGGCTCCGGTCAATTCCATCACGCGCTCGCGCGCGACAGGCGTGGCATCGCCCTGGAGTTGCAACGGCATCGGGACGCCGTCATCGCCGAACAGCGCGACGTTCACCGGAATCGGCACCGGCTGCTTGTGCGGCTGGCCCGGCGTCGGCGGGGTGCGCTGGACAAGCGTGAGCGTGTAACGTTTCGAAGCGGCGTCGTACTCGCCGCGCGCATGTAACTCGGGCGTGCCGGCCTGGGCATACCACGCGAGGTACGGCGACAGGTCCACGCCGTTGGCTTCGCCCAACGCCGCCAGCAAGTCGTCGATCGTGGCCGCCTGTCCGTCGAAGCGCGAGAAATACAAGTCGGCACCGCGGCGGAACCCTTCCTTGCCCAAGCGTCCAGCGATCATCCGGATCAGTTCCGCGCCCTTTTCGTAGACGGTCGCGGTGTAGAAGTTGTCGATGGCCTGGTACGCGGCCGGGCGTACCGGGTGCGCGAGTGGGCCCGCATCCTCGGGAAACTGCACGCGGCGCAACGTGGCGACATCCTCGATGCGTTTCAGCGACTGCGAATGCATGGCTTCGCAAAAACTGTGCTCGCGAAACACCGTGAAGCCTTCTTTCAGGGAAAGCTGGAACCAGTCGCGGCAGGTAACGCGGTTGCCGCTCCAGTTGTGGAAGTATTCGTGCCCGATCACCGCTTCGATGCGGCGGTACTCGTCGTCGGTGGTGGTGTCCGGGTCGGCCAGCAGGTACTTCGAGTTGAAGATGTTGAGGCCCTTGTTCTCCATCGCGCCCATGTTGAA
>DAIUEL010000138.1:0-7069 GCA_036845145.1 Rhodanobacteraceae bacterium | reverse complement strand
TCCCCACCGGCTTCGCCGCCAGCAACGGCTTCAGGTAATCGGCCTTGCCCTGCTCGCGTACGAGGTGCGGGTACTTGAGTCCGCCGTTGTAATCCACGGTGCAGGTTTTGACGGCGCCATCACTGCGCACCTGGATCTTCAGCGGCTGTTTGCTCTTTTGCGCCGCGGCGACCGCATCGTGCAGCACCTGCGCGCTCCAGGCATGGCCGTCGATGGAAACGAGCTTCATGCCGGGTGCGAGCCCAGCCTTGAACGAAGGCCCCTGCCACAATACGTCTTCGACCCGGCCATCCGTGGAAAGGAACATGCCGACTGAGAACATGGCGTTGATGCCGTGACCTTCCAGCTCGCCCATGCCGACGTTTTCCAGCGCGCTTTCGTAGGCAGATGGTTTGTCGGTGTAGACCAGTTTCCATCCGCTGGCTTCGATGCCGGACAGCAGCGGCACCTGATCGCCCGTGCCGTCCACCCAGGTGTGCAGGAACGTCGCCCAGTCATAAGGCTGGATCTTGTCCAGCGCCTTCACGACATCATCGAAGTCGTAGGTGTGCGTAACGAAACTGCCGTTGTCGACGCCGAAGAATGCGCGCGCGAAATCATCGATGTCGCGCTTGCCGTGGCTCAAATCGCGAATCTTCATGTCGACGGCCAGCCACAGCAGTTCGCCTTCGCGATAGAAATCGTTCTGGCGACGCCAGTTCGCCCATGCTTCGGGCGCGCCGTAATCCACCGCGATGGTGGTGTCGATGAGCGGCCGCCATTCGCGGCCGGTGCGGTGCTCCATCACCGCGGCGCGGTACGCCAGCGCATCGCGCCAGGTTTCGGGTGACCACAGGCCGCTGCGCGCGGTCAGCGTATCGCCCAGATATACCGTCAGCCCTTCGTACACCCACAGCAGTTTCGGTTTCTCGGGTTGCTCGAAATCGGGCCGCCAAAGGCCGGCTGGACGCATGAACTTGCCGTTCCACGAATGCGTGTATTCGTGCGGCAGCAGCGAGCCGTCGAGCATGAAATGCGCGGGGTCGGCGAACATCTTCGAACCTCCGCGTGCCTTGTCGTCGCTCGATTGGTGGTGCTCCAGGCCACCCTTGGCGGTGTGGTCGCTCAACGTCAGCAACAAGTGATAGCTGTCGTAATGGTGCGAGTGGAACAGCGCCTGCGCCTGCTCGATCAGGTGATGGAAACCCGCGCTTTGCGGGTCGGTGATCGCGATCGCGGCGGCGCTGTCGCCCACCATGTCGAGGTAGCGATGCACCGATGAGCCCGTGGGCGTCAGATCGATCTCGCGGAAATACTTGCCCGCGATCACCGGCGAGTCGACCAGCGTGTTGAACGGCACCGGCTTGAAGTCGATGCGCTGGCCGTCGCGTTTGTCGGTCTGCAATGCAGTGCCGTAGTGCCAATCGCTGGGGACCGACAGCGAAGGCTTGAACATCTGGTCCTTGGTCGGAAATTCCGCGCGGTACAGCGAGACGTGATCCCAGGTGAGGTCGATCAGGTTGCCGGTCACGCGATCGCTCGACGGAAACTGGAAGTTGATGTCCAGCTGCTGCACGCCTTGCGGCACCACCAAGTGGAACGTGAAGCGATCGAGCTCATCGCGCTGCCACGCGATGCGCTTTCCGTTCGCGGAGAACTCCAAACCCATGACGTCGTTGATGGGACCGTCCGGCGAATGGTCGCCGGGAATCCACTTGGGGTAATACAGCGTCAGCGGCCCCGGCGTAACCGGCATTACTTCATGGACGTAAAGAAGTTTCTGGCCGGGATCGGGCAGGCTCACCGCCAAGACGACCGGACCGGGCGCAGGCCCGGTGTTCTCCGCGGCTACACACGACAGCGGCGCGACAAGCGCCAGCGCGCAAAAAAACAACGACAAACATTTCATGTTCCCTCCAGAACGCGAGTTTCAAACATCAGGCCTTTTCGGCAAGGAACGCAAAGACCGAGAAATGAAGGCGATCGACTTTTTGCTTCTCTTCCCGTTTCTGGCCTTCTTCGCGGAAGACGCCTTGCGTCGGCGTGCGCGTGGCGCCTGCGGCGTCACGCCGCCCGGATACGCCGCTGCCGCCACATCCACAGGTAGTACAGCGGCAGGCCCACCAGCGTGATCAGGATGCTGGCCATCGTGGACCAGAACTGCGCGTACAGCGCGTTGGCGACCACCACGAAAGTCGCCAGGACGAACAGCACCGGTATCACCGGATAGCCGAGCGTGCGATACGGACGCGGAACGTCGGGCCGTTTCCTGCGCAGGATGAACAGCCCGATCACGCACAAGGCAAGGAACGGCCAGATGCCCAGCACATAGGCCTCGGCAAGCTGCATGAAATCGCGCAACAGCACGTACACCACCGCGATCACCACGATGAATGCGATCGCGACGTAGGGCGTTTCGTATTTCGGATGGATCTTGCCGACGGTGCGGAAGAACAAACCATCCTCGGCCATCGCGAAAAACACCCGCGGCGTCGAAAGAATGCTGCCGTTCAAGGTGCCGAATACCGACAACATCACCAGCGCGCCGACCAGCGAGGCGCCCGCGCGCCCCAGCACCACTGTCGCTGCATCGGTGGCCACGGACTTCGAGGCGGCCAGTTCCGGCAAAGGCAAGACGCGCAGGTAGGCGACATTGATCAGCAGGTAAACCACCATCACCACGACCACGCCACCGATCAGCGCAGTCGGCAAATTGCGACCCGGGTTCTTGACCTCACCCGACAGCGTGGTCAGGTTTTCCCAGCCGTCGTAAGCCCACAACGCCGCGATCAGGCCGATGCCGATCCCCGACCATTTCGCCACGCCCATCGGCTCGGCATTCAATGGATTGTGTTCGCCACCCGGCGCGAGGAAGAAGATCGTCGCCGACAACCCGACGATCGCCAACACCTTGGCAGCGGTCGACACATTCTGGATCGCAGCGCCGAGTTTCACCGAACGGTAATTGGCTGCGGCCACCAGTACGATCAGCGCCGCCGCGATCAGGTGCTGGGTGAACTCCGGAATCGGCACGAAAAAACCCAGGTACTCGGAAAACATCAACGCCTGCGCCGCCCACGAGATCGGCTGGGTCAACAGGAACATCCAGCCGAACAGGAATGCCAGCGGACGACCGTAGGCTTCGCGCAGATATACGTAAGGCCCGCCAGCGGCCGGATACATCGCTGCAAGTTCGGCGATCGACAGCGCACCGAACAGCGCCACGATGCCACCGAGAATCCACACCAGCGCGATGCCGGTGAGGTTGCCGGTATCGGCGGCGATGCCCGATGGCACCCGGAAGATGCCGCTGCCGATGATCACCCCCACCACCACCGCCATGCCGGTGACGAGGCCGAGTTTGCGCGGCAGTTCGCGCGGGAGCGAGGCTGTGGTCGTCATGGCCACGGATCGTACATGGACCCGACGCCGAGTAGAGGCCATTCCGTCATATCGAGTCGCGTGACGCCGCCCGGTGGCGGCGCGCATGGAATCGCAAGACAGATGGCGGACTCGCGTGATTTGAATCGTTGCCGCGGATAACAAAACCATAACCCAAGGCTATGCCGAATGACTGTCTTTTCATTGGTGGTAGCCGCTGCGGGATACGTATCCTTGACCGCCTGCCGCGCAACGCGGCGGGTCAACGGAAACGTTGACCATGGGGGCCACGCGGCATGCTGACGAAAAGATGCGGCAGCAGACGATCGCCGCGTCGAGACAACATCACTTGAATCACACGACTGGGGAGTGAGAATCATGAAGGGCAAGTCGCGTTCGTTGCATCGCAAAAACGTGTTCCGGCGCAAAGCGCTGGCCCTCGCCATCGGCGCGGTCACTTTCAGTCTGGCGAGTACGGGCTGGGCGCAGGCGACCAGCGGCACCAGTTCCGTCACCGCGCAGGATGCGCCGCAGACTACCTCACAGAACACTACTCAAGACACGAAGAAAACCAAGGCGAAAGCCACTGCCGGCTCGTCTCACGTTCAGACGCTCGAGAAAGTCACCGTAACCGGTTCGCGCATCAAGCGTGCGCAGATTGAAGGCCCGTCGCCTGTGGTGATCATCACCGCCCAAGACATCAAGGAGGAAGGCTTCACGACCGTAGCCGAAGCCCTGGGTACCCTCACCCAATACAGCGGTAACGTCGTTGGCGGCGAGTGGAATTTCGGCAATCAGCAGCCGGACGCCCAGTATCTCAACCTGCGCGGCCTTGGCGTTGGCTATCAGTTGATCCTGCTCAACGGCAAACGCATGGCGGACTACCCCGCGGCGTCCACGGCGGGAGACATGGGAATCAGCATCGGCAACATCCCGATGGCAGCCGTTGCTCGCATCGAAGTGCTCAGCAGCAGCGCATCGGCCATTTACGGCTCCGACGCCGTGGCCGGTGTCGTCAACATCATCACCAAGGAAAACTGGGAAGGCAACCATGTGCGCCTGCGTGAAGGCGGCGCCACCCTGGGAGGCGGTAACACTCTCGATTTTCAGTTCAGCGGCGGCAAGGTTTGGGATCGCGGCAGCATCACCTATGGCTTCGAGCAGTTGTTCCGCAAGCCCCTTTACGCCTGGCAGCGCGCCGACCAGGGCTTTTACAACCCGAGAACGGCCCCGCAGCAAAACCCGGACCCCAATCACCCGACCTATACGCCCACCCGAGGCCTGGCGCTCTGGACTTACTCCACGCCGGGCGGCTACATGCATTACAACTATTGGCTGGATCAGGCCGGCAATCTGGCTTTGGCGTCGCCCACCTCCCCGGACGCCGGCGGCGCGCTCGAATACAGCTGCGCCCAGGTGGGCCATGCGCCGTACTACCCGTACAAGGCCGATGGCAATACGCCTTCCAATTGCAGCGCTTTGAACTATTACGACTGGGTCACGCTGGCCAACCAATACAACAAGACTTCCGTCTTTGTCTCGGGCAAGTACCACATCACCGACACGGTGGATGCCTATGGCCAGTTGCTGGTGACCCGCGCGCGCGACGTGATGACCCAGCGCTCCAATCTCTACATGTTCAACCAGGGTGACGCCTACGACACGACGCTGGGGCAGTTCGAATTCCAGCGCGTCCTGGATGCCACGCAGATTGGCGGCTTGTCACCGCGAACCTATGAGGATACCGCCATCAATGCCAATGCCGGCGTGAGAGGCAGGGTGTTCGATCGCTTCGACTGGGATGCCAGTCTCACCTTCTCCCAGGACAAGATGCACAGCTGGTGGCGCGGCCCCATCACGAACAAGGTGAATGACTATTTCTTCGGCCAGGCAGTCGGTCACGATCCGGACGACAACAACTCGCCCATCTATGACCTCGGGCCTTTGCAATACCAGCACATGTTCGGCCCGATGTCGCCGGATGATTACGCGGCGTTGACCGATATCCTCAACAACCACAACACCTCACAGGCCGCTTCGGGACAGTTCGTGTTCGGAGGCCGTTTGTTCACGCTGCCGGCCGGCGACGTGGAAATGTCGGTCGTGCTGGAAGGTGAGCATTCGAAGTACTTCCTCGGTCCGGACGTTCGCTCTCGCAACTACTACGACGGACCGGATCACTCCTTCAACTACAACGCCACGTGGGGCGGCGGCTCGCGCAATCGCTATGCGGCGGGCTTGGAGTTCCGCGTCCCCATCGTGTCGACCCTGACTGCCGATCTCGCCACGCGCTACGACAAGTACAAGGATATCTCGCAGATCGGCGGTGACCTTACCTGGGCTGCCGGGCTGGAATGGCGGCCGATCGACAGCCTGTTGTTCCGCGCCAGTCGTCAGACGAGCTTTCTCGCGCCCAACCTGATGTGGATCTATGGCGGGCCGGTATCGGCCTACGGCACCTTCACCAACGAATACCTGTGCCGCAAGGCCGGCCTCGATCTGTCCAACCCCGACGACAACCAGCAGTGCTACGCCGGCACGTACGATGATGGTTTGTGGTACGTCTCCGGCGGTGAAAACACGCATCTGAAAGCGGAAACCGCGGTATCCAATGGCGCCGGCTTCGTGTGGGATCTGGCGGAGAAACTCTCGTTCAGCCTCGACTACTGGGACATCGAACTGAAGAACAAGAGTGTCTATCTCAGCACGGGCGACATATTGAACGTCAACACGGCCTGTCTCCTGGGATCCTATGACAACGGCGATCCGATCGACTCCAACTCGGCCCAGTGCAAGCTGTACGAAAACTTTGTAACGCGCGATGCAGCGGGTCACATCACGAACATAAGTGTCCAGGCGATCAATCAATCCGGTGTGAAAACCCATGGATTCGACGCCAGCCTGCGCTATGCCTGGAGCTGGGGCCGATTCGGTGACTTCAAAGCCGACATCGGCTTTACCCGCGTCATGGGTTACGAGGTGCAGGTCGCCCCCGGGGATGCCTGGCAAGACGCGATGCACTGGACATCGGACGTGGCATTCCGGATGCGCACCAATTGGACCCTGGGCTGGATCAAGGACGGCTGGAATGTATATCTGTACGGATTCCGCGACAGTTCACGGCCCAACTTTTACGCGACCCGTGTTCCGGCGGATACCGGCACGATTTACCCATTGCGGCCGTTCATCCAGTGGAATGCGTCGGTATCGAAAGAGATCGCGCCGGGCTGGAGGGTGGGTGTCGACGTCGTCAACGTGTTCAACAGTTTCGGGCCGAAAGACCCTACCTACACGTCACCTCCGTACTACAACGCCATCTACGGCATGACGGGCCGCTCGGTCTACGTCAACCTCGACGTCGATTTATGACATCGGCAAAGGTGATGCAGTGAGCCGCTGCCGGCTTCAGCCGCCGCGCTCGGCGAACTTCTCGATCGCCTGCAATCGGTGAGGACGTAGCAGCCCTCCCCGCCGAGGGAGCGGACGTGCCAATGGGGATGGGGCAAACGGTGTGACCACCGGCCCCGTCCCACTTCAGGCCGCCCGCCCAAAGGAGGAGGAGAAAACTGAGGCGTTGCTTTCAGCTCTCGCCAGACGCTTGCTGACGAGGGCACGCAGCGAGGGGAGGCGCGCCAGTTGGAAGCCGACGAGCGCGCGTGGGTCGCGTGTTCTTGCTGGCCTCGGCGAATCGAGGGCGTTGCGCAATACG
>DAIUEL010000137.1:0-7233 GCA_036845145.1 Rhodanobacteraceae bacterium | reverse complement strand
GACCGTGGTGGGTGTTTTGATCGAAGTACCGGTCATGCTGTCGGTGGTGCGGGTCGTCAACCGCTCGCGCAAGTGGTACGAAGCGCGTGCGTAACCGTACGCCGAAAGCGGCAGGACAGAGGCCCACAAACGGACTTCCGACCTCACGGTGACAACCACGCTGGCGACCCGCATCAAAACGCGAGTTGCGCGCGCAGCGCAAAGATGCGGGGATCGATGTCCAGGTCGCCATGATCGCTGAAGGCGCGGATGTAGTTGGCCTGCAACTTGAAATGCTTGCCGAGGTACCAGTTCAGGCCCAGTGTCCAGTCGTGTTCGCGGCCGCCGGTGACGCTGCCGCTGTCGAGGTCCAGGGTGGAAAAGCGCAGCGCCAGTTCCACCGCGCCCCAGGCATGTGCCGGCACCGGATTGGCGAACCCGCTGCCCTTGTAACCGTGCGCTTCGCCGGTCAACAGCCATGCCGCCGTGACATAACCGCCTTGGCTGGTGAAGTCCGACGTCGCCGGGCGATGCGCGCGCAAGCTCAGGTATTCACCCTGCAGCAACAGCGGACCGCGCAGCCAGCCGGCCTCCACCCCCACGCGGTCGACGTGATCGACGCCTTGCAAGGTGCCCGTGTCGACCAGCCGCACCGGCGTCAGTGCCACTTCGGGCCGCATCCGCACGCGTGCGGTCCCGTCATCTCTTTCCTCGCGCGACGCTGACACGCCCAGGTGCACGACGGCATCGGTGCTACGCACCGGCGTGAATACCGCGCGACCTGCGATGGTGGTGCCGTCGGCGTCGGCGTTGAGGTCGCCGCGTGCGAACCACACCGCCTGCAGCAGCCACTTCGAAGTGATGCCCCGTTGCCACTCCAGGCCGACGCGGCGTCCCTCGTGCACCGCCTGTTCCGGCAGCGCACGTTCGAGGAACAACGTCGCACCTGTCGACGTGTTGCCGTCCTCCCAACCGACTGGCGTCTTGAACTGTCCGGCCCGAAAACGCCCGGCCGGCGTTTCCACGGCGAGGTAGTTGTCCACCCACGCGCGCGCCTGGAAATCGTAGCCCGCATTGATTTCGAACACGCCGCTTTTGTTCACGTAGAGATTGAATTCCTTGCGCCGCCAGTCATGCGCATCGTCGAAAACGTGCATGCCACCCGGCAGCCGATCGTTGCCGAAATCATTGCTGTCGTACTGCAGCAGCCCCTTGAGGCCGACGTCGACGCCATTCCCGAACGCATAGTGCGTGGGCCAGTCGTCGCTGGCGCGCGCGGTGATCGCGATCGGGGACAGCAGCAGTACCAACCAGATTCTCGACTTGCGCACGGTTCTCCCCATGGGGTCGATCACGGCCCGGCGGCCACGGGCTGCGTGGCTGGCGCAACGACCCGGGGTTCGCGGGTCAGCGCAGCCGCCGGCCCGATTCCATCGGGGAAGACGGTGACATGGCGCGGACGTATCCGCAAGCAAGCGCCATGATGCCATGCGCCGTGCGGCCGCTCGCCATCGAAGACATCCATTTCCAGGACCTGGCCAAGCGCCGCCGCATCCAGTGTCAGATGCATCGTGCCACCCGCGCGAAATGCATGGCGCACACATACCGGCCAACTTTCGCCCTCGTCCGGCTCGGCAACGACGAATTGTTCGGGGCGAATGTAAACAATGGCCGAGTCGTGGCGTCCATCCCAGGGATCAGAACCGAGTACCAGGCCTCCGGCCACGAGCTTTCCGCCTTCGCAACGCGCGGCGATCCGGTTGGCCTTGCCGATGAACTCGCAGACGAACGGTGTGGCCGGATCGTGGTAGATCGCCTCGGGGGTGCCGATCTGTTCGATCCGGCCGCGATTCATCACCACGACGCGATCGGCCAACTCCAGTGCCTCTTCCTGGTCGTGGGTGACGAACACGGTGGTCAGGCCGAACTCGTCGTGCAGCTCGCGCAGCCAGCGGCGCAGGCTCACCCGTACCTGGGCGTCGAGCGCGCCGAACGGTTCGTCGAGCAGCAACAGATCGGGTTCCACTGCCAGTGCACGCGCCAACGCGACGCGCTGGCGCTGGCCGCCGGAAAGCTGCGCGGGATAACGCGTGGCCATGTCCTGCAGTTGCACACGTCGCAGCAGGCGCTCGACACGCACCGCGATGTCGGCGCGCTTCGGACGCGTTCGCCAGGGCCGCACGCGCAATCCGAATGCCACGTTGTCGGCGACGGTCAGGTGCCGGAACAAGGCATAGTGCTGGAACACCAATCCCACCTTGCGACGGCGGGCGTCGAGCGCCAGCAGGTCGCGGCCTTCCCGACGCACGCTGCCGGATTCGGGGTAATCGAGTCCCGCGAGGATGCGCAGCAGCGTGGTCTTTCCGGAGCCGGACGGCCCGAGCAGCGCAAGGAATTCGCCGGGCGGAATTTCCAGGCTGACATCGTCCAGCGCCGGATAATCCGTGAAACGGCGGGTGAGATGCGAAAGTTCGAGCGTCATGCGCGTGCGCCTCAATGTCCGCCCGGCGCGTGGGCGGCGAGGTCATCGCCGTAGCGCCATTCCAGCGCCGTCTTGATCGCCAGCGTCAGCAACGCCAGCAACGCCAGCAACGAGGCCACGGCAAACGCGCCGGCGTAGTCGTATTCGTTGTAGCGCATCTCCACCTCCAGCGGCATCGTGGTGGTGAGCCCGCGGATGTGGCCGGACACCACCGATACCGCTCCGAATTCGCCCATCGCGCGGGCGTTGCACAACAGCACGCCGTACAACAACGCCCAACGGATGTTCGGCAGCGTCACGCGGAAGAACATCTGCCACCCATTGGCACCGAGCACCCGCGCCGCTTCCTCGTCCTCACTGCCTTGCGCCTGCATCAGCGGGATCAGTTCGCGCGCGACGAACGGCAGGGTGACGAACACCGACGCCAGCACCAGGCCGGGCACGGCGAAGATGATCCGGATGCCGTGCGCGTTCAGCCACGGACCGAACCACCCCTGCGCGCCGAACAGCAGCACGTAAATCAAGCCCGCGATCACCGGCGATACCGAAAAGGGCAAGTCGATCAGTGCGCCGAGCAAAGCTTTGCCACGGAACTCGAAACGCGCCATGGCCCACGCTGCGGCGATGCCGAACACGATGTTCATCGGCACCACCATCGCGGCAACCAGCAGGGTCAGGCGGATCGACGACCGTGCTTCAGGCTGCGTGATCGCTACGAAAAATGTTTGCACGCCCTTGGCCAGTGCTTCGGTGAACACCACCGCCAGCGGCAACAGCAGGAACACCAGCATGAAGGCGACGGCGATCAGGATCAGCAGCGTGCGCTGCCACCGCCGCGGCCAGATCGAGGTACGTGGCAGGACCACGGCATTCATGGCGCGGCCTCCGCCCAGCGCCGATTCCAGCGCTGCAGCAACGACAGCGCCACCAGCATCACGAAAGAAAAGCCCAGCATCACCACGCCCAATGCCGCCGCGCCCGCGTAGTCGAACTGTTCCAGTTTCTGCACGATCAACAGTGGCGCGATCTCGGTACGCATCGGCATGTTGCCAGCGATGAAGATCACCGAGCCATACTCGCCCACCGCGCGCGCCAGCGCCAACGCGAAACCGGTGAGCAACGCCGGAACCAGTACCGGCAGGATCACGCGGGCGAAGACTTGTGGACGACGCGCGCCCAGGCTCTCGGCGGCTTCCTCCATGTCGCGGTCCAGCGACTCCAGCACTGGTTGCAGCGTGCGCACCACGAACGGGAACCCGACGAACACCATCGCGATGCCGACGCCGAGCTGCGTGTACGCAACCTGCATGCCGAACGCGTCGAATGCGTGCCCCAGCCAGCCGTTCGGCGCGTACAACGCGGTCAGCGCGATGCCCGCGACCGCGGTCGGCAAGGCGAACGGCAGGTCGACCAATGCATCCAGCAGGCGCCGTCCGGGGAAGCGGTAGCGCACCAGCACCCACGCCACCAGCAATCCGAATACCGCATTGATCGACGAAGCTGCGAGGGCGCCGCCGAAGCTGAGCTTCAACGCCGCTTGCGTGCGTGGTGCGGCGAGCAGTTGCAGCAGGCCGGCAATGCCGATTCCTGAAGCCTTCCAGGCCAGCGCCGCCAACGGCAGCAACACGATCAATCCGAGGTACGCAAGCGTGAAACCCGTGCTCAGGCCGAATCCCGGCAACACACGATGATGTTTCGCGAGAGCCATCACGACACCTCGTCGGGCAGGGTTTCAGCGGGCCGGCTGCGAGCCCGGACCGATCTGGTCGAACACGCCGCCGTCGGCGAAGAACTTCGCCTGCGCCTTGCGCCAGTCGCCGAACAGTTGCGCGATGGTGAAAGTCTTCACCGCAGGAAACTGGCTCGCATATTTCTGCGCCACCGCGGCGAGGCGCGGGCGATAGAAATGCCGCGCCTCGATGTCCTGTGCCTGCGGCGTGTAGAGGAACTTCAGGTAAGCTTCGGCCACCGCGCGATTGCCGTCCTTCGCCACGTTGGCGTCCACCACCGCCACCGGCGGTTCGGCCAGGATCGTCATCGAAGGCACGACGATGTCGAACTTGTCCTTGCCCAGCTCGCGTTGCGCGAGGAAGGCCTCGTTTTCCCACGCCAGCAATACGTCACCGATCCCGCGCTGGACGAACGTGTTGGTGGCGCCGCGCGCGCCGGTATCGAGCACCGGCACGTGCTGGAACAGGGCGTGCACGAACGCACGCGCCTTGGCTTCATTGCCGTCGGGCCGTTGCAGCGCGTAACCCCACGCGGCAAGAAAATTCCAGCGCGCGCCACCGGAGGTTTTCGGGTTCGGCGTGATCACCTGCACGCCCGGTTTGATCAGGTCGGGCCAATCCTCGATGTGTTTCGGATTGCCCTTGCGTACCAGGAACACGATCGTCGAGGTGTAAGGCGACGCATTGTCCGGCAAACGCTGCTGCCAGTTTTTTTCAACCAGACCATGATCCGCGAGTGCGTCGATGTCGGAGGCCAGCGCCAATGTGACGACGTCGGCCGGCAGCCCGTCCACCACCGAACGCGCCTGCGTGCCGGAGCCGCCGTGCGACATCCGGATCGCGAGGTTGTCGCCGTGCTGCGCCTTCCATTGCGCCGCGAACGCGCGATTGATGTCCTGATACAGCTCGCGAGTCGGATCGTAGGACACGTTGAGCAGCGTGATGTCCCTGGCCCACGCAGGGCCAGCGGCGAGCATGAGCAGCGCCAGCAGCAACAGGATTGTCTTGTTCTTCTTCATGCCCGCCTCCGCGTGTCATGGATGTAAACGTGCAAACCAGACGCATGCCGATGTTCGATGGAGCGGAACGCCAACCGACCCGTTGATGCATCGATCCGACGGTCCGCGCCTTCCAGGAATCGAATCGCTCATCGCGACTTTCTGCAGGGGCAGACACCCGTCGCCGGCGCGCCACGGGCGCGTCGGATGCACAAACAAAGTGATCAGGTGCGCCGGTGGCGCGAGGTGCTCAACGACGGGGCTGAGACGCCGGGCGAGAAAATCCCGGGAATGTGGCGAACCATGGGCATGGCGCACGCCGCAAGCAATCTTGCAACGGCGGGTGGGTTCCGCATCGGGATTTTGCAGGCATCGCGCATGTTTCACCCGGCAAGCGTCGGAGTGTCGGATGCGATGCAACCACTGTCGTCGTTAAGCAAATGCTAGCCAAATGTAGGTTGTAAATTCGCCCGCAATTCGGCCGAAACATGTACGGAATTGCGCCATCCCGCACGTTGATCACGCAACCCGATGAAACAATTCCGGTTGTGCCTCGAAGCTCTCGCGGTCGACGAAGCCTGCGACGCCGACGCCCACCAGCCGGTATCGCGTGCGCGTCGGCAGATTCACGCGTTCGCGCAACGCACAGGCGATTTCAGTCAGCTCATGCGCGGAGGACGGCCGTTCCGATGGCGTCACGGTGCGTGTCAGGATGCGGAAGTCGGAGGTCTTGAGTTTCAGCACCACGCTGCGCGCGACGCGTCCGTGCGCGCCCGAAGCCTCGCGCTGGTGCGCGGCCCAGGTTTTTTCGGCGAGCCGCTCGATATGGGGCGCGAGTTCGTCGAGCGTGAGGTCATGCTCGAAAGTGTCTTCGGATGAAATCTGCAGCGTCGGTCGATCCGGTGTGACCGGTCGTTCGTCGATCCCCAGTGACAACTCATGGAGGCGCCTCCCATAGCGACCGAAACGGCGCTCCAGCTCGCCCGCATCGAACCGGCGCAGATCGGCGACCGTCCCGATTGCGAGATCAGCCAGTTTGCGCTGCATCACCTTGCCGACGCCGGGCAGGCGCTCGACGGGCAGCGGTGCGAGGAACGCGAGCACGTCGCGCGGACGTACCACGAACAAACCGTCCGGCTTGCGAAAATCCGACGCGATCTTGGCAAGGAACTTGTTCGGCGCGACACCGGCCGATGCGGTGAGATGGGTTTCCTCGCGAATTGCCGCGCGGATCGTTTCGGCCACGGCGGTTGCCGAAGCCAAGCGGGACTTCGGTTCGGTGACATCGAGATACGCCTCGTCCAGCGACAGCGGCTCGATCAGATCCGTATGCCGCGCGAAGATTTCCCGCACCTGCCGCGACACCGCCTTGTAGCGCACGAAATCCGGTGGCACGAACACCGCATGCGGACACAGTCTTTCAGCGCGCATGGCCGGCATCGCCGAATGCACGCCGAACTTGCGGGCTTCGTAGCTGGCCGCGCACACCACCGAACGCACACCCTTCCACGCCACCACCACGGGTCGCCCGCGCAGTGCTGGAGCGTCGCGCTGTTCGACCGATGCGTAAAACGCATCCATGTCGACATGCACGATTTTGCGTAGTGCTGCGGTCACCATGCGCCACAACGAGTCGGGAAGAATCAGTACGACTGTTCCGCCGCGTCGGGCGCGGGCCTGGGTTTCACCAGGAAGCGCACCGCGACCAAGCCAAGCTCGTACAGGATCACCATCGGGATCAACAGCAACAGCATCGAAGTGATGTCGGGCGGCGTGATGATTGCCGCGATCGCGGCGCAGACGACAATCGCATAGCGTCGCCAGCTTTTCAACTTCTGCAGGTTGACCACGCCGACCGCTGCAAGGATCACCTGGATCACCGGGATCTCGAAGCACAGCCCGAACGCGAAGAACACCAGCATCACGAAATCGAGATAGTGCGTGATGTCGGTCATCATCTCGACGCCAGCGGGCGTGACCGCGGTGAGAAACCGGAACGCCGCCGGCAGCACCAGGAAGTACGCGAACGCGCAGCCGCAGTAGA
>DAIUEL010000136.1:0-7370 GCA_036845145.1 Rhodanobacteraceae bacterium | reverse complement strand
TCCTTCTCGATGTACTTGCGGTATTCGTCCAGCGTGGTCGCGCCGATGCAGTGCAATTCGCCGCGCGCCAGCGCAGGTTTCAGCATGTTGCCGGCGTCCATTGCGCCTTCCGCTTTGCCGGCACCGACCATGGTGTGCAGTTCGTCGATGAACAGGATGATCTGGCCTTCCTGCTTGGAAAGATCGTTCAACACGCCTTTGAGGCGTTCTTCGAACTCGCCGCGGAATTTCGCGCCAGCGATCAGCGCGCCCATGTCGAGCGCCAGCAGGCGCTTGTTCTTCAAACCTTCGGGGACTTCGTCCTTGACGATGCGCTGCGCCAAGCCTTCCACGATCGCGGTCTTGCCGACGCCAGGCTCCCCGATCAGCACCGGGTTGTTCTTGGTGCGACGCGACAACACCTGCACCACGCGGCGGATTTCCTCGTCACGGCCGATTACCGGATCGAGCTTGCCGCTTTCCGCGCGCGCGGTCATGTCGATGGTGTATTTCTCCAGCGCCTGACGCTGGTCCTCGGCGCCCTCCGACTGCACCTTCTCGCCGCCGCGCAACTTGTCGATCGCGGCTTCGATGTTCTGCTTGCCGACGCCCGCCGCTTTCAGCGCACGGCCGACATCGCCCTTGTCTTCGAGGCAGGCCAGCACGAACAATTCCGACGCGATGAACTGGTCGCCGCGCTGCTGGGCCAGCTTGTCGGTGACGTTGAGCAACCGGTTCAACTCATTCGAGACGTTGATGTTGCCTTCCTGGCCCTTGACGCTCGGCAGCTTGTCCAGGATTTCGCCGACCCGCTGGCGCAGCAGAGGCACGTTGACGCCAGCCTGCGCCAGCATCGGCGCGGTCGAGCCACCCTGCTGGTCCAGCAACGCGGCCAATACGTGCGCGGGTTCCAGCATGTTGTGGTCGCGCCCGACCGCCAGCGATTGCGCATCGGAAAGCGCCTGCTGGAAGCGGGAAGTGAGTTTGTCCATGCGCATGGTGGCGAACCTTTGCTGGTGGATCCGAAGCCCCAAAGATGCGGTCGCGCGGCGCAGGCTTCAAGCCGTTTTCGCAGGTGCGCCCACACTTGCGCCGGGACTGCTCCGATGGGCGGCGCCGCGGGACCGATCGGCCGTGCTGGATGGCCATCCCTTCCAGCACGCGCAACCGCCAGCGAACACGGTCGAACCACGGTCCGTTTGCGCAACGAAAACGCGTCGCTAGAATCCGCGCGGGGATTGCTCGGGTCGCACCATCGTGAACGTGATCAGGTTGGAAACACGCCGGCCGGGGCTCGCGCACCTGGCGTGGCGGTCGTGGAACGCGCTGCAACTGGTTTTCACCATCGTCTGGACGGCGTGCTGCATTTGCCTGGCGCAAGGGGTGCTGGCGCTTGCCGGTGGCAATCGGCGCGCGCCGCTCAAGATGGCCTCGCGGCTGTGGGCGCCGGGCCTGCTGATCGGCGCCGGCGCGAAGCTGCGGGTGGAAGGTCTCGAACGCGTGGACTTTTCGAAGCCCCATGTATTCGTCGCGAACCACCAATCCATGATCGACGTCTGCGCGTTGTTCCGCGCGCTGCCGGTACCGATCCGTTTCGTGATCAAGCAGGAACTTGAACACGTCCCGTTCATCGGCTGGTACGCACGCAGCATGGGCATGGTGTTCATCAAGCGCGGCCACGCGCGCGAGGCGGCCGAGCGCCTGCACGGCATCGTGGCGCTGGTGCGCGGCGGTGACAGTCTGTGCGCGTTTCCGGAAGGCACCCGCAGCCGCGACGGATCGATCCGGCCGTTCAAGGGCGGCGCTTTCCAGGTCGCGCTGCAGGCGGGCGTGCCGGTGGTGCCGATCGCGATCGATGGTTCCGGGGAAGTGTTGCCGGCATCCGGTTTCCGGGTACGGCCGGGCACGATCATCGTGCGCGTCGGCGATCCGATTCCAACCGCCGGATTGCGGATCGGTGATCGCCACGCGCTGGCGCAACGCGCGCACGAGGCCGTCGTGGCGATGCATCGGTGCGTGCGAATGTGAATGGGCCGTTCACGCCGCGTCCGTCACAATACGTCGATGTTTCGCCAATGCTGAGCCGAGGTGTCCACAGCCAGCACCGACATTGCCATGAGGTTGCCCGCGCCGCCTGAAACCGGCGCTGACGATCGCTGGGCGCTGTTCCTGGACGTCGACGGCACCCTGCTGGATTTCGCACACCATCCCGACAGCGTCGAAGTGGATCCGAACCTGCACGACGACCTCGGTCGCCTGCGCGGGCGACTCGACGGCGCGATGGCGCTGCTGAGCGGACGCGCGCTGTCGCAGCTCGACGCACTGTTCGACTGGAACCACTACGTCGCGGCCGGGCTGCATGGCGCGCAACTGCGCTTGCCGAGCGGCCGCGTGCAGACGACGACCGGCAATACCGCCGCCTTCGCGCAGGCAAGGGCGCGCGCCGCCGAACTCGTGGCAGCGGCGCGCGGGGTATTGCTGGAAGACAAGCGACTTGCGCTGGCGCTGCATTACCGACGCGCCCCCGCCGCGCGCGAGGCCGCCGAGCACATCGCGGAAACCCTTCTGGAAGATGTCGCCGACAGCCACGTGCTGCAGCACGGCGATCACGTGATCGAACTGAAGCCTGCCGGCGTGGACAAGGGTCGCGCGCTCGCGGAGCTGATGCAGCAGGCACCGTTTCGCGGCCGCACGCCGTGGATGCTGGGCGATGACCTGACCGACGAGCACGCCTTTCGTCACGTCAACGCGAACGGCGGCGTCAGCGTGATCGTCGGCGCACGCCGTCCGACCGAGGCACGCTGCGCGCTGGACGATCCCGCCGCGGTGCGCGCGTGGCTGCACGGTCTGGCAAGGACGACATGAACCCGCAGGCTTCCACGAATCGGCCGAATCGAACCGGTCCTCGCCCTCGCGTTCGGTTCTCTTTTTCAATTGCATTCGTGGACCAAAACGGGGCGAGAGGAAGCGAAGGCCAACGACGAGGAGGCGACCGTTGACTGTCAAAACCACCCATGCGAAAAGATCCAAACCGGAAACGTCGCGGGTGCAGCCGGCACGGCCACCGCGCGGCCCGGCCAGCCGCACGCCCAAGCGCAAGTCGACCGATCCCGACCGGCGCGCCAACCTCGATCTCGGCATCATCGGCAACGGCACCATCAATGCGCTGATCGATGCGCGCGGCTGCATTGTGTGGCACTGCGTGCCGGCGTTCGACGGCGATCCGGTGTTCTGCTCGCTGCTGTCGCCGCGGTTTTCGGACGCCGGTTTTTTCGACGTGCAACTGGAAAACGAGGCCGGCTTTCACCAGCGCTACGCCGACAACAGCGCGGTGCTGGTGACCACGCTGACCGCGAAGGACGGCTCCAAGGTCGAGATCACCGATTTCGCGCCGCGCTACAAGCAACATGGGCGCACCTTCCATCCGATGCAGATCCTCAGGCGCGTGCGGCCGCTGTCGGGCGCGCCGCGGATCGCGCTGCGGCTGAAGCCGCTGACCGGTTACGGCGCACGCAAGCCGGAAATGACTTTCGGCTCCAACCACGTGCGCTACCTGCTCGATCCGCTGGTGCTGCGCGCCACCACCGACACGCAACTGCCGATGCTGCGGGACGGCCTGCCTTTCCTGCTCGACCGCGACGTGCACATCGTGCTGGGCACCGACGAAACGCTGCACGAATCGGCCGCGCGCTTCTACAACGAGGCGCTGGACTTGACGCTGGACTACTGGCACGAATGGTCGCGCTATCTCTCGATTCCCGCCGAGTGGCAGGAAGCGGTGATCCGCGCCGCGATCACGTTGAAGCTGTGCCAGTACGAAGGCACCGGCGCGATCACCGCGGCGATGACCACCTCGATCCCGGAAGCGCCCGACACCGTGCGCACCTGGGATTACCGCTATTGCTGGCCGCGCGACGCCGCGCTGTCTGTGCGCGCGCTGAACCGCCTGAGCGCCACGCGCACGATGGAAGAGTACGTGCGCTACATCTTCAATCTTGCGCTCAAGGAAGAAGGCAAGATGACACCGGTGTACGGCATCCATTTCCAGGATGAACTGCCGGAGCGCGAGGAAGCCACGCTGGCCGGCTACCGCGGCATGGGCCCGGTGCGGGTCGGCAACGAGGCCTGGAAACAGCAGCAGAACGACATCTACGGCAGCGTGGTGCTGGCGGCCACCCAGATGTTCTGCGACCAGCGGCTGGTGCGGATCGCCGGCGAAACCGAATACCGCCGCCTCGAACGCTGCGGCGAAGCGGCGTGGCGCCTGCACGACAGGCCCGATGCCGGACTGTGGGAATTGCGCGGGCGCACCTCCGTCCACACCTATTCGGCGGTGATGTGCTGGGTCGCCTGCGACCGCCTCGCCAATATCGGCACGTGGCTGGGGCTGGACGATCGTGTCAGGGTCTGGCGCAAGCGCGCCGACAGCATCCGGCGCAAGATCCTGCGGCACGCGGTGCACAAGAACGGTTACTTCGTGGAATCGTTCGGCAGCGACCAGCTCGACGCCAGCCTTTTGCTGCTGGAGGGCCTGCGTTTCGTCAGCGCCGACGACCCGCGCTTCGTCAAGACCGTGGATGCGGTCGGAAAAACCCTGATGCGCAACGGCTTCCTGATGCGCTATGCGCACCCGGACGATTTCGGTGCGCCCGAGACCAGCTTCCTGGTGTGCAACTTCTGGTACGTGGAAGCGCTGATCGCGATCGGTCGCAAGGACGAAGCACGCAAATTCTTCGAGAAACTGCTGGCGATCCGCAATCCGCTGGGGTTGCTGTCGGAAGACTACGACCCGAAGACCGGTGAGCTGTGGGGCAATTTCCCGCAAACGTATTCGATGGTCGGCCTGATCAACGCGGCGCGCGGCCTGTCGACCAAATGGAGCGACGTGGTATGAGCCGCCCCGCCGCGAATCGGCTGGTCGTGGTGTCCAACCGCGTGGCGCTGCCACGGGAAACCCGCGCCGGCGGACTCGCCGCCGCCATGCGCGCGGCACTGAAGGAACACGGCGGCCTCTGGTTCGGCTGGAGCGGCAAGCGCGTCGCGCCGGACGAGCGCACGCTGCACCGCGAGTCTGCCGGCAACATCGACTACGCGCTGCTGGACCTGACCCGCGAGGAATACGAGACCTACTATCTCGGTTTCGCCAACCGCACCCTGTGGCCGTTGCTGCACTTCCAGCCCACGCTGATGCAGTACAGCCGCACGCAATATGCTGGCTACCGCGAGGTCAACAAGCTGTTCGCGGAAAAACTCGCGCCGCTGCTGCGCGACGACGACCGCATCTGGATCCACGATTATCACCTGATCCCGCTGGCCGCCGAGTTGCGCGAACGCGGCATCGGCGCGCGCATCGGTTTCTTCCTGCACATTCCGTTGCCGCCGCCGGAACTGTTGATCAACCTGCCCTGCCATCGGGAACTGATCGCCACCCTGAGCGCGTGCGATCTGGTGGGCGTGCAGAATCGCGACGACGCCCGCGCGCTGTTCGACTACTTTGCACGCAGGCTCGGCGGGACCCGATCGCGCGACGTCGTGGAACTCGGTGGCCGACGCACGCACATCGCGCCGTTCCCCATCAGCATCGATACCGCCGAGGTCGCGCGCCAGTCGCGATACGCGATCAACAATTCCACGGTGCGCAAGCTGCGTGCCAGCCTCAATGATCGCCAGCTCGCGATCGGCGTGGACCGGCTTGATTATTCAAAGGGCCTGCCGCGCCGCTTCGAGGCGTTCGGCCGCTTCCTCGCGGAACACCACGAGTGGCGCTCGCGCGTTTCATTCCTGCAGATCGCGCCGCCCTCGCGCGAAGAGGTGCCGGAATACCGCCAGTTGCGTTCCCAACTGGAACGCTCGGCCGGCGCCACCAACGGCCGCTACGCCGATCCGGACTGGGTGCCGATCCGCTACGTCAACCGCAGCTTCATGCAGTCCACGCTGGCGGGTTTCTACCGGATTTCGCAACTCGGGCTGGTCACGCCGTTGCGCGACGGCATGAATCTTGTGGCCAAGGAATTCGTGGCCGCGCAGCCGGCCGACGATCCGGGCGTACTGGTGCTGTCGCAATTCGCCGGCGCCGCGGGCGAACTGGAGCAGGCGATCCTGGTGAATCCGTACGATCCCGAAGGACAAGTCGAGGGCATCGAACGGGCGCTGACGATGCCGCTGCAGGAACGCCGCGAACGCTGGGCCGCGATGTTCGAGCACGTGTCGAAGCACGATATCAGGGCATGGCGACGCGCGTTTCTCGCGGCGCTTTCCGCGGGCGCGACGTAGCGCAACCGCGCGAACGCAACGGATGGCGTGCATGAACGTATTGCTGACCCTCGGCCATCCGCGCAAGGTCAGCCTTTGCGCGGCGCTGTGCGCGGCGTATCGCGAAGGCGCGTGCGGGGGCGCGAACGTCGAGACACTGGTGCTGGCCGATCTTGCATTCGATCCGTACGTCCCGCGTCGAATCGCCGGAACAACAACCGCTGGAGCCCGGCCTCGAGATCGCGCGCCAGCTCACGGGCGGCAGCGCGTTCGCGTCGGCGATCTTCTGGTGGGGCCTCTTGTGCCTATTCGCGCTGCAGGTGGCGGCGATGCCGATCTGGAATTTGTCATGACTGGCGGCACGTCCGCCCCTTATTGGTCCGCTGCAAGCATGGGCGCGAGCACAGGCCAGATGTTCGCCAGCACCCGCGGTTGCGCCGCCGCAGTGGGATGCAGGCCGTCAGGCTGCATCAGTTTGGGGTCGAGTGCGATACCGTCGAGCAGGAACGGCACCAGCGGCGCATGCGCCTCGCGGGCGAGATCCGCATAGATCGCGCGCAATCCAGCTCGGTATTGCGGGCCGTAGTTGATCGGCAGTTCGATGCCGAGCAGCAGCACGTGCGCGCCGCTGTCCTGCGCCTCACGCACCATCCGCGAAAGATTGGTGCGGATTTCGGACAGCGGCAGACCGCGCAAGCCATCATTGCCCCCGAGTTCCAGGATCACGATGCCGGGTTTGTAGCGCTTCAGCAGCGCCGGCAAACGCGCAAGGCCCGATGCGGTGGTCTCGCCGCTGATGCTGGCATTGACGAGCGTGCGCGGCGGACGCATATCGGCAAGACGTTTTTGCAGCAACGCCGGCCAGGACGTGCCAACCTCGATGTTGTGGGCGGCGGACAACGAGTCGCCCACGAGCAGAATCGTGCGCGGCGGCTGCGCGGCCTGCGCCACCGGCAACGCCAACCACAGCACAAGGCACCACACGATGGACAACCGCAGGACGGACGACAGTCGGGCAACCATGGCGCTCATTTCCGCACGGGGAATCGGCAAGCACGTCGAAGGGCCGACGGGCCGGCTGGATATTCTTGACGATGTCAGCCTGGATGTGAATGCCGGGGAAACCGTCGCGATCACCG
>DAIUEL010000135.1:0-7431 GCA_036845145.1 Rhodanobacteraceae bacterium | reverse complement strand
TGGACCTGCGCCCCAGCGTCTACGACTACCCCGGCAAGGTGTTGTGGGCGCGGTTGCGCGTGCGTGTGGATGGCACGGTGACGGGTTATCGCGAAACGCGCGGCTGGGCCCCGGGGCGGCAACTTTGGTTCGCGATCCGGTTTTCGCAGCCGATGACCTCGCACGAACTTGTCAACCGCGAAACCGACATTCCCTACAAGGGCTTCAAGGGTCCGGCCGCCGATCCGACCGGGAACGACGCAATCGCAGGCAAGCAACTGGAAGGTGCCTTCGAATTCGGCAAGCTCACAAAGCCGTTGCTCGTGAAAGTTGCGATTTCCACGGTGAGCGCCGACAACGCGATCGCCAACCTCGACGCCGAGGGCAAGGGCTGGGATTTCGATGCGCGCCGCGCCGCGGCGCGCAACGCATGGGCGAAGGCGCTGTCAGCCATCGACGTGGATGCGCCGCCCGATGTGGAGAAGAGCTTCTACACCGCGATGTACCACGCGCTGATCGCACCCAATCTCGCAATGGACGTGAACCGCGAATACCGCGGTCCGGACCACCAGGTGCACACGGCCAAGGACTTCACCTTCTATTCGAGCTGGTCGCTGTGGGACGTCTATCGGGCGCAGCAGCCGTTGATGGCGTTCATCCAGCCGCCGCAGCGCATCAATGATTTCGTGAACTCGCTGATCGCCGCGCAGCAGGCGAGTCCGTTCGGCATCCTGCCGGTGTGGGCATACCAGGGGCTCGAAACCTGGTGCATGATCGGGTACCACGCGGTGCCGGTGATCGCAAATTTCTACATGCAGGGTTTCCGCGGCTTCGATGCCGACGCGGCGCTGAAGGCGATGGTCGCGAGTGCGACGTACGCGCCCTATGGCGACCTCGCCGACTACATGAAACTCGGTTACGTGCCGAGCGACCACGAACCCGAATCGGTTTCCAAGACGCTGGAATACGCCTTCGACGACTGGTCGATCGCGCGGATGGCCCAGGCGATAGACCGCAAGGACGTCGCGGCGCAATTCTTCAGGCGCGCCGGGAACTGGCGCAACGTGTTCAACCCGCAAACCGGCTTCGCGCAGCCGCGGCTTGCCGACGGCAAGTTCGAAGAACCGTTCAGTCCCGCGAAGGCGGGGCAGGGCAGCGGTTTCACCGAAGGCAACGCGTGGCAATACTCGTGGTATGAACCGCAGGATGTGGCCGGCTTGATCCACGAACTCGGCGGCAATGCGGACCTGGTGAAAAAGCTGGACGAGGTGTTCGAAGCGAAAATCGATCCGAAGGCTTTCGCCGGCATCGAGGACGTCACCGGGCTGATCGGCTGGTATGCGCATGGCAACGAACCCAGTCACCACATCGCGTACCTCTACAACTACGCCGGCCAGCCGTGGAAGACGCAGGAGCGGCTCGCCGAAATCATGCACACACAGTACGCGCCGACGCCGACAGGCCTCGCGGGCAACGACGACCTCGGCCAGATGTCGGCGTGGTACATCTTCACGGCGCTCGGTTTCTATCCTGTGGCGCCGGCCAGCAACCAGTACGCGATCGGGCGCCCGTTCGTGCGTCGCGCGGTGATGCATCTGCCCAGCGGCAAGACCTTCACGATCACCACCGACGGGCTCGGCAAGGATCACCCGTACGTCGGCTCGGTCGAGTTGAACGGCAAGCCGCTGGCGCGCGCCTACCTGACGTATGCCGAGCTCGCGAACGGCGGCACGCTGCACTTCACGATGCAGGCGCAGCCGAACAAGACCAGAGCCACGCAAGCCGCCGACCAACCTTATTCGATGACGGCGTATTGATCGCCATTGCGCGACCGCATCATCCGGGCTGCATCCACGACGCCCGGACCGGCAGCGGACCGATATCGGGAAGTTGCGCGAGGCTCGCGCGCAACGCCTCGATCACTTCGCCATCCGGCATCGCCTGCAACGGCATCACGCCGGCCCACGCGTTGCGGCCGTGGCGCTTGGCTGCGTACAGGCACTCGTCGGCCAGGTTCACCACCTGCTCCCAGCTCAGCCGGTCCAGATCGTCATCGCAGATCGGGTAGGTCGCGAAACCGACCGAACAGGTGCGACGGATCGTGCGGCCTTCGCCGACATCGAAGTCGTGCACCGCGACGGTGGCGCGGACGCGCTCGGCGAATTGCGGGCCGACATCGGGCAGGGCGAAGCGCGCCACGATCAGGAATTCCTCACCGCCCCAGCGGATCGCAATGTCGGTTTCGCGCGTGACCGACAGCAGGATGCCACGGATCTGCTGCAGCACGAGATCGCCGGCGGCATGGCCGTACGTGTCGTTGATCTGCTTGAAGTGGTCGATGTCGACCATCAGGAACAGGATGTCCGAATTCAGTGGCAGCTCGCCGCGCCCGCGGCTGCGGTCCTGGCCATGGCGGCGCGACATCGCTACGTCCTGAGCGATGTGGTCATAGAGGTAGCGGCGGTTCTTGAGGCCGGTCAGCGGATCGGTGACGCTCTGCTCGGCCAGCGCCTCGTTGCTGTGCTGCAGCGCCCGATTGGCCTGGGCCAATTCGCCCGTGCGTTGCTCCACCAAGGCTTCGAGTTCATGGTTGCGCCGGCGCAACGCGGCCGAGCGCCAGCGCAGGATCAGTGCGATCCCCAGCAGGCCGGAGGCAATCCAGATCGTCCACGCCCACGGGGTGCGATACCACGGCGGCAGCACCCTGAAATCGAACGTCGCTTCCTTGCCTTGCTCGCCGTACACGTTGCGCGCGCGCACCCGGAAGCGGTATTCGCCCTCATGGATATTGGTGTAGTCGCGGAACGCGTTGTCGCTCCACGACGACCAGCCCGCGTCCACCCCCTGCAGCAGCACCTGGAAGCTGTTGGCGCGGAAAAAGTCGAAGCTGGGGGCGGCGAATTCGAAGCGCAGCGCGTTCTGGCCGTACGGAATTTCCGGCACCTTGTCGGGTTGGTCCGTGAACAGCACGCGACCATCGTGCGCGGACACTTCCCGTATCAACGTGCTGAACGGCACGTCATCGGGTGAAGTCTGCGTGGTGTCGTAGCGGAACAGGCCCTTGTCGCCGCCCAGCCACACGACGCCGTCGGGATCGTCATGGAAGAAATAGGTGCCGGTGCCGGAAATCGGTTGCAGCGGCGCGACCGTCCACTTCCACCGGCCGTTCACGCGTTGCGCGCGGCCGGTTTCCTTGATGCCGCTGCGGTTGTCGATCGTGTACATCCACAACGTGCCGCTGCGATCCTGGTGGACCGCGTTGATCTGTCGCGCACCACCGGGGAACAGATCATCGAATTCGGCGTCCGCAGCGAAGCGCCGCCTCGCCGCATCGAAGTGGTAGATGCCATGGCTGGTGGCGAAGCGTACCTGCCCGTCGATCGTGACGATGGTCTGCTGCCCCGTCGGCAGTCCTGCGCTGGTACCGAAGTGTTCGACCTTCACGGCGCGCGGGTCGCCCGGGCCCTGCCAGTCATCCGGCAAGCTCAGGCGATCGAGTCCCTCGGGATACAGCGCGAGCCAAAGATGGCCGGCGGTGTCCTGGCCGAAGCTGAGCGTCTGTCCCGACGTCCCGGCAACCAATCCTTCGTCGATCCAGCGGCTACCGGACCAGCGCAACGTGCCAACGCCGTCCGGATAACCGACGAACACCCGCGACGGCTGTCGGCGCGAGCGCAGCAAGGGTTGCGCCGCCACCGCGTGTTTCGCGCTGCGGGCATCCAGCAGCGCGTGCGCCGAGCCGTCCGCGCCGACCGAAAACACGCCGTCGTTGTTGGCTGCCAGCAACTGGTCGTCGAACGACAGCAGCGAAAAGTTCCAACCCGGCACGCCCGGCTGCTGCTCGAAATGCGCTTCCCCGCCGACGTCGGTGACCAGGCGGAACAGGCCTTCCGAGGTTCCCGCAAACAGCGTGTCGTCGTGGCGCGTGGTCGCGAGTACCGAACCTTGCAAGCCGCTGCGCTCACCGAAATGCGTCATCGGCAGGTCCACGTCCACGCGCGCGATGCCTTGGTCGGTGGCCAGCCAGAGACCGTGCTGCCGATCCTGCATCAGTCCCAGCACCACATTGGTATCGAGGCCGGTGGCGCGTGTCAGGTGGCGCAACAGGCGCCCGTCCTTGCCCAGCAAAAACAAGCCATCGCGCAATGTAGCCACCGCGAGCCGTCCGTCGGTCAGCCAAATGGCGCCGTAGATCGCGGCGTCCCCGAGCGCCGCATCGGTTTCGATGCGCCATGGTTTCCATCCCGTTCCGTCGAACACGAACCAGCCATTGGAGCGCGTGCCCGCCAGCAACTGGCCCGGTCGCGCACCATTGCCCCGCCATGGCAGCAATGCGTAAATCCGCTTGTCGGCGAAAACCTCGCCTCCCGCCACGGGTTGCAGCTTGTCATCGACGATCCGCATCAGCCCGCGGTCGACTTCGCGGATGTAGACGGTGCCGTCGATCAGGAAACCAAGGTGGAACGATGTCTGCGGCGTGATGGCGATGACTTGGCCGTCGTGCAGGTGGAACACCCGGGAGGCGGTGTCGAAGTACACATCCTTCCCGCTGACGTGGATATCCCACACGTCGGAAAAGTTGCGTTCGGCGGGCGGCACCAGCTCCAGCAATGACACGTAGGCGAGCCGGCCCGACATGTCGGGCTTCAGGTAGCCGAAGTCGCCCACCGTGCCGACATACACGCGGCCGTCCGACCCGGTGGCCAGCGAGCGGACCACGACGCGGTTGGGGACCGGCACGCGCTGCCAGCGCGTGCCGTCGAACATCAGCACGCCATCCTCCACGTTGCCCACGTAGATGACACCGTCCAGCCCCTGCGTGACTGCCCAGTTCTGCGGCGCGCCGCCATATTCAGCCGGCTCGAAATTGTGAATGAACGGGAGCCCGGCTTCGGTCGCGGCGACTCGTGCGGGAACTGCAGGCATCGCGGCCATCACTCCGCCCGCCAGCAGCATGGCAAGCGCTGACATGAACGCCACGAGCCATCGTCCAGTTGGACGATGGCTCGTGTGGCGGCGGGGGCACCGTACTTGTATTTCCTGCTTCCTCACTTCGGTCTCGCTTTCCATTCGGGACGTCGCTGCCCGGCCATGGCGAAAGTCGGCGCGCGCATTGTTTCCGTTGACGAAAATCGGCCGTGTAAATACCAACTTGAGTCACGCGCACGCAGCGACACCACGTTTCACAGTTGTGACACAAGGTGGCCGCGTGCCAGGCGAAAGGCATTCGGTTTGGCGTGTTCAGCGAGGGCTGCAGGAGCGGTTTGCCATGCGCGCTTGAGGGCCGCGCGCGGGCGCGCTACCGTTGTGGAACTTCCATGCCCGTCGGGGAGCAACGATGAACCTTCGTCTTGTCGCCTGCGCGTTCGCGCTGGCCGTCGCATCGGGAGCCGCCATGGCCGCGCAACATCCCTTCAACGCGCACGATCTCGCGATGATGGATCGCGTCTCCGATCCGCATCTTTCACCCGGCGGCAACGAGGTCGCGTTCACGGTGCGCAGCACCGACTGGGATGCGAACAAGGGCGTCAACAGCGTGTGGTTGCTTGACCTGGGTCAAAAGGGGGCGCAGCCGCGCCGCATCACCGACCCGAAATTGAACGCGAACAGCCCCACGTTCTCGCCGGACGGCAAGACGCTGTACTTCCTCGCCACCAACGACGATTCGACCCAACTGTGGTCGGCGCCCGTTGCGGACGGCGCGCCGGTCCAGGTGACGCACCTGCCGCTCGACGTCGACAACTTCAAGCTGTCGCCGGACGGCAAGTCGTTGCTGTTCTCCGCGCAGATGTTCGAGGACTGCACGACGCTCGAATGCACGCGCGAGAAGCTGGATGCGCGGAAGAAGGTCAAGGCCACCGGGCGCCTGTATCACCGGCTGTTCGTGCGGCATTGGGACACGTGGTCCGATCATCGGCGCGGGCAGTTGTTCGTGATGCCGCTGGACGGCTCGTCCAGGCCGGTGCTGCTGACGAAGGGCATCGACGGCGATGTCCCCTCGAAACCCGACGGCAGCAACGCCGAATACGCGTTCTCGCCGGATGGCAGGACGGTGTATTTCGGCGTGCGCATCGCCGGCAAGACCGAGCCGTGGTCCACCAATTTCGACGTTTACTCCGTACCGGCCGATGGTTCCGCGGCGCCGAAGGACCTCACGGCAGCGAACAAGGCCTGGGACGCATTCCCGCTGCCTTCGCACGACGGCAAGACGCTGTACTACCTCGCGATGAAGGTGCCGGGTTTCGAAGCCGACCGCTTCGGCGTCATGGCGCTCGATCTCGCGACCGGTGCGACGCGCGAACTCGATCCGGGCTGGGATCGTTCGGCCGGCCCGCTGGCGCTGTCCGCCGATGGCAAGACGCTCTACACCACCGTCGCGGATGATGGCAACGTCGCGCTGTACGGGCTCGATGTCGCCACCGGCAAGCCGACGAAATTGCTTGGCGACGGCAGTGTGCTGGGATTCGATGCAGCCGGTGACAGGCTGATCGCTGCGCGCCAGGACTTCACGCACCCGACCGATTTGTACACGCTGGACGCGCAAGGCAAGCGCCTCGCGCAGGTCACCCACTTCAACGCCGCGCGGCTTGCCGACATCGAATTTTCCAAGGCGACGTGGTTTACCTTCAAGGGTTGGAATGGCGACACCGTGCACGGGTACGTAATGCCGCCCGTGGGCGCCAAGCCCGGCCAGAAATATCCGGTCGCGTTCCTGGTGCACGGCGGTCCGCAGGGCGCATGGCCCGATGAATTCCATTACCGTTGGAATCCGCAAACCTATGCGGGGGCGGGCTTTGCCGTGGTCGCGGTCAACTTCCACGGCTCGGTCGGCTACGGCCAGGCTTTCACCGACGCGATCTCGCAGCACTGGGGCGATCGCCCACTGGAAGACCTGCAGAAGGGCTGGGCCGCGGCGCTGAAACAGTTTCCGTATCTGGACGGCAACGATGCCTGCGCGCTCGGCGCGAGCTACGGCGGCTACATGATCTACTGGATGGCCGGCGTGTGGAACCAGCCGTGGAAGTGCATGGTCGACCACGACGGTGTGTTCGACGCGCGCATGATGTATTACGCCACCGAGGAACTGTGGTTCGAGGAACACGAAAACGGCGGCACGCAGTTCGAGCATCCGGAGAACTACGAGAAGTTCAATCCACTGAACCACGTCAAGGATTGGCGCGTGCCGATGCTGGTGGTGCATTCCAACCACGACTACCGCATTCCGGTGACCCAGGGACTCGGCGCGTTCACCGCGCTGCAGCGGCAAGGCATCCCCAGCGAATTCCTGAACTTCCCCGACGAAAACCACCTGGTGCTGAAGCCGCAGAACAGCGTGATGTGGCACGAAACGGTGATCGACTGGCTGAAGCGTTGGACGGGTCCGGGTGCAGGGGCCGCGCAGTCCGATGCAGGCGCCAAGGCGCGCAACGTCGAATGACGTCCGCGTGAGCG
>DAIUEL010000134.1:0-7577 GCA_036845145.1 Rhodanobacteraceae bacterium | reverse complement strand
GCTCGTCGGGCTCATAACCCGAAGGTCGCAGGTTCAAATCCTGCCCCCGCTACCACCGATACCGAATCGACGGCGCGATCCCGATGGGATCACGCCGTTTTTGTTCGCGTGCAGTGGGAACCCGCAGGTGGTTCCATTGCGGCTGCGCGAGATTCGTTGTCGCACGGATGCCCGCCCACGCGCGGAAATGGACTCGCGAAATTCCGGTAGCCGACCCATGCAACCCAGCGACGCAGGGGTTCGCGGCGGGGCTGATACAATCGCCGCGCCGCGTCACCGGGAATGCGCCGTGCTCCATCTACGCCAACGCGCGGCGTCGTCGGTTCCATTCGATGCCCACGGTCTTGCTACCACGATCGCGTGGGGGCGCCCGTGCGCGGCACTGGGCCAGCTGCTGGCGATCATCGTCGCGGTCGACTGGCTGCAGGTCGCCTTGCCCGTGGCGCCGTTGCTGGCTGGCGTCTTGGTATTGGCGCTGGCAACCCCATTCGCATTCTGGCGCCTGCGCCACGGCCGGCCGGTGGGTGAAGTCGAGGCGGTTGGCCACGTCGCGTTCGACCTGTTGCTGCTCGGCTGGGCCTTGTATTTCACGGGCGGCGCCAGCAACCCGTTCATCACGCTGCTGCTGGTGCCGGTGGCGCTGTCGGCCGCGGCGCTGTCCGCGCGCGGCACCGCCACGGTGGTCGCGCTGGCCGCAGCCGTTTACGCGACGCTGATCGTCCGATACGTGCCCCTCCCGGACATGCCGATGCACGGCGGCAACGGATTCCGGCTGCACCTGACCGGCATGGCGATCAACTTTTCGATCGCGGTGCTGCTGCTGGCCGTGTTCATCAACCGGATGACCGGCTCGCTGCGCGCGCAGCGCGACGCGACGCAGCGCCTGCGCGAGCGCCTGTTGCGCGACGAGGGCATTCTCGCCATCGCGACGCAGGCCGCCGAGGCCGCGCACGAACTCAACACCCCGCTCTCGACATTGCGGACGCTGCTGCCCGAACTCCAATCCGGCCGCGACGACGACACCGCGTTGCACGACGACGTCCGGCTCATGGTGGGCGAAGTCGAGCGTTGCCGCGACATCCTGCGCAACATGGTCGACTACGGCCGGCAGCAGCTCTCGAACGTCGCGCGGACCAGCACCCTGGGTGAATACGTCGACGCCAATGTCGAGCGCTTCCGTCTGTTGTGCCCCGAAGCCGAAGTGATGGTTCGCGTCGCCACGCCCGAACAGGCCGTCGAAGTCCAGCCGGGGCTGGAACACGCACTGCTCAACCTGATGCAGAACGCCTTCGATGCCTCCGCACGCAACGCCTCGCGGTCGGTGACACTGGAGGTCGACGTGCGCGAAGGCCACGTCGAGTTCGTGATCGGCGACCGTGGTGATGGATTCGATGAACACGCCGATGGCATGCCGGTCGCCAGCAGCAAGGCGCATGGGCTCGGGATGGGGCTCGCGCTGGCGCGGTCGACCATCGAGCGCCTGCGCGGCGATCTCGAAACGCACCGCGCGGCCGACGGTACCCGGATCACTGTGCGCTTGCCGCTCTCGGACGGGATCGCCGGATGAAAGCGCCGGAATCGCGCGGCGGTTTGCTGCTGGTGGAGGACGATGCGGTGTTCGCGGGCGTGCTGGCACGCGCGCTGCAACGGCGCGGTTTCGAAGTCGTATGGGCCGAAACCGCGGCGGACGCGTTGCAACGCGCCCGCGAGGTGCAGCCACGCCATGCCGTGGTCGACCTCAAGCTCGGCGAGGACAGCGGTCTCGCACTGATTCCCGCCTTGCTGGCCGAAGTGCCGACCATGCGCGTGCTGCTGCTCACCGGTTACGCTTCCATCGCGACCGCGGTGGAGGCGATCAAGCGCGGTGCGCATGACTATCTCGCCAAACCGGTGGATGCGGACACCGTGGTGCGTGCGCTGCTCGCCGACGACACGGCGACACCGGAACCGGTCGACGCACCGGAAACCATGCTGCCGTTGCGCCGTCTGGAATGGGAACACATCCAGCGCACCCTGCAAGAGTGCCACGGCAACATCTCGGAAGCCGCGCGCCGGCTGGGCATGCACCGGCGCACCCTGCAGCGCAAGCTGGAGAAACATCCGGTGCGCGAGCGGCCCTGTCACTGATTGCTGCGACAATTTGCCGCGTTGCCGTGCGCGGCGTTCCGCCTATCCTGAGCACATCTTTTTCCTCGGGAGCCCGCGTTGGCACGCGTGACGCCGTTGTTGCTGTGCGCGCTTGTCATGCCAGGCGCGCCTGCTTTCGCCGCACCTGCATCATTCCGCCAACCCGTCCAGGCCGTGGTTGTCGCACCACAACGAAGTGACGACGCAGTCGCCAAGGCCCTGCCCGGCCCGACACCCGCGACGCCGCAGAGTCACAGCATCACGCTGGGAACCATCGAGGTGCGCGGCACGCGAGCCGAGTCGATCCTCGCGGCACAGGCACGGGTGCCTGGCAGCGTCTACGCCTTGGATGGGCAGACCTTGCGCGAACGCGCAGTCAACAACCTGGCCGACGCGCTGCGTTACGTGCCGGGCGTGATGGCCGGCAGCAACGCGGGCGGCGACGACATGGTGCTTTCCATCCGCGGGTCCAACCTCAACTCGCTGTCGTACGACAACAGCGGCGTCGCGCTGTTCCAGGACGGCCTGCCGGTCACCACGGCCGACGGCAACAACCACAACCGGATGATCGATCCGCTGATGGCCCGCGACATCATCGTCGCCAACGGCATCAACGCCTTGACCTATGGCGCGAGCGATCTCGGCGGCGCCATCGACTTCATTTCGCGCAGCGCGCGCAACGCCGATCCGCGCGAAATGTTTTTGAGCGGCGGCAGCCACGGCCAATCCGAAGCCGGCCTCAGCACGGGCGGCGTCTCGGGCGCCTTCGACGGCATGGTCACGCTGGACGCCAAGCACTTCGACGGCTATCGCGACCACAGCCAACAGAATCGCGACAGCCTCCATGCGAACGGCGGTTGGCAGCCATCCGACGATTTTGCCCTGCGCGTTTTTGCCACCCACATCGACAACCGCCAGCAATTGCCAGGCGCACTCACCCGCGCCCAGTTCGACGCCGACCCGTGGCAGCCAGAAGCCTCCTACGCCACCGGCAACCACCAGTTGAACGTGCGCACCGATCGCGTTGCCGCGAAGGGAACCTGGAACATCGATGCCGAGAGCCAGCTCGAATTCGGCGCATCTTACGAACGCCAGCGACTCTTTCACCCCATCGTGGACGTGTACGTGCCGGCCGGCCCCGATCCCGATGCGCCGCTGCTGGATGTCTTCAGCCTGCTGGTGAATACCGATCAGCACACCTCCGGCGGCATGCTCCGCTACCACCTCCACACCGGACAGCACGACCTGCTCGCCGGTCTCGACGTCGCCTCCACCACGGATCGCGGCGGCAACTACGCCAATGACGCGGGCCGCCGGGGCGAACTGCGGGACCGCGTCGACAAGCTGGCCCGCAGCACCCGTGTCTTCGTGATGGATCGCTGGCAGTTCGCCCGCGATTGGCGGCTGGTGTATGGCGCGCAAGGTGTGAGCACCCACCTCGATGATCGCCAGATCGATGGCGTGAACGATGGCAATCTGCAACCGCGCAACCAGAAGAACCGGTTTTCCTCGTTCAATCCACGCATCGGCCTGATCCATGCACTCACCCCAGCCAGCGAGGCCTATGCGAGCATCGGCAGGCTGTATCAATCACCCAGCAATTTCGATCTGGACAACGTGCGGAACGAACTGGGACCACACGCCGATCTCGAAGCCATGCACGGCACCGCGTACGAGGCGGGGCTGCGCGGAACCAGTGCAGCATCTGCGGGAATTCCGCGCTGGCATTGGAACCTGTCGGCCTATTACGAGCGGATCCAGAACGAGATCTTTTCGGTGGACGATCCGAATGCGCCAGGCATCAGCCTTACTTCCAACATCCCGCGCACGATCCACGCAGGCATCGAGGCACTGCTGCGCGCGAACTTTCCGCTGGGCGCCGGCCACATCGAGCCCCTGGTCTCGTTCACATGGAACGACTTCCATTTCGATCGCGATGGCGCGTACGCCGGCAATCGCCTGCCCTCCGCACCACATTACGCCGTGCACGCCGAGGTGATGGTTCGCGAAGCCAACGGCTTTTACGCCGGCCCGACGTTCGATGTAGTGGGATCGCGCTACGCCGACTTCGCCAACACCTATCGCGTCGGCGGATATGCGCTTGCGGGACTGCGCGCCGGCTTCCGGGATGGCCGTTGGGAATGGTTCGCCGAGATCGACAACCTGTTCGACCGACGCTATCCGGTGACAGTGGAAGCGCTCAACCGGGCCGGCGCCGATGCTGCCGTGCTGAATCCGGGCGCGCCGCGTTCGCTGTACGCCGGCGTGCGTTTGCACTACTGACCGCGCGCCCCGGCTACAACGTTCGCCCATGTTACGGGCGCTATCATCTGAAAATCGCGGAGCGTTCCATATGACCTACCCATCGCCCATCGCATTGCATCGCCTCGTGCCGCTGCTGTGCCTCGCGTTGTTTCCGCTGGTCGCGACCCCACACGGCGGACACATGGACATGGCGGACGAATCCGCGCTCGGCGCCGGCGCGGCGTTCGATGCATCCGGACGGCTGTGGCTCGCCAGCGTGCGCGACGGCCACGTCGTGGTGCAGCATTCCGACGATCTCGGGCGAAGTTTCAGCGATCCGGTGCAGGTCAATCCCGTTGCAGAAACCATCTATGCCACGGGCGAGAACCGGCCGAAGATCGCGACGGGACCGGCGGGGCAAATCGACGTGCAATGGACGGAACAACCCGCGCCGGAATGGACGGGATACATACGCTTCGCCCATTCGACCGACGGCGGCCGGCACTTTTCCGCGCCGATCACCGTCAACCACGATCCCGCGAAAGTCACCCGCGGCTTCGACTCGCTGGTCATCGCCGGCAACGGCGACATCGTGGTCGCATGGATCGACGGGCGCGACGCGGCACAAGCGAAATCGGCCGGCAAGCCTTATGCGGGCTTCGCGTTCTACTACACGTGGTCCGCGGATGGCGGCAAGACCTTCGCACCCGAACGCAAGCTGATGGACCACAGTTGCGAGTGCTGCCGCACTGCGCTGGCGCGCGGACCGGATGGCAAGGTCGCCGCGTTCTTCCGCGGGGTCTACGGCGACAACATCCGCGACCATGCACTTGCCGTGCTGCACACCGACGGCCAGACCAATCATCCGGAGCGCGCCACGTTCAGCAACTGGCGCGTCGCGGCTTGTCCCGACCAGGGTCCCGGCCTCGCGATCGACGCCGATGGCGTGCGCCACGCGGTGTGGTACGAAGCGTCGCACGGACCGGCAATCTGGTACGGCCAGCTCGATCCCGGCCACGCGCCGCGCCACACGTTGAAGCTCGGCGGCCCCGGCGCCAGCCACGCCGATGTCGCGGTGGACGGCAGGAACGTCTGGATTGCATGGAACCAGGTCAGCGCCGAGGGTTATTCGCTGATGCTGCGCGTCTCGCACGACGGCGGCACGCACTTCGACGCGGCGCGTGCGATCGCAAGTTCCAAGGTCGCCGTCGGTTCGCCGCAATGGCTGACGCGCGGCGCACACGCCTACGTGGCGTGGAATACCGCCGACGGTTTCCGTCTCGTTGCTGCGGGAGAGCCGTGATGCGCCGCCTGCTGACGATCCTGCTGCTGACTGTTGCCACCATCGCGTTCGCGGGCCGAATCGCCATCGAGCCACTCGGCCCCGACGATGTCGCAGCCCTGCTGAAGCCGCCCGCACGCGGCGAGCGAATCGTGATGTTGTGGTCGCTAGATTGCGTATATTGCGAACCCAACATGCAGGCATTGGCGAAGTTGCAGCGTGCCCATCCGCGGCATATCCGGCTGGTGACCGTCGCCACCGACAGCATCGCGCAACGCGCGCGCATCGCGGACCGGCTCGAAGCTGCGGGCATGCAGGATTATCCCGCGCGCGCCTACACCGAACCTTCGCCCGCGCGCATCAATTTCCTGATCGATCCGGCTTGGGGCGGCGAACTGCCGCGCACCATCGTGATCCGCGCCGGCGGTTCCCGCACCGCGATCAGCGGCGAACTGACGGAAAAGCAGCTGGCGCAGATCGCGCCGTAGCACGCACGCGCCGGGCTACGCGCCAAACGCGTGCTGGCACCACGCGAACAGCACGCCCGAGAAGCCGATCATCGCGATCAGGCCCAGCGCATTGATCGACAGCAGCCAGCGCATCGCAAGGTCGGACTTGGGCGCCAGCGGCTCGACGCCTTCGGCGGGCGCGTCGAAGTACATCACCTTGACCACGCGCAGGTAGTAGAACAACCCGATGATGGAGCAGATGATCGCGACGATCGCGAGCCACAGCATGCCGCCGTCGATCGCGGACTTCAGCACCAACACCTTGGCGGCGAAACCCCACAGCGGCGGAATGCCGGCCAGCGAGAACATCGAGATCGCCATCATGCCGGCGAACCAGGGCGAACGCCGGTTCAGCCCTTTCAGGTCATCGATCATCTCGCACTCGAAACCCTTGCGCGCCAGCGCCAGGATCACGCCGAACGCCACGGTTTCCATCAATGCGAAGCACACCGCATAGAACAACGCCGACGAGTAGCCTTCCGGCGTGGGGTTGGCCAGCCCCAGGAACACGAAGCCCATGTGCGAAATGGTGGAATACGCCAGCATGCGCTTCAGGTTGGCCTGCGCGATCGCGACCACGTTGCCGATCACCAGCGACAGCGCCGCCATGATCGCCAGCATCATCGTCCAGTCGCCCGCCAGCGGGCCCATGCCCACTTCGAGCAGGCGATAAGCCAACCCGACTGCGGCAAGCTTCGGCACCGCACTGATGTACATCGCGATCGGCGTGGGCGCGCCCTCGTACACGTCGGGCAGCCACATGTGGAACGGCACGGCGCCGAATTCGAAACCGATGCCGACCACCAGGAACACCAGCCCGAGCTGCAGCAGGTGCGGGTGCGGGGTGGTGCCGATCGAGGCAAAGATGGTGTGCAGGTCGAGGCTGCCGGTGGCGCCGTAAATCAGCGACATCCCGAACAGCAGCAGGCCCGAGGCCAGCGCGCCCAGCACGAAGAACTTGATCGCGGCTTCCGACGCCAGCTTTGAATCGCGGTTCAACGCGACCAGCGCGAAGGCAGGCAACGAAAAGAGTTCGAGGCCGAGATACACCGTGATCAGGTTGCCGGCCGACACCAGCAGCATCACGCCCAATACCGAGAACATCGAAAGCGAATAGAACTCGCCCATGAAAAGCTTGCGGTCCTTCAGCCACGGCCGCGCCATCACGAACATCAGGATCGTGGCGATCAGCACGGTCACCTTCAGGATCTCGGCCATGTGATCGCGCACGAACATGCCGCCGAACGCGGTGACGGTTTGCGGCGGCTGGCCATGGATCACCGTGAAGATCGTGACCAGCATGATCAGGATCGCCATCCAGTGGGTGGCGTCGCGCTGGTCGTCCTTGATGAACACGTCGAACAGCAGCACCAGGCACGCCGCGGCCGTCAGGAACAGCTCGGGCACGATCACCA
>DAIUEL010000133.1:0-7631 GCA_036845145.1 Rhodanobacteraceae bacterium | reverse complement strand
GGAGGACGGGCAATGTTTGAACTGGTGGAACAACTCGCACCCAATGCGGTGATCAAGGTGATCGGTGTCGGCGGCGGTGGCGGCAACGCCGTCAGCCACATGGTCAATTCATCCATCGACGGCGTGGAATTCATCTGCGCCAACACAGACGCGCAGGCGCTGAAAAGCTCCGGCGCACGCACCACGCTGCAACTCGGCGAAACCGTGACCAAGGGTCTCGGCGCCGGCGCCAACCCCGAGATCGGCCGGCAGGCCGCGCTCGAGGACCGCGACCGCATCGTCGAGGTGCTGGACGGCGCCGACATGGTGTTCATCACCTGCGGCATGGGCGGTGGCACCGGCACCGGCGCGGCGCCGGTGGTGGCGCAACTTGCCAAGGAGAAGGGCATCCTGACGGTGGCGGTGGTGACCAAGCCGTTCCCGTTCGAGGGCCGCCGGCGCATGCAGGTGGCGCTGAAGGGCATCGAGGATCTGTCGCAATCGGTGGATTCCCTGATCACGGTGCCGAACGAAAAGTTGCTGACCGTACTCGGCCGCGAAGTGACCTTGCTGAATGCATTCAAGGCCGCCAACGACGTGCTGCAGGGCGCGGTGCAGGGCATCGCCGACCTGATCACCCGCCCGGGCCTGATCAACGTCGACTTCGCCGACGTGCGCACCGTGATGAGCGAGATGGGCATGGCCATGATGGGCACCGGCACCGCCCGCGGCGACGACCGCGCGCAGGCGGCGGCCGAGGCGGCCATCAACAATCCGCTGCTGGAGAACGTGGACCTTTCGGGTGCCTGCGGCATCCTGGTCAACGTCACCGCCGGCCCCAACCTGACGATGCGCGAGTTCGACGAGATCGGCCGAGTGGTACACGACTTCGCCAGCGAGGACGCGACCGTGGTGCTGGGCACCGCGCTCGATCCGGACCTGTCCGATGACGTGCGCGTCACGGTAGTCGCGACCGGGCTCAACCGTGCGGTGAAGCCGCAATTGCGGCCCGTCGCCAAGCCGGAAATGGTCGAGATGCCGCAGCCGCGGCGGGTACTCCGGACCGGCACCGACAACGGCATCGTGGATTTCGCGGCCCAGCCGGAACCGGTGATGACCGCCCGCCGGGAACCGGCGCCGGTCGCCAAGCCAGAAAAAGAGGTCGCGCCTGGTTACGACTACCTGGACATCCCGGCGTTTTTGCGTCGCCAAGCGGACTAGTGCGATCGTCCTGATCGCCATGTCGATGGCCGACACGGCGGCCAGGGTTGTTTTGCCTGGCTGACGGACCAGCACGGCTTCCGTGGCCTGACCTTCCACAACAGCCGCTTCGTGGCGTGGAAGGTGCTTCAACCCGCATTGCCGGAACTCCCGTCCTCCGGCAGTGCGGGCAGTTTCCCGCCCAATTTTTACCACGGCCGGGAACCTGCGCTCCCCGTCGCGGTCGGAAGTCGCCGTGGGGGTTGCGGGTCAGACTGGGCTCATCGGTCGGGCGCCCCCGTGACGATCGTCACGCTCGGCACCCGGAAGGATTAACTAAACCTAACAGTCCACTTTATTCGGACTGTCAACCGTGGTAGCATCGCCCACGTTTTAGCGTTGTCCTAACAGGATTCCAACGAAAAATGATCAAGCAGCGCACGCTCAAAAACGTGATCCGCGCGACGGGCGTCGGTCTGCACACGGGCGAGAAGGTGTACATGACCCTGCGTCCGGCGGCGGTCAATACCGGCATCGTGTTCCGCCGCACCGATCTCCCCGAGCCGGTCAGCATTCCGTCGCGTTGCGAATACGTCGGCGATACGCGCCTTTCCAGCACGCTCATCAAGGATGACGTGCGCGTGGGTACGGTCGAGCATCTGCTGTCGGCGATGGCCGGCCTCGGCATCGACAACGCCTACGTGGATTTGTCGGCGCCGGAAGTGCCGATCATGGACGGCAGCGCGGGTCCTTTCGTGTTCCTGCTGCAGTCGGCCGGCATCGAGGAACAGTCCGCGCCCAAGCGTTTCATCCGCATAAAGAAGCCAGTGAAGGTCGAGGAGGGCGACAAGTGGGCCCGCTTCGAGCCGTTCGACGGGTTCAAGGTCGGTTTCTCGATCGAGTTCCAGCACCCGATCTTCTCGCGCCGCGCGTCCAAGGCCGAAATCGATTTCTCGACGACATCGTTTGTCAAGGAAGTCAGCCGCGCGCGCACCTTCGGCTTCATGCGCGACATCGAAATGCTGCGCGAAAAGAACCTCGCGCTTGGCGGCTCGATGGACAACGCGATCGTGCTCGACGACTACCGCGTGCTGAACGAGGATGGCCTGCGCTACGAGGACGAATTCGTCAAGCACAAGATTCTGGACGCGATCGGTGACCTCTATCTTCTCGGCCATAGCCTGATCGGCGCGTTCTACGGCCACAAGTCCGGGCACCAGTTGAACAACCAGTTGCTGCGCGCCCTGCTGGCCGACAAGTCGGCGTGGGAAGAAGTCACTTTCGACGATCCGGCGCTGGCGCCGATTTCGTACGCGCATCCCGCCCAGGCGGTTTGATTGCGATCATCCCTGATCGCGGCCTCGCCCGATGGCAAGGTCGCCAGCATGGTTTGCGCCCGGCGACTCCAGAACGGGCATCCATGCCCTGACTTCTAACAACAGCGGCTTCGGTTGTTGTTCCGGGGTAAGCCTTTCGCTGCGTTACCGAAAGCGGACACCTCGGGCATGGCTTTTTGCGCTACTTTTCACAATAGCGCCTTCAGGTGTTGTTCCAAGGAAAAGTGCGTGCTGCAAGGGGCGTCGTGCCCAGGCTTCCCACACCAGCCCGCCCTCGCTTGGCCTGTTCGACGGCCGGGCATCCCACGTGCAGCGCGGCGACTGCCCCCGTTTTTGACGACAGGCACGTAAACCCGCCGACGGGCCTACGGCTTTGGGTGGATTTCACGATTTGTGACTTTTTTCTGATTCCGACCCGCACACGCCGCCGTCCCCATGTTATAAGTTCTGCTTCCGCCGATGGATGAGGGGGCGGACGGCCTGCGCGGTCACTTGGCCGGGGGACTTTCCGCCGCGGCGGCAAGCTCCAGGAACAGCGCGCGCAGGTCCGGATCGGCGATGGCCGACGCGGCAGCGCGGATGGTTTGCGCGGCCCGCGGCGTCAACGGTGGCGGGGCGGCGGAGCCGTCGACCGATGCCCAGAGCGGCATCACCTTGGCCGTGACGGAGCTCGCGGCGAGTCCCAGGGAATGCACCGCGGCAAGGATTCGCGACTGCTCCATGCGTACGCGCGTGGCCCAGGCGGACGATTCGACCAGCAGCAGGACGCGATCGTTGCGCACGCCGGCAAAGCTGACGTGTTCGCGCAGCGGGGCTGGCAGCAGCGGAACAATGCGTTGGCTGGTGCGGTCAACTTCGCGTGCCCTTGCTGCAAGGTCGGCAATCGGGGCGCATTGTGCAAGAGGCGTCGGGCCGTGGGTGTCGCGAGGCGGCAGCGGTTTGGCAGGAGACAAGACGAATGAAAATCCAGACGGTTCGCTCAAGATGGGCATGATACTGGTGGCGCGTTCGCGCCGATGCGAGTGGTCCAACGCCCATTTCGACGAACGCCGGATCGCCAACCGCAGGCTGTGTTGGCGGGTGACTTCAGGCCTGGCCGCATGTGCAGTCGCCACCGCCGCGTTGGCAATATGGGCCGTCAGCCCGAACAGCCGCACGCTGGCGCAGGTGGATTCGATGCACCAGCAGATCGCCGCACAGAAGGCCGAGTTGCAACAGGTGCGCGAAAACGCCCAGCGCGACATTCGCAACATGGCCATCAAGCTGGGGGAATTGCAGGCCGATTCCGCCCGGCTCGATGCGCTGGGCCAGCGGTTGGTGGTAGCAGGCAAGCTCGATCCCGCCGAATTCAATTTCAACGAGGCGCCGGGCCTCGGCGGACCCGAGGTGGCCGTGCCGCCCACGCGCTCGTTGCCGTATGACCTTTCCGTCAGCATGGAGCAACTGGGCCGCCGCTTCGACGCCCAGCAAACCCAGCTCGGCGTGTTGCAATCGTTGCTGACCGACCGCGAGGTCGCAGCCACCCTGATCCCCAGCGGCATGCCCGTCAAGAACGGCTACATCACCTCCCCGTACGGCGAGCGCATCGACCCGTTCACCGGCCGCGAGAGTTTCCATCCGGGCCTGGACATCGGCGTGGCGTGGGGTTCGCAGGTGCATGCGGTGGCCGGTGGCGTGGTCACCTACGCCGGCGTGCGGGATGGCTATGGCAGGGTGGTCGAGATCGACCATGGCGACGGCTACATGACGCGCTACGCGCACAACAGCAAGCTGCTGGCGCATGTCGGCGAACACGTGCACGCGGGCGAAGTGATTTCCGATGCCGGCACCTCTGGCCGATCCACCGGTCCGCACGTGCATTTCGAGGTGTGGCACGACGGAAAGCTGATGAACCCGATCGCGTACGTGCGAAGGTAAGCTCGCCGAAAGCGTAGGGCAGGAGTAGCCAAGCGACAAATTGGCCTGGAACGAATTGGGACGGCTGGGGGCGGGCCCTGAGCGTAAGCGATGGGTGAGCATCAGGGACGATGCGAGTAATCCCGCCACCAAAGCGCCCGCGGCGGATTATCACCCGCCCTACATAAGCAGGTCGTGGATTATCCGCTAGCGAAGTGAGCCTGCTGGTCCGCACGGTGACCGTGGCACAAACCGCCCAAGCGACTTTCCTTGAAATCCGCCGGTTTTGCCGCCAACTCTAGGCGCGGCGGGCGTGTCCTTTTATGATGTCCGATTGAATATCGTCCGCAGCCCGGAATCGCGAATCCTAGTCCGATGCCCAATATCCTGACGAGTGTCTTCGGCAGCCGCAACGAGCGCGTGCTGAAGCAGCTTTCGAAAATCGTGGCGCGCATCAACGCGCTCGAACCCGAGATTCAGAAGCTCGACGACGTCGCCCTGCACGACAAAACCGCCGAGTTCAAGCAGCGGATAGCCAACGGCGAGAGCCTCGACAAGGTCCTGCCCGAAGCGTTTGCCGTCGTCCGTGAAGCCAGCCGCCGGGTGATCGGCCTGCGCCACTACGACGTGCAGTTGATCGGCGGGATGGTGTTGCACCAGGGCAAGATCGCGGAGATGCGCACCGGCGAAGGCAAGACGCTGGTGGCGACCCTGCCGGTGTACCTGAACGCGCTGGAAGGCAAGGGCGTGCACGTCGTCACCGTCAACGACTACCTCGCCAAGCGCGACTCGGAGTGGATGGGCAAGGTCTACAACTTCCTCGGACTGACGGTGGGTGTGGTGTGGCCGGGCATGGAGATGTCCGACAAGGCCGAGGCCTACGGCGCCGACATCACCTACGGCACCAACAACGAATTCGGCTTCGATTACCTGCGCGACAACATGGCGGTGTCGAAAGACCAGCGCTACCAGCGCGGCCTGCATTACGCGATCGTGGACGAGGTCGACTCGATCCTGATCGACGAGGCGCGTACGCCGCTGATCATTTCCGGCCCGGCCGAAGATTCGCCCGAGCTGTACATCCGCGTCAACCGCGTCGTACCGCACATGACCCGGCAGGCCAAGGAGCCTTTGCCGGGCGAAGCGCCGGAGCCCGGCGACTATTACGTCGATGAAAAGCAGAAGCAGGTGCACCTGTCCGAAGAAGGCATGGGCCATGCCGAGGAACTGCTGACCCAGGCCGGCATTCTGGAGGCCGATTCCAGCCTGTACGACGCGCGTAATCTCGCGGTCGTGCATCACCTGAACCAGGCGCTGCGCGCGCACGCGTTGTACCAGCGCGATGTCGATTACATCGTGCGCGATGGCGAAATCATCATCGTCGATGAATTCACTGGCCGCACCCTGCCGGGCCGGCGCTGGTCGGAAGGCCTCCATCAGGCCGTCGAGGCCAAGGAAGGCGTGCCGATCCAGCGCGAAAACCAGACGATGGCCACCATCACCTTCCAGAACCTGTTCCGCATGTACGACAAGTTGTCCGGCATGACCGGCACGGCGGATACGGAAGCGTTCGAATTCAACTCGATCTACGGTCTGGACGTGGTGGTGATCCCGACCAACAAGCCGATGATCCGCAAGGACAACGCCGACCTCGTGTTTCTGAAGCCCGAAGCCAAGTTCAACGCGGTGATGGAAGACGTGCGCGAGTGCCACGAACGTGGCCAGCCGGTGCTGGTCGGTACCGCGTCGATCGAGGTCTCCGAACTGGTGGCAAACCTGTTCAAGAAGGCCGGCATTCCGCATCAGGTGCTGAACGCCAAGCAACACGAACGCGAGGCGAAGATCGTCGAACAGGCCGGCATGCCGGGCGCCGTCACCATCGCCACCAACATGGCCGGTCGCGGCACCGACATCGTGCTGGGCGGCAGCCTCGATGCCGCGCTGGCGGAGCTTCCTGCCGATGCCACCGATGCCGACAAGCAGCGCGTCAAGGCCGAATGGAAGCAACGCCATGAAAAGGTGCTCGAAGCCGGCGGTCTGCACATCGTCGGCACCGAACGCCACGAATCGCGGCGCGTCGACAACCAGTTGCGCGGCCGTTCCGGCCGCCAGGGCGACCCGGGTTCCTCGCGTTTTTACCTGTCGCTGGAAGACAACCTGATGCGCATCTTCGGCGGTGAAGGGCTGGTGCGCTGGATGCAGCGCTTCGGCATGAAGGAAGACGACGCGCTGGAAGACCGGCTCGTCAGCCGCCAGATCGAGAAGGCCCAGCGCAAGGTCGAGCAGCACAACTTCGACATCCGCAAGCAGCTGCTGGAGTTCGACGACACCGCCAACGACCAGCGCAAGGTCATCTACAAGCAGCGCCTGGAACTGCTGGAATCGGAAGACGTCGCCGAAACCGTGACCGACATTCGCCAGGCCGTGTTCGAATCGGTCGCGCAGCAATACGTACCGTCCAATACCGTGGACGACCAATGGGACCTCGCCGGCCTGCAATCGGCTTTGGTTTCCGATTTCGGCATGGACCTCGACCTGACGCATTGGATGGAAAGCCACGAGGAGGCCGATGCCGAAACCATCCATCGCCACGTGGTGGAAGCCGCCGACAGCGTGTTTGCGGCCAAGGAACAGCAAGTCGGCGCCGAAGTGATGCGCGCGCTGGAAAAACACGTGATGCTGACCGTGGTGGACGGCGCGTGGAAGGACCACCTTGCCAATATGGATTACCTGCGCCAGGGTATCTACCTGCGCAGCTACGCGCAGATCGATCCCAAGAAGGAATACAAGCGCGAGGCTTACCGCCTGTTCGAGGACATGCTGGAGCGCATCAAGCGCGAACTCATCCAGACGCTTGCGCGCGTGCGCATCCGCAGCGAGGAAGAAGTTGCCGCGATGGAAGCCGAGCAGCGCCGCATCGCTGCCGCCCGCGCGATGGAATTCCAGCACGCGCAAACCGGCGGCTTCGATGCGCCTCCGCAACCCGGCGCCGAAATGGGCGCAGGGCACGCGCAAGCCCTGGAAGGCGCGGCCGCCACCGCCACTGCGGCTCCCATCGTGCGCGCAGGCCCCAAGGTCGGCCGCAACGATCCCTGCCCGTGCGGATCTGGCAAGAAGTACAAGCACTGCCACGGCGCGCTCAGCTGACCGTCATTCCGGACGCAGCGCAGCGGCGATCCGGAACCCAGCGCCTTTGCTTCCGTAGCGTGCGCCTTGTTG
>DAIUEL010000132.1:3200-7849 GCA_036845145.1 Rhodanobacteraceae bacterium | reverse complement strand
CGGTCGGTGCTGATCGGCCAGCTTCCGCCCGAGCCGGTGTCCTGCATCGGATACAGGCCCTGCGGAACACCTTTTGCGCGCACGCCGGACAGCTTGAACAGCAAGCCGTTGCGCGAACGCGCGGCATCGTAACGCCACAGGCCCAGGTCGACCGAATACGAAAGGTCGCGCGTCCACACGTATGGCCACTTCTCCCCGGTCTCGAAGCAGTGGCACGGAATCGCGCGGTCGTGGTCGTACGCGCCGTCGTGGATTTCGGTGATGGAATCCTGTGCCAGGTCGTCCTGCGCCATCGCAAACAAGCCGTCGAACAGCACGCTGGCGGTTCGCACGCTGCGCGGCTGTGCCGCGATCGTCCGCTCGCCGAACGTACCGCGCAACGCATATGTGCCCTCGGCGCTCGACTGCATGACCGCCGTCCGGTCTTGCCAATCGACGCGGGCACGTCCGGGCGCTGTCGCAGCAGTTGCCAAGGCAAGTCCTGACGACGACACGCAAGCCATCATCAAAGACGAGGCAAGCAGTCGCCGCAACCTGCGTGGTTCAGGGACGCGCCGCGCCGCCATCAACGCAATTCCACCACGACCAGGCCTTGCGGCGGGATGTCCAGCTTCAGACGGCCGTCATGCACCGCGAGCTTTTGCGGCGGCGACTCCTTGCCGGCCGCCCGCAACTGTTCGATCTGTTCGCGGCTCGGGAATGCCGGGCGGCCCATCTTGTCGAACAACGCGACCGCGTTGCCGTGCTGCTCATCCAGCCGCCACACCGTGGCGCCGACGCCCTTCGCCAGATGCGACACGTCCACGTCGAAATGCCTGACCTCGCCCTTCGATGGGCCCGGCGTGTACGTGGCCCCATCGCCGACCGGTGGCGCGTAATTCCAAAGCGCCAGCACCAGCGTGCCGTCGGCGCGCTTCGTGGCGAGCGCGCTGTCGGACTTCAATGGCAAACGCACGTCGCCCAGCCGGTGCAGCATCGCGAATGCGTTGAATGCGGGCTTCTCGATGCGGTCTTCCGCGATCAGCCCGAAGCCGCCGTAGAACGGCGTGCGCACGACGCCCTGCTCTTCGAACACGTCGGAGAACGTCCAGTAGCTCATCATCGCAATCTTGCCCCCGCATTCGCGGATCGTGTTCGCCATCCACGGCCCCATGAACACGGTGTCGGTGACGTTCGGCAGGTTCGCGTACGACGCGTTGTACTCACTGAAGACCAGCGGCAGTTCGGGAGATGGCGAGGCCAGGATTTCCTTGTGCACCTTGTCCACCGCCTTGCACACCATGTCGGCCCGCGAGACCGGGCGATCGTCATGGAACACGTTCTGCGAGGTGTCGTCGCCGTACACGTGGCTGCTGACAAAATCCACCGGCACGTCCGCCTTGTGGACGTGTTCGAGGAACGCCGGAACCCACGCAGCCTGCGCCGTCGCGGGACCGCCCACGCGAATCCTCGGGCTCACCGCTTTCAGCGCGCGCGCGGTATGGTCGTACAGTTCGAAGTACGTCGACTGCTTGGGGTCGCCGCCCCAGAAATCTATATTGGGCTCGTTCCACACCTCGAAATACCAGCTCGCGACTTCGTCGATGCCGTAACGATCGACGAGGTGCCGCGCGAACTCCTTGATCATCGCGTCCCACTCGGCGTAACTCTTCGGCGGCATCACGTTGGGGCGATACCAGAACGAGTGACGCTTCGAGGGATCGGAACTCAGTGCCTCCGGCATGAAGCCCAGTTCCACGAACGGCTTTACCCCATGCGCCAGCAGGCCATCGTAGATCTGGTCGATATAGGAGAAGTTGTAGGAAATCTTGCCGTCCCGATCGCGAGTCACCAGACCGACGTCGTCATCGAAGATGCCGTGGAAGCGCACGTACTTGAAGCCGGTGGCCGCGTGCACGGCATCGAGATCCTTGCGGTAATCGTCGCGCAGCGACAACACCGCGCGCCCCGAGCCGAACATCTGCTCCCAGAAGTGCGGGAACGGCGTGCCCTGCGCGGCGGCATCCAGCTTCAGGTGAACGGTTTGCGCAGGCGACGCGGCGATGGCAAGGCTGGCGACCATGCACATCGCAAGCGCCAGGAGCAGCGCGAATCCACTCGAAAGCTTCCGGACCTTCATGCCCACTCCCCGCCATCGGCTTGGCTGTAAACGTTTACATTGCCGAGTCTGCCGGGGTTGCGGGCGCGCGTCCAGCACGATTCAGGAACCGGGCCGTCGATGCCATGGCGGGGGGACCAACACGGCGACGGCTGCACACCACGATGCGCAGGTCGTCAATGTTTGGAGACGCCGCGCAGGGTCGTTTCGCGCGCCACGCCGGCATCGAGGTTGAGCAGCGTGAAGGCGCCGTAGCGATCATGGCCGGTGGACCAGCCTTGGCCGGCCGCGGATTCCAGTGCCGATTCGTTCGCGTAATGCTTGAGCGCGATGTCCTGCACCGTGACCGATCCTGCAGCAATGCCGTGCACCTTCACCAGCCAGTGCTCCAGCGCCGGTTTGTAGCTGCCGGCAGGCGCTTCAGCGCGAAATGTCACATCATCGCCGCGGCGCTGCACCGCGAGGCGCTGCAGGAAACATGCGCCCTTCTCGTACGCGTAGGTCTCGCCATCATCGTCGTAATAGTCGAAGTGTGTGGCGTGGTCCGACGGGAACACCTGCACCGTCACGGTCGTGACCGGATGCTGGCCCACGTGATCCACCACCGGCTGCATCGGAATGATCGCGCCGTCGCGGATGAACAACGGGATGTCGCGCCAGGTGTTGGTGTCCACCGGAACGTCGATGGTTTGTCCGCCCGCGTAGGTTTTGCCCGTGAACCAGTCGGTCCATTTGCCCGCCGGAAGATAGACGCGTTTCGTCGCCTGGCCCTGCTCGACCACCGGCGACACCAGCAGCCATTGCCCGAACATCCAGGCATCGACGTCGTCGCGCACCTTCGGATCATCGGGCCAGCCGAATGTCAGTGGCCGCACCAAGCCGACGCCGTGCGCGTATTCCGAATGCTGGTACGCGTAGATGTACGGGATCAGTGAATACCGCAATCGGATCGCAGCGGTGGCGGCGGCTTCGGCGATTGGGCCATAGCGCCACGGCTGGCGTTTCTCATTGAAGGTGCCGTGCACGCGGAAGATCGGGGTGAACGCGCCGAACTCGATCCAGCGCGCATAGTTCTCGTCGGACGGATGGCCGTTGAAGCCGCCGCCGTCCATGCCCCACTTCGCCTCACCGACTTCGATCGCGCTCAACATGCGCGCGCGCTGCGCAGCCATGCTTTCAAAACCGGTGTCGATGTCGCCCGACCACATGCCGTACGCGTAACGTTGCGACCCCAGCCAGAAGGTGCGGTTGATCGACCACACGCGTTGGTCGCTCTGCGCGCGCTGCGCGTCGTACAGCGCGCGCTGCATGTTGAGGAATTGCGTGTTCGACGTGAGCGTGCCGTCCTTGCCGTACACGTCGGCTTCGTCGTTCCACCAGCCGACGATGCCCTTGTCGAAGCCGTACTTCATCGCGAGACCGGCGAACCAGCGCCGCGCTTCGGGTTTGTCGAAATCGACGTCCTTGGCCTGCTTGTGCGAGAAGTATTCCGGATAGGCCTGCTCGCCCGGAATCCACAGGTCGTGCGCGGTGGCGTAGTCACCCTCGGCCGTGCCCAGCAGCAGGCGCGGTTTCATGATGCCGGTCAGGTGTACGCCTTCGGCAGCGAGCATCTTCGCCAGCTCGCCGCTGGGGCCGCCCGGGAATTTTTCAGGATTCCAGCGGAACTCGCCGTAGTCCCCTTCGCCCCACGCCTTCCAATCGAAATCGAGCGTGAAGTTGTCGAGCGGGATGTGCTTGGCGCGATAGGTCTTGACGATATCCAGCAGCTCGTTCTGGTCGATGCCCCACTGGCTGTTGGTGAAGCCCATCGCCCATTTGGGGAACAGCGGCGCGGGGCCGCTGAGCTTCGACAATTCACCGAAAAGCTCCTCGGGCGTGCCGACCAGGATGTAGTAATCGGCGTCGGGACGTTTGAAGTCGGTGACGGTAATGCGCTCATCGGCAAGATCGAAATCCGCGCCGTCGCAATCCACCAGCACGCCGTAACCCCTGGTGCTCCACACGAACGGCGCGCCGGCGTGGCCCTGCTTGCCGGCCTGCGCCACCCACTTGCCGCTGCGCAGCAACCCGGCGGTGGCCGGCTGGTTCGCTTCGAAGCCGCCGATGCCGTAGAACGCGTCGCCGGATGCGTGTTCGAGAGCGATGCGCTCCTGGGCGAGCGCCATCAGGTCGGGCTGGCGCAAAAGCGTGTGGCCTTGTGCGTCGGCGATTGACAACGTTGCGGACTCCGGGTTCCAGTCCACGACCATCCGCTTCGAGCGCAACGTCACCACTCCGCCATGCCGCGACACATCCGGCTTGAACGTCGTCGCCGGTGCGCGCTGCGGATCCATCACCAGGCTGGGCGGGGTCTTGTTGTCCATCGGCAGGTAGTGCACGCGCAGCACGCCGGGCGCAGTCATCTGCACCGAAATCGTGCCGTCGTCCTGGGCGAGTTCGAAGCTCTGCGCATCGACGCTGCGCAGCTCCAGCGTGACGGATGCGTGGCCGGCCGGGACGAAGCCGGCCAGCAACAAAATCATGAGTGCGTGCACGCGGAATTTTGCCA
>DAIUEL010000132.1:0-3100 GCA_036845145.1 Rhodanobacteraceae bacterium | reverse complement strand
TTCCGCCCGCAAACAGCGCGGGAGGCCCCGGAATGATGCAAAGAGAGGCACGCCAGTACATTCTTTTCACTGCAGGATCGCGCTTCCGTATGGCGGCAATTCCAATCGGCCGCCATCGATCGACGTGTCTGTGCGACTGTGCCTGACCAACGTGTGGAACCGTTGCGCAGGCAGTTCGATCGTTTGCGCCTTGCTGGAAAGGTTGTGCAGCACCAGCACGTCACCGTGCGCGTCGTAAAGTTCCCACGCGGCAACCTGCATGTTGCTGTCGCGCCAGGCGCGCGCCGTGCCGTCGCGCAGCGCGGGAACATCGCGCCGCCAGCCGATCAGCTTCCTGTACCAATTGAGCAGTGAACCGCGATCCGGTTCCTCGGCCTCCACGGAAAGGTTCGGACCATCGCCCGCGCTCCAGCCTTCCCACGTCGCTTCGCCCGGGCCTTTGCCGGTGCGATACCAGCGCATCGGTTCGCGCAGGTGCGGGTCGGGTTTCTGGCCGCGCATCCCGAGTTCCTCGCCGTAATAGACGAAGGGATGGCCCGGCAGCGTCAGCAGCATCGCGGCGGCCACGCGCATGTGATCCGGATTGCCGTCGAGCTGGCTCATCACGCGTTCGGTGTCGTGGTTGGACAGCAGCGGCGCGTCATCGAAGCGGCCGTGCCCCGCGGCGCGGTAGTCATCGCCGATGCGCTGCAGGGTCGCGCCGACATCGCGGTCGGTCTCGGTCTTTGCACTTTCGATCAGGCGCGCCGCGAGCGGAAAATCGAACGTGGCATCCAGCGCACCCATCCACGGCGCGAGCTGGTCCGGGTACTGCTGCCACACCTCGCCGACCAGCCACGCGTGCGGATCGACCGCATCGATGCCGCGATGGAACTCGCGCCACCAATCGAGATTTTTCCTGAGCACCGAGGTGCTGTCCCAGTCGGTTTCGAAATCGAGATACACGTGTTGCGCGGCGTCGAGGCGAAAACCGTCCACGCCCTTCTTGAGCCAGAACTTGCCGACATCGATCATTTCCCTGCGCACGGCCGGGTCTTCGTAGTTCAAATCGGGCATCTCGTCCGTGAACACGCCGAGATAGTTTTCCCCATCCGGCAGCGCGTGCCATGCGAAACCGCCGGTGGCGCTGATCGCCTTCAGATCGGTTTTTGGCGTGGCCCACGTGTACCAGTCGTGGTACTTGCCGTGCGGATCGCGCGCAGCCTGGAACCATGGATGCCGATTGCTGGTGTGGTTGATCACCAGGTCCATCACGATCCGGATACCGCGCCTGTGCGCCTCGCGCACCAGCCGCTCGAAATCCGCCATCGTCCCGTACTGCGGATTGATCGCGCGGTAGTCGGTGATGTCGTAGCCGTGGTAGCTGGGCGACGGATTGATCGGCATCAGCCAGATCCCGCTGACCCCCAGCGATTGCAGGTAATCGAGCTTGGCGGTAACGCCATTCAGGTCGCCGATGCCGTCGCCATTGGTGTCATACCAACTGCGCACGAAGATTTCGTAGTACACCCCGGATACAGGCTTGTTGCCATGGGCGGTTGGTAGTGCCGGTGCAGCGGCGAAACCCGGGGTGGACCACGTCATTGCAGCCAGCAGCGCGGCGATGCCAATCCCGAACCGCGTCACGGTGCGCTCCACATCGCTTTCCGTCCTCGACACCGGCTCCCGGCCAATCCAAGGCCGGAATGACGAAGCGCCTGTCTCATGCATTCACCCGCTTATCAACATCCGCAGGCCCGCGGGGCGGCGCACAGGTGCGCGCCACGAAATCGTCGTGCGACGGCAGCCGCTCCACCGCGCGCGCGACCAACGTACGAATGTCGGAAAGAAACGCCTGCAATTTCGCGTCTTCCAGGTCATCGGCCAGCGGGTGGTAATGCGCGGGCTCGATCCGCTGGCCCAGCATCACTTGCAGCCAGCCGGTTTCGGTGAACAGTTCGTCGGCCTCGCGGAAGATCAATCCGGTGCGGCGAAACAGCGCGATGCGGCGCGCGAGTTCTTCCGGCACCTCCATCGCCGCGCACTGCCGCCAGAACGGAGTATCACTGCGTTCGGTGGCCTTGTAGTGCAGGATCAGGAAATCGCGCACGCGCTCGTATTCAAAGCGCGTCTGGCGATTGTATTGATCGACCAGCAACGGATCGCAATGCTTGTCCGGGAACATGCCGAGGAGGCGCGCAATGCCTGACTGCACCAGGTGGATGCTGGTCGATTCCAGCGGCTCCATGAAACCGGCGGCCAGACCCAGCGCGAGGCAGTTGCGGTTCCATTGAAGCTTGCGCATGCCGGTGACGAAGCGCAGCGGGCGCGGATCTTCCAGCGGTTCACTCTCGAGATTCGCGAGCAGCTGCGCCGCGGCCTCGTCGTCGCTGATGAAGCGGCTGCAGTACACGTGGCCGTTGCCGGTGCGATGCTGCAGCGCGATCCGCCATTGCCAGCCGGCCGTGCGCGCGAATGCCTGCGTGTAGGGCCGCATCGGCGTGGTGCGCGCGCTGGCCACCGCAAGCGCACGGTCGCACGGCAGCCAGTGCTGCCAGTTTTCGTAGCCGGTCTTCAGCGCGCCTTCGATCAGCAGGCCGCGAAAGCCCGAGCAGTCGATGAAGAAATCACCTTCGATGGTTGCGCCGTTTTCGAGCCGCAGCGATTCGACGAATCCGTCCTCGCCGCGCAGCTTCACCTCGACGACCTTGCCTTCGATGCGCTTCACCGCGCCTTCCGGGATGCGTTCGCGCAAGTAGCGCGCATAACGCGCGGCATCGAACTGGTAGGCGTAGCGAATGCCGCCCAGCGGCGTGTTCGGCACCTTGTCCACCCGCGCGAACTTGTTCGACGCGGCCGCGACTGCATTCAACGAATACGCCCACAGCGAATGCGCGTCGCCGCGCGCGCGGCTGCGCAGCCAGTAGTGGTGGAATGGCAGCAGGCCCAATGGCAGCCCGACATCGCCGAACGCGTGGAGGTACGAATCGCCCACGCGTCCCCAGTCGTTGAGCTGCACGCCGAGCTTGTACGTGCCGTGGGTGAAGCGCATCAGCTCGTCCTCGTCGATGCCGAGGAACGCGTTGATGTGCTGGATCTGCGGGATCGTGGCCTCGCCCAC